>JAZQOH010000048.1:0-29541 GCA_045627725.1 Prevotella sp. | reverse complement strand
CTCGAGGTTGAACTGACCGATAGACTTGTTCTGTGAAGCCATAGGACGCTCGCCCTGAAGCACGTGGATTGTAACAGCAGTCTGATTGTCAACGGCAGTAGAGAATGTTTCCGACTTCTTGCAAGGGATGGTAGAGTTAGCGTCGATGAGCTTTGTCATTACGCCACCCATTGTCTCGATACCGAGGGTAAGAGGAGTAACGTCGAGGAGCACGATGTCGCCTACACCACTCTCCTTGTTGAGGATAGCGCCCTGGATAGAAGCACCTACAGCAACCACCTCGTCTGGGTTTACGCCCTTTGAAGGCTCCTTGCCGAAGTAGTTCTTCACGAGAGTCTGAACTGCAGGGATACGGCTTGAACCACCTACGAGGATTACCTCGTCAATCTCTGATGTAGAGAGACCTGCGTCGCGCATAGCGTTCTGGCAAGGAACGAGACAAGCCTGGATGAGGTTGTGAGCGAGTTGCTCGAACTGAGCGCGTGTGAGAGTCTTCACGAGGTGCTTTGGCACACCACCCTCTGCCGAGATGTAAGGGAGGTTGATTTCTGTAGAAGTAGAGCTTGAGAGCTCAATCTTTGCCTTCTCAGCAGCCTCCTTAAGGCGCTGCATAGCCATAGGGTCCTTTGTGAGGTCGATGCCCTCGTCAGCCTTGAAGCTGTTAGCAAGCCAGTCGATGATAACCTGGTCGAAGTCGTCACCACCAAGGTGAGTGTCACCATTTGTAGAGAGCACTTCGAACACGCCTCCGCCGAACTCAAGGATAGAGATATCGAAAGTACCGCCACCGAGGTCGAATACGGCAATCTTCATATCCTTGTTAGCCTTGTCAACGCCGTAAGCAAGAGCAGCAGCTGTTGGCTCGTTTACGATACGCTGAACGTTGAGACCTGCAATCTGACCAGCCTCCTTAGTAGCCTGACGCTGTGAGTCAGAGAAGTAAGCAGGAACGGTGATGACAGCATCTGTAACCTCCTGACCGAGATAGTCCTCAGCTGTCTTCTTCATCTTCTGGAGCACCATAGCCGAAATCTCCTGTGGAGTATATTTGCGGCCGTCGATGTCAACACGTGGGTAGCCGTTCTCGTTTACCACCTTGTAAGGAACGCGGCTTACCTCCTTAGCGCTCTGCTCATAGGTCTCACCCATGAAACGCTTGATGGAGAAGACGGTGTTGATAGGGTTTGTGATAGCCTGACGCTTAGCAGGGTCGCCCACCTTACGCTCGCCATCCTTTACGAAACCGATGACAGAAGGAGTGGTGCGCTTGCCTTCAGAGTTAGCGATAACTACAGGCTCGTTGCCTTCAAAAACTGCAACACATGAGTTTGTTGTACCTAAGTCGATACCAATAATCTTTCCCATTTTGTTTATTCTTTTTAATTGTTAATATTCTTGTGAGATTCTCTCTCGGGCTTTCGCCTTCGTCTGCATAAAAACAAATGGTGTGCCAAAAGGTTTTTCTTTTCTTGCTGACAATAGGAAATATGACAGGTATATGACATTTTTTCTTGTTTTCATGTTTTTTTGGGGATTTATATATGACAAAAAGTCCATTTTGCAATAAAACAAAACGGACTTTTATCTGTAGAAACTAATAATCACTTTCGCGAATATGGTGGATAGAAGAAAAATTTCCAACCTACATGCCAAAAATTAAATCAAGACTGTCGTATTACAGAAACGGCGGTATGCCAAAGTGTATTTGATGAGGGCAAGCAACAGCATGAGGGAGAAATATGTGACGTCGAGCAATAGTTCCGGATTACTTGTGAGGGATGACATCGAGGCATCGCTGACAAGAGAGTCTATCTTTTCACCAATTTCGAAACCGTTATAAAGAATCGTGAGGAAAAACATTATCCCAGAGGTCTTGATGAAGGAATGGTTTCGGAAGAAAGAGGCGCCGAAGGTATAGATGGAATGCACCCATACGGCAAAGGCGACATGATAGATGATATCCTTATACTGTCCTGCTATGAAGATAAGGTTTTTCTCCGTCAGGAGGGCGAGCGTGATACTCTTGGCATTATCATAAAGGAAGAAATGGAATGCTGCCTGAACGATGTCTGCCCCGATGAGAGCCACGAGGCACATGAGGAGATATCCCACATAGGAGAAGAGTATCTTGGCGGCAAACTTATCCCTGTTTGAAGCAGGGAGCATGAGATGCTGAATCATAGCGGGCCTCGTCTTTTGGAAACGGAAAATCCAGTTGGGACTGGCAAACATGAAGAGGGCGAGCATCAATATCTGTATGATTCCTATTGAGGTGTTGTAAACCAGTTCATACGTTCCACCCATATCGTATGCCGGGGTGGCAACTATGCTGAAGAAGCCGAAGAGAATGCCCAGACCTATGGTGTAGTTCTTTATCTCCTTCCTGTGGATGTTGATATTGTGAAGTATTATTTCCTTGAGCATAAGAGGAGGGGGTTAACGTTTTATGATT
Source organism: Prevotella sp. (assembly GCA_045627725.1). GTDB lineage: Bacteria > Bacteroidota > Bacteroidia > Bacteroidales > Bacteroidaceae > Prevotella. The sequence goes on along the minus strand of JAZQOH010000048.1, from coordinate 27,089 downwards.
AACGATTAACGATTAAATATTAAAGATTTAATGCTTGGCTGAAACTATCGCGTTGAACAGCAATTCGAGATTCACATTCGTTTCCGGCATGCCTTCCTGGCGATAGGCGATGGTGGCGTTGCCCTGGAGGGTTGGCTCCTGATAGATGGCGTCATCGGCAGGAGAGCCTGGAGTCCTGTATTCAAAGACGTACTTCTTCGTTATCTCGCTGATAGGCTCGTTGAGCAGAAGGGAGTCGTTGTCGATTATGATGACATGATTGATAAGCATATCCACATCGTGCACCTGATGGGTGGAGATGATGACAGCACGGTCCTTGGTCATGTATTCTGACACCACCTTGCGGAACTGTGCCTTCGCCGGAATGTCGAGTCCGTTGGTTGGCTCATCCATTATGAGAAGGCGAACTCCCGTGGCGAGGGCGAAACTGATAAACACCTTCTTCTTCTGTCCCATAGAGAGGGACTTCATGTTAGGATTGCCCTCTATCTCAAACTCCTTGAGGCAGTTGCGGAGAATTTCCTCGCTATAATTGGGATAGAACGTGCTGAAGGTCTTCACCCAATCGTTGAGAGGAATCTCAGGCAGGATGAACTCCTCGTTGACGAGGAAGATGTCTTTCAGCAAATCCTTGTCGCGCTCGATAGTAGGCTTGCCATCCATCGTCACGCTACCCTTGTTGGGACGGAGGAGTCCTGCTATAATATATAATAAGGTGGATTTGCCTGTACCGTTTTTTCCAAGCAGTCCATACACCTTGTTGGTCTCGATGTTAAGCGTGAGATTCGTATGTATATTGTTCTTGCGATTAGGATACGCAAAGGTCATGTTCTCGATTTGTATCATAAAAGGAAGTTTTGGATATATTTTGACGTATCGTAGTAATTTTTCTCCTCCCCTCGTGGGTAGTCCGATGTTGAGTACATCGGAGTATGTGACAAATGGGAGGGGGTCGCTACTTCAAAAAGATGGTCTTGACAACCGTGGCAGATGCGCCTGTGGAGCCCGTATGCTGGAGATGGAAACCGCCGAATGTGTTAGGATGAGCCATAGCTGCCGAGAGAGTCTGCGACTTGTCGATGTTGGCGTTGGCGATTTCTGCCTTTATCTCCGAAGCGTTTGCCGTGAGCGTCACCTTACATCCTGGCTTGAAGAGGTCGCAACGCTGTGGGGCGCTTATGCGGGAGATGTTGCCTTCGGCATATTCCACGAGATAAACTTCTACGGAGTGATCGTATTCTGGGGTACGGATAAAGCGGAGACCGTAGCCCGTAAGGGTGCGCGTGTTGAACTTGATGCAGATGTCGAGATACTGTCCTGTGGCAGAGCCGAAGCCCTGACCAGGTCCCTTGCATGGGTCGAGAGTGACGACGCAGGTCTGCTTCTCCACCTTCTCAGCCTCGTTCTTTGGGGTGAACATCAGTCGGGCACCTTTCTGTATCTGCACCATTCCCCATACGCCTTCAGCTCCGTCGATGCCTTCTGCATAGCCCCACGAAGGACGGCTGTTGTCTTCTGCCTTCCAAGGATATTCTGCCGTATCGGATGGCTTGTAGCAGTCTATTGTCCATTGGCCAGGGATGATGTTTGGCTGAATGGCAACAGGGAACGCTGGAAGCTCTACAGGCAGAGGCTCGGTAGGCGTAGGAACGTTGAGAGCTTTGCCGTTGAGAGTGCATCCTGTCATCACGCAATAATGGCGAGGGTCAGGGCGCTTTGTCCATTCTATCTTCAAATCAGGATCCTCGCTTGTCCATCGGCAGTTCTCCATCTGCACAGGACCGCCAGCCTTTGTGAGATACTGTGTGCCGTGGGTCTTTGTGTGGATATCGCAATCTATGAACTTCGCCCCTTGAGCGTATGTGGAATAGAATGGTTTGCTTGAGAAGAAGGTGAAGCGGCATTGGCGATAAGTACCTGTGCCACAGAGGGCATCGTCGGTACATTCAAAGTAGCAATTCAGGAAGTCAACATGCTTTCCTCCAGCGAAAGGACAGAGGTTGAGACGCGAGATAAAGCGGCAGTTGTCTATCCTGTAGTTATCGCCATTACAGATAACGAGCTGAGCCTGAACGATGGCATCCTTGCGCTTCGGACGGTTGAGCTTCGGGTTGCGAGGATAAACAAGGTCCACGTTGCAATAGTTGCCGAAGGTGATGTTCTTCGCCTCCACATCAGAGCCCGTGATATGGAGCATGGTAAAGTTGCCGTCAGCCCCTTGCGTCTGTCCGCGACTGCTTGCAAGAACTATGTCTTCGGCGTTATCGCTTAGACCTATCATTCGCACACGATTCCATTTCAGTTCCATACCGAAAGGGGTATTGCTGCCAGGGGCAGGACGACGGATGGCAGGATCGTCAGGATTGTCAATCCAATAGACGGAAGGCTCGAGGTAGATTTCCGTCCAGAGTGTGTCGGAGGCATATCGCTCCGCATATTTCATAGCCTCCTTCGCCGTGTTGAAGGTGAAGGATTTCTGGTTTGTCTTTTTCTTTGGGCTCACATAGAGGGTGCGAGCAGAGGATGTCATCGCCTTGCCATTATGAGAGAACTTTGTCTGTGCTGAGAGTGGCAAGATGCAAAAAAGAAGAATAACAGAAAGAATATGGTTAGTCATTTTAGTTGTATTGTATAATGTTACGCTAACAACAAACAAAGCACAACGCTCCAATGAGAGATGGCTCCGAGCAGCACGAACACATGCCAGATGGCATGGAAATGCTTATGCTCATCGTGAGCATAGAAATAGGTTCCTGCGCTATAGAAGATGCCCTCGGCAAGGAGCAGGAGCAACGCCGTAGTTGAAAGGCGCGAGAATACAGGCTCGGCAACGAACAATACGCTCCATCCCATTACGAGATAGATGATGAGCGAGAGACGAGGGTATTTCCCTATGGCGAAAATCTTATAGAACGTACCGCCTATTACAGCAGCCCATTGAACGCCAAACAAGGTCCATCCTACCCATCCTCCAACGACACCCACGCAGATAGGGGTATAGGAGCAGGCTATCATCACATAGATGCTGATATGGTCGCAACGGCGAAGGATATCCTTTGCCATGCCCGGATGCACCCAATGGTAGATGGTGGATGAGAGGAACATGAGGAACATCCCCACGATGAAGAATATCACTCCGAAGGCCATCTGCCAACTGATGCTGACGGCTGGCCATACCATCCAGATGGATGAGAGGGCGAAGACGGCACCTGCGAGGTGTGTCCATGTGTTGCCCATTTCTGATTTAAGAGGAAGACCTTTCATTTTTTCGATTGACACGATTGACAATTGACAATTGACGATTGACAATTGACGATTGACGATTAACAATTGACGATTTGAGCATTTATACTATCAAGACTTCCCTCCTTTGGAGGGATTGAGGGAGGTCAAATACTCCGCAAATATCCTTGCAGCACTTTCCACCTTTGCTCCACAAGGACGCTTCTTATAATATTCAGCATTACGCTCGTCGGGAACGAAATGCCCCATGGGAACAGGTCCCTTGATGCCAAGCAGTTCGGCGCAGATAAGACTGCCGTTCTCCTCCTTCGACTTGGCAAGGAGTTCCTGAACTACCTTATAGCAATGTGCCTTTCCTTCACGGTCAGCACCTTCCGTCTGTCCGCAATCCATTCCCACGAGAGTGACGATGCCCGAGACGGCTCCGCACATCATTCGCATGCGCCCTACTCCACCACCAAAGCCTGCTCCCATACGGAGAGCCTGCTCCTCTGTGAAGCCATAGAGGTCGGCAAAGGCGGCTACGACACATTGGCAGCAGCCATAGCCCTGCATGAAATAGTCAACGGCACGCTGAACTCTATCAGGATTCAGTTCCTTTTGTACTTTCTCCATAATATAGAAAAGTCCCCTCCATATTCCCTTAAGAGAGTGATGTCGATACATAACTTATGACTATCCTTTGAGGGAGATGTTTGTATCTAATACACTCCTCCTTAGGGGGAGATGGAGGGGGCTTCTTTATGCAACTTTATTCAATTTCTTGATAATAGAGAAGATGAACGCAGCGGCAACGAGGCAAATGCACATGAGCGTGCCCCATACCACATAATGCTCATTACCCCAGAGCATGGTTGGGATGGCAACGAGGAAGTTACCGATGGCTGTAGCGCCAAACCAGAGGCCCATCATCACACCCTTATACTTTGTAGGAGCCACCTTCGTAACGAATGAGATTCCGATAGGAGAAAGGAGGAGCTCAGCGAAAGTGAGGATGAGATATGTTGATACGAGGAGGTTTGGATCGAGGTCTGCGAGGTGGGTTGGAGTCTCTGCATTTGGTGCTGTAAGACCGAGAGTAGAAACGGTCATGAGCAGATAGGCAACGGCAGCAACGAGCATACCGAGACCAATCTTTGTAGGCGCCTTAGGCTCCTTACCCTTCTTGTTGAGCCATCCGAAGATTCCGATGCTTACAGGGGTGGGGGCGATAACGAAGCAAGGGGTGAACTGCTGGAAGATAGGAGCAGAAACCTCTACAGAACCTACGTTCATATAGTTATAGCCAAGGTAAGCACAAGCAGCAACGATGAGCGCGAGAGAGATGAGCTGTCCCTTGCCCTTGTTCTGGAAGATTCCGAAGAGACCATAGACGATGAAGATGCAAGCCACGAGGTTTGTCACGTCCATCTCCATAGCTGTAACGCCTGTTGCAGATGTTGCAACGAAGTCACGAGCGAAGTATGTGAGGGTAGCGCCATTCTGGTGGAATGCCATCCAGAAGAAGATAACCACAGCAAATACGAGGCAGAGGCAGATGATGCGTTCCTTTGTCTCTTCCGGACTCATATCGTCAACCACGTTCTCCTTCTTTGCGCCATCCTTCTTGTCAACGGTCAGTACATGAGCGAATGTTGACTTGAAAGCGTAATAGATAGCGATGGAAACGACGAGCGAAGCACATGCTACGGCGAAGGCAAAGTGATAGGAGTCAGCCTCGCTGACGCCGAGAGAGTTCTGTGCCCAGTTCATGATGCCGATAGCTGCTGTAGGAGCGAACATAGCGCCTACGTTGATAAGCATATAGAAGAGGGAGAAACCAGCGTCACGCTTGTGAGCATACTGAGCGTCGTTGTAGAGGTCGCCCACCATCACCTGGAGGTTACCCTTGAAGAGACCTGTGCCGAGACTCACGAGGAGAAGGGCTGCTGCCATAGCTGAAACGGCAACGAGGTTTGAGCCCATAGGGATAGCGAGCAGGGCATAGCCGATGAACATGATGAAGATACCGATGGTAACCATCTTTGAGTATCCCCACTTATCGGCTGCGGCACCACCTATGATAGGCAGGAAATATACGCACGCAAGGAATGATGAATAAACTGTACCTGCAAAACCGGATGACCATCCGAAGTTTGCCTGCAGGAAGAGAATGAATACAGCGAGCATGGTATAGTAACCGAAGCGCTCACCTGTATTGGCAAAAGCTAAGGCCCATAGGCCTTTTGGCTGTCCTTCAAACATGTTTTATCTAATTATTATAAATTACGAATTACGAATTACAAATTACTAATTACTTAGTTTGTTCTAACCCTCAAATGTAACCAAACTCCCTCCCTCGTGGAGGGCTGGGGAGGGGTCGTGGACTTTTTATTCTTCTACCTTTGGAAGCTTGTCAAGGTATGACTGGATGAGTTCATCTGATGGGATTACGTCGTCCATAGTACCGTTGTTGTACTTCTCGTAAGCATAGAGGTCGAAGTATCCTGTACCGGTAAGACCGAACACGATGGTCTTCTCCTCACCTGTCTCCTTGCACTTGAGAGCCTCGTCGATGGCAACGCGGATAGCGTGGCTTGACTCTGGAGCAGGAAGAGTGCCCTCAACGCGAGCAAAGAGGGTTGCAGCCTCGAATACCTCAGTCTGCTCTACGGCGCGAGCCTCGAAGAGACCGTCATGATAGAGCTGTGAGAGGATAGGACTCATGCCATGGAAGCGAAGACCGCCGGCATGGTTGGCAGAAGGAATAAACTGACTGCCAAGGGTGTACATCTTTGCAAGAGGGCAAATCATACCTGTATCAGCAAAGTCATAGGCAAACTTACCACGAGTGAACGAAGGGCATGAAGCTGGCTCTACTGCGATAATCTTATAGTCAGCCTCGCCACGGAGCATCTCGCCGATGAATGGAGAAACGAGACCGCCGAGGTTTGAACCGCCACCAGCACAGCCTATGATGATGTCAGGCTTGATATCATACTTATCGAGAGCCTTCTTTGTCTCAAGACCGATGATGGTCTGATGGAGAAGAACCTGGTTGAGTACCGAACCGAGAACATAGCGATAGCCCTCGTTAGATACAGCTGCCTCAACAGCCTCAGAGATAGCGCAACCAAGAGAACCTGTGGTATCAGGGTGCTCTGCGAGAATCTTGCGACCAACGTTTGTAGTGTTTGAAGGCGAAGGTGTTACGCTTGCACCATAGGTACGCATCACCTCTCTGCGGAATGGCTTCTGCTCGTATGAGCACTTCACCATATATACCTTACAGTCGAGTCCGAAGTAAGAGCAAGCCATAGAGAGGGCTGTACCCCATTGGCCTGCGCCTGTCTCTGTTGTTACGCCCTTAAGTCCCTGCTTCTTAGCATAGTAAGCCTGTGCGATTGAAGAGTTGAGCTTATGTGAGCCAGAGGTGTTGTTACCCTCAAACTTATAGTAAATCTTTGCTGGAGTGCCGAGAGCCTTCTCAAGGAAGTAAGCACGAACGAGTGGTGAAGGACGATAGTTTTTATAGAACTCGAGGATTTCCTCAGGGATATCAAACCAACGTGTCTCGTTGTCCAACTCCTGCTGATTGAGTTCGTCGCAGAAGATAGGAGCGAGATCCTCCTTTGTGAGAGGCTGGCCTGTGCCAGGATTGAGCAGAGGTGCTGGCTTTGTCTTCATGTCAGCACGCACGTTATACCATTGTGTAGGAATCTCGTCTTCTTCGAGATAAATCTTGTAAGGAATTTTCTTTTCCATTGTTTAATTAGATTTTATGTTATTAGAGTTTTGCTATTCTTTACATTTAAGGGAGTTATGGAGGAGTTATAAGGGAGTTATAGTGGAGATATAGGGACGATAGTACCGAACTTTCATTACATACTTAAATTCCCCCTTCGGGGGTTAGGGGGCTTTAATCTCTGCGGAAGATATCACGCGTATATACCTTTTCAATTACATCGTCGAGGCATGAGTCATAGCGGTTGGCTATGATTGCCTGGCTCTGCTCCTTGAATGTCTTGAGGTCATTTATCACACGGCTACCAAAGAACATAGTTCCGTCTGGAAGCGTTGGTTCATAGATGATTACCGTAGCGCCCTTTGCCTTGATGCGCTTCATGATGCCCTGGATGGCAGACTGACGGAAGTTGTCGGAGTTGGACTTCATCGTGAGGCGATATACGCCGATGATGACATTCTCCTCTGCCTGAGTTGCAGAATACTGATTATTATGTGAATAAGCATACCATCCTGCCTTGCGAAGAACGGCATCGGCGATGTAGTCCTTACGTGTGCGATTACTCTCCACGATGGCTGTCATCATCTGCTGAGGAACGTCGGCATAGTTGGCGAGCAACTGCTTCGTATCCTTTGGCAGGCAATAGCCGCCGTAGCCGAAGGAAGGGTTGTTATAGTGAGAACCGATACGAGGGTCGAGTCCTACGCCCTGGATGATAGCCTGAGAATCAAGACCTTTCACTTCGGCGTATGTGTCGAGTTCGTTGAAATAGCTCACGCGGAGAGCGAGGTAGGTATTGGCGAAGAGTTTCACGGCCTCAGCCTCCTTCATGCCCATCAGCAGGGTGTCGATGTCTTCCTTTATCGCACCTTCCTGAAGCAACTTGGCGAATGTCTCAGCAGCTTCCTTGAGATGGTTACCGGCAATCTGCTTGATAGCCTCGTTCTCCTCATGGAACTCCTCGTTGTTGATAATCTTTGGAAAACCTACGATGATGCGTGAAGGATAGAGATTATCATAGAGTGCCTTGCTCTCGCGAAGGAATTCTGGCGAGAAGAGAAGGCGGAACTTGCGGTTTGAACCGCTGCCTTCCTGACGAAAACGCTGTGCATACTTCACGTAAAGGCTACGGGTATATCCTACTGGGATAGTGGATTTTATCACCATCACAGCTTCTGGGTTTACCTCAAGAACAAGGTCTATCACTTCCTCTACATGTGAAGTGTCGAAATAATTCTTTACAGGGTCATAGTTCGTTGGTGCTGCGATGACAACAAAGTCGGCATCAGCGTATGCCTTACGTCCATCGAGAGTGGCACTAAGGCGCAATGGCTTCTCTGCAAGATACTTTTCGATATACTCATCCTGGATAGGAGATTTCTTCTGATTGATGAGGTCAACCTTCTCCTGGATAACATCTACAGCAACAACATCATGATGCTGAGCAAGGAGTGTCGCGATACTGAGTCCTACATAACCCGTACCGGCAACAGCTATCTTCAAGTCTTCAAATTTGCGCATTGAATATAAATTTTAAGAACGTGTTTAGTATTAGTGATAGTAAATTCATCACATATTTGATTGCAAAGATAAACATAAAAAACGAAATATCTGCATTTTTTTGGTTTTAATATTTATTTTTACTAACTTTGCACACATTATTTAATATAATAGGACTAAAACTTTAAATCAAAATATAACAAAACCATGTTCAGCAAACAAACATACACAGAGCGTCGCAACGTGCTCCGCCAACTTGTAGGCAACGGCGTAATCGTGCTCTTTGGCAATAATGAGTCGCCTTGCAACTATCCTGCAAATGGTTATTATCCTTTCCGCCAGGACTCTTCTTTCCTTTATTATTTCGCTCAGAACCGCGATGGTCTCGTGGGCGTTATCGATTGCGAGAGTGGTAAGGAAACGCTCATCGGCGATGATATCGACATAGAGGATATCGTATGGTATGGCAGCGTGGATTGCGTAAAGGAACTGGCAGAGCAGGTTGGAGTGGCTAATTCCGCTCCAATGGCTAAGCTGAAGGATATCTGCGACGAGGCTGTCAGCAAGGGGCGCAAGGTACATTTCCTCCCTCCTTACCGCCACGATACGAAGATTCAGATAATGGATTTGCTTGGTATCCACCCTTCACAGCAGAAGGATGCTGCCTCTCTCGAACTTATCAACGCCGTGGTAAAGATGCGTTCCGTTAAGACTCAGGAGGAGATAGAGGAGCTGGAGCGTGCTTCGCATATCGGCTATATGATGCATACGACGGCGATGAAGCTCGTTCGCCCAGGTCTTACGGAGAAATATGTTGGAGGTCAGGTGGATGGCATGGCTCATTCGCTCGGCGCACATGAGAGCTTCGCTACCATTTTCTCGCAGCATGGCGAGATAATGCATGGCAATCCTTCGATGGCTGTACTTGAGAGTGGTCGACTCGCCCTTTGTGATGCTGGTGCTGAGACTATCAACAACTATTGCTCTGACCATACCCGTACCATGCCTGTAAACGGCAAATATACTCAGAAACAGCGTGATATCTATACCATCGTCGATGAGTGTCATGACCTTGCCCTCGAACTTGCAAAGCCTGGAATGAAGTATTTTGACGTTCATCTGGCAGTATGCCGCCACATGACTGTTCGCCTGAAGGAGCTCGGACTCATGAAGGGCGACGTTGACGAGGCTGTGGCTCAGGGCGCTCACGCTATGTTCCTGCCTCACGGACTCGGTCACATGATGGGTATGGACGTGCACGATATGGAGGGTCTCGGACAGATTTACGTCGGTTTCGACGAAGAGACTCGCCCTCGCCTTGATCAGTTCGGCACCAACTGCCTACGTATGGGACGCCGTCTTCAGGAAGGTTTCGTAGTAACAGACGAGCCAGGCATCTATTTCATCCCTGCCCTCATCGATGAATGGAAGGCTACTGGCCATTGCAAGGACTTCCTCAACTTCGACCTCCTTGAGACCTACAAGGACTTCGGTGGCATCCGTATCGAGGATGATATCCTCATCACAAAGGATGGTTGCCGCTTCCTCGGAGAAGACAGGATTCCTTACCACGCAGATGACGTGGAGGCATTCATGGCGTAAAGCTATGCTTTAGACATCGAGAAATCGAATCATCGAAATAACGAAATAATTTTTAATCAAATCAAATGAAGAAAACTATCATCGTCGCTCTCGCCTCTCTCATGGCTGTGAGCGCCTCTGCCCAGAACGCAGAGAAGAAGGATTCCGTAGATCCTAACAAGCCGGTTTTCACCACTATCGTTGAAAACCCAATCACAAGTATCAAGAATCAGTCTCGCTCCGGCACCTGCTGGAACTACTCTACCCTATCTTTCTTTGAGGCTGAGATTCTGAAGAAGACAAAGAAGCACTACGACCTCTGCGAGATGTTCGTATGCAACAAGAACTACATGGACCGTGCCATCGTGAAGGTTCGCATGCATGGTGATGCTCAGTTCTCACAGGGCGGTAGCGCTTACGACGTTCTCGCTATCCTCCAGAGAGACGGTATCTGCCCAGATGATGCTATGCCATTCCCAGGCAGTCTCTATGGCGATTCCCTCAACAACTTCAACCAGTTCTTCGAGGTTATGGAGCCATACGTTAACGCTGTTGCTCTCTCAAAGGCTAAGACTCTTAATCCTGCATGGAAGAACGGTCTTCAGGGCATCCTCGACGCTTATCTCGGCAAGTGCCCAGAGAAGTTCACTTTCGAAGGCAAGGAATACACTCCACAGTCTTTCGCTAAGAGCCTCGGTCTCAACTGGAGCGACTATGTAAGCATCACAAGCTACACACACCATCCTTTCTATACTCAGTTCCCTGTAGAGGTGCAGGACAACTGGCGTCAGCCAGGCTCTTGGAACCTTCCTATCGAGGAGATGGCAGAGGTTATCGACTATGCTGTTCGCCAGGGTTACACAGTAGCATGGGGCGGTGATGTCAGCGAAGACGGCTTTACACGCGATGGTCTCGCTCTCCTCTATGACACAAAGCAGGCTGCAAGCCTCGAGGGTAGCGATATGGCTCGCTGGCTCAAGCTCTCTGCTTCAGAGAAGAAGAACAAGCTTGCTAAGCTCGGCATCAACGCTCCTGAGATGACTCCTACACAGGAGCAGCGCCAGAAGGAGTATGACGACTGGACTCTTACCGACGACCACGGCATGCTCATCTATGGTATCGCAAAGGATCAGAACGGTCGCGAGTATTACATGGTGAAGAACTCATGGGGTGAGACAGGCGAGTACAAGGGTATCTGGTACATGTCAAAGAACTTCATCGTGGCAAAGACCATGGACTTCATGATCAACAAGAACGCTATCCCAACAAAGATTCGTAAGAAGCTCGGAATCTAATAAATGGTGAAAAAGTGAAAGAGTGAAAAAGTGAAAAGAGGCTGGCGCAGAATTCTCTTCGTTAAGCTCTTGATAAAAAATTGGCGCGTTTAGGTAATACCTATAACACGCCAGTTTTTTATTTATTGAGAATAAGAAATTCATCTAAAGAGGTAAATAGTAAATTCTGCGCCAGCCTCTTTTCACTTTTTCACTCTTTCACTCTTTCACTTTTATCTTTTCACTTCTTAATGATTTTCATCACATGCTGCTTGCCATTCTCATCCTTTGCCTTGAGGATGTAAGTCTGCAGCAACTGAAGATTCTTCATAGGAAGATTATTGATGTCTGCGCCGTTAGCAGAAGTGTTGGAATAAATTTTGATACCATCGAGAGAATAGACTTCATAGCTCATCACCTTAAATGTCTTTGCCTCAACAACCTGTATTCCAGTTGCATCACCCATAACGGCAATATTGAACAGACGCTCGTATGATGCGCCATCAGCATCTGTTACCTTCACGCTTATCGTAGCAAGACCAGCGTTGGATGCGTCAACATGAAGTTTATCTCCATTAACCTCAACCTTTACATTCTCAGAAGATGAGTTAGCAGAGAACGAAGGACTTGAAGTATATCCACGGAAATACTGCGCAAGGTCGATATCCTCCGAAGAAGAAGGCTCGACGATGAGATAAGGATGAGAGATAAACTCCAGATAGTCCTCAAGTTGGGTGTAGCCATCCTTGTCTGGGTCAGCATTATTGTTTGCTACATTCACATCCGTGCCTGCTAAAGCCTCATACCAGTTAGGAATACCATCCTGGTCGCTATCGAAATCTGCATCACGACTTTCTTCTGGATAAACCTCATAGCCTCCACAGTCCGCTTCTGTGTCTATCTGTCCCTTCAGACCTGTCTTGCTGCCTGTATAGGAATAGCTCTTGTTGAGTGTTTCCTTGATAATACGCTGGTCATGAGCATCAAGGAAAGGCATCGTAGCGCCTACATCGCTCAATACCGACTTATAGGCTTCCTCAGCGCTCTCCACCTTTGCATACGAAGGGAAGAAAGGCTCTGACACCCATGGCTGCCATGTGAGCTGCTGACCACCAGAAAGCCTATAGCGATAAGTATCATTTTCCTTATCCTGTGCCTTATTGCCATTCATATTCTCACGGATATTGCCCTTCACATAATAGCTCTGCGAACCGCTTCCCGTGCCTTCAAATTCTGCTGTCAAGAGATAAGTCATATCCGTTGCAGGTCCCATCTTATAGTAGTTGCCTACGAAGTTCACCTCGTGAGCACCACCATCCGTGGCACGATGGCCCCAGTTATATACCACATTATTGAAGATGTCAAGACGACCGGCATAAGCGCCACCACCATCAAGACCACCACCAAGACTCCAGTTACGGCCATAGCAATGTGCCAAAAGATTATGATGGAACGAAGCAATATCGCCTCCTATGGTTGCAGCATAGCCATGGTTTGTTCCCGCAGGATAGTTCTTATGCCCTGCAACGCCGAGCGCTTCTGATATCATAGTGCGCTGAAGGGTCATATTATGTGCATTACGCGAAGAGAAAGCCTCGTCGATGGTCCATGAGATAGAAGCATGGTCGAGGATACTGTTGTCGCTACCTGCCATACCGATACCATCAGCAGTCTCACCTGCACCCTTGCGAAGACGCATAAAGCGAACGATGCTCTCAGGTCCTACGCCAAATGGATTCTGCGAGAAACAGATACCATGCCCTGGTGCTGTCTGGCAAGCTATCGTTACATACTTGTCCGAACTTGTCAGGCGACTATTCAGGGCGATGATACCTGAGACGTCGAAGACAATGGTACGTGGACCTGTCAGTTTCGTAATTCCATAACGGAAAGAGCCTGGCTCTTCATCATCCTCAAGGCGTGTCACATGATATACCATACCGCCACGACCACCAGTAGCAAAGCGACCATAGCCTTCTGCATCAGGGAAGGCAAGCATACGTGGTCGGAAGTTCCATACTTCACCTTCATATACGTTGCCCTTTGCGTCTTCCTCATCAACGCGCCAGTAGTATGTATTCATGCTATAGAGGTCATTCAACCTATATGATGCATCTACCAGAGTTGCCACTTCATTCATAGATGTCTCAGAGTCACCTACATAGAGATGATGCTTTACGGCATCGGAAGCGCCTTCCCATGTAAGGGTAAGTCCACCATCATCAGCATCAGCATGCAGTTCATAATTGGCAGGATATGGATTCATCGCCACGGCACGAGGATTAGGACGATCGAAGATAAAGCCATTCACTACGGCATAGCTCGTGGCGTATGATTTTCCGCTCTCAGGTTTTGTCACATATTTAACAACAACCTTCTCGCCTTCCTTCACCTCAAACTTTATATAAGAGAAAGCCGATGTAAGTTCTGACTGCGCTCTGCATGTTGGCACTACGCCTTTCAGGACAGTCTCATCATTCACGATAACGTCCAAAGGAGCAGCACTTGTATAGCCATCAGTAATATTATGATAGGCAGTAAGAGTGTGAGTACCAGCAGGAAGACCAGAGATTGTAAACTGAAGACCAGCTTGTTCATCAGTAAGATTCGGACGGTTGTTGGATGCATCCACATAGATGGCAAATACGCCATCGCTTACAAGCTTCGAGTATTTGTTGACACCATCTTTCCACCAGTTGCCATATATAGCATTAGCCTTCGTGCCAGCCACGTATGTTGCCGTGATGCTGATTTTCTTGTCAGTATCAGGAATGGAGAATTCCTTCGTCAGAGGACTACTGGACTGTCCTATCCCCCACCCTTCATAGTCAGTCTCCGTTCTATTCTGGGTGTTGTCAAAGTCTATTCTCTGCGCGTTGGCACTCAAGGCAAGCAGAGAAAAGATTGTAGCAAAAAATAGTTTCTTCATTTTTTAGTATGTATTGGTATTCTAATAATACAAATCAGTTATCAATCTACTACTGATTTCCGACTGCAAAGTTACTATTTTTTTTTGAGAAAACCATCTCTAACGTAATTTTTCGTTGGGAATAGGAATTTTTATCCTAAACCCAACGAATATTCTTTAAGTCCACCAAATATTCAATTTCTAAAATTGGAAATAGATAAATTGCGTTGTATCTACATAGAAATATCCAATAGCAATTATTACCATGAAATAGACTATATAGCGTTGCCAGCGATGTGGAAGGAAATCCAACTGGAAATCATGTTGCTTATTTGCTCGTTGTGTCCATTGAAACAAATTCAACAATAAAATAAGAACAATTGGAGTCTTGAACTGAGATAAATGATGCGATGTCCAGAAAATTCTGGTAAACAAATCATAATAGAGTTGTATTGCAGAATGCATGCTTGGTGAGGCAAATAATGCTATATTCAAAGCCGTGATAAAACCAATAGTAATAAATATACCTAAAAATTCACTAAAAGAAGGCAACATTCTATTATACCCTGTGTATGGAGTCTTTTTCTTTCTATTTCTTTTCTTTCGCATGAGAGAATAAATAGCTGTAACTATGCCATAATTTAAACCCCAACAAACATAGGTCATCCTTGCACCATGCCAAATACCAGAAAGAATAAATACGAAGATAGTGTTTAACGCAAAACGCCACTTGTTACGCATCCCACCCAAAGGCAACAGTACGTAATCGAAGAACCAGTTATTGAGTGAGATATGCCAGTGATTCCATAATTCAAGTACATTACGCGAAAACATCGGAACATGAAAATTTCTTGTCAATCGTATGCCGAACAATTTTGCCGAGCCTATTGCTATATCAGCGTAGCCGGCAAAGTCACCATATATCTGAAAGCAGAAACATATCAATATAAGATAAAGTTCCAACCCGCTATAGTCACCTGTCCATCCTTGCAACAATGGGTATGTTACCAGAGCACAATTGTCGGCAATAACCAGTTTCTGAAAAAAACCCCACAAGATCTGACGCATTCCGTCATTGGCCATATTAACATCAAAAGTTCTTTTTTCCTTAAACTGAGGAAGCAGTTGCGAAGCCTTTTCTATAGGTCCAGCCAATAGCTGAGGAAAGAAAATGATATAGGCTGAAAGCAATATGAAATTATTCTTTGCCCTTATTCTGCCTCTATAGATATCAACAGTATAGCTTATAGCTTGAAATGTATAGAAAGATATTCCTATAGGAAGGATAATGTCACGTGTGACAATATCGAGATGCAACCCTACAAACCCTGCAACCCTTGAAAACGAGTCAATAAAGAAATTGAAGTATTTGAAATAGAAAAGGATACCAAGATTTATCGCAACATTGGCAAAGACACACCACCAGGCTGTACGTTTTCCACCTTCACGATACAAGTATCTATCAACTCCCAATCCAGTCACATAGCTTGACAGGATGGTTATCGAAATAAGTATGAGGAAATGCCAGTCAAACCATCCATAAAACACGAGGCTTGATACGAGGATGATAAGATTCTGCAATTTTCCGGTTCTTCCGCATGTCCAATACAAGGCAAAGACCAAGGGTAGAAACCACAAGTATGTTAGTGAGTTGAAAGACATGTAGTTATATTTAGAGGTTTAAATCCTTTTTCATTTTGTGCGATAGTTTCTTTGCTCCATATTCATTGAGATGGATAGGATCATAGAAATCTTTATATTCAAAGCTTTTGTCGTGCGTATAGTTGTGATA
The DNA here is from genome assembly GCA_045627725.1 of Prevotella sp. Lineage (GTDB taxonomy): Bacteria > Bacteroidota > Bacteroidia > Bacteroidales > Bacteroidaceae > Prevotella. Next base: position 11,067 of record JAZQOH010000048.1, on the reverse strand, counting down.
AATCATATTAGGATGTTTCTTTTGATATTTTCTGGCCTCCTCATCCAGTATTGACAAATTTGCTTCATCTGTAGTAAGAGTATCTGCCAATAAACTATATACCGGAGTACCTACGACAAGTACTTGAATATTATGCCTATCGCAGTAATTCATCAAACTGTCAGTATAATCTATTTTCTCTATCTTCTCACGCATTTTGACAATAGTAACAAACCTGCCATACTTAATCTTAATCTCTTCCTCAGACAATCTAAGATTCTCCCCTTCAAATGTTTCCGTGAAATAATTACCTAATTCATTGCATTGTTTCGCATATTCTTTCAAGTGCAATACGTTTAGAACCTTGTTGCGGGCCATAATGAAATTACCCAATTCCCATGAATAAGGACTGAAAACACTATAATCCTCACAATTACAATATAATCGATAATATGCAATTCTATAAGAATGCATTTTATCATATTCAAGAGGTATGTCATACAAAAATGAGAAACTTGGGATTATTACTGTTTTCAGTTTCTCATAACGAAGTGTATCTCTGGCAAACAGCAACCAATCATATTTTGGTGTTTGAGACGAATTCGCAAGACAAAACGATTTCGTCTTAAAACTATCAGGTACAATGTCATAGAAAGTCAACGAGTTACCTAATATCAAGGTCTCCACCTCTGGAGCATGTTGTTTCATCCATTCCGTCTTATACTTGTAGGTATTAGGACTAAGACGAGCCAGGTATTCTACGACTCCCAATATTGCCAGCATTATACAGCACGCAAGAGCTAATCTTTGGATAAAACTTCTCATATATACTCTTAAGATGATTCTAAAAACTATTCCATTAATTTCTTTTTTTCTGCAAAATTAATAATTTTTTCTATATATTAAAGAAAATACATATTTTTTTTCTAAAATTTCCTCAAAAAAATATCAATTTTATATTCTATGTGTTCTTGTAGACTCTATAATTGTCAACGTACACAAAAAGAGGATTGAGCAAATAGCCCAACCCTCTTTTTTAATAAGGACATGCTAAAGATAGATTACTTTGCCTTCTTCAAAGCGTCCTTCTTCATCTTCTCAGCAACAGCAGCTGACTTCTCAGCCTTTGCCTTTGCCTTCTCAGCCTTTTCAATAGCCTTCTTGTGAGCCTTGTCAGCCTTGATTGCTGTGTCAACAATCTTCTTGCGAGACTGAACAGTCTTCAACTCAGCATTCTTCTCTACAAGATCAGAAACATAAGATGAATTTGTAGGGTCAAGTTTCTTCTTTTCCTTGAGCAACTTGATTTCCTGCTTGATAACCTTAATCTCCTGCTTGTACTGCTCTGAGAGTTCTGCGTTAGACTTATTGTCCTGAGCAAAGCCCATCATTGGGATGGTAGCTACAAAAAGAGCTGCCAGAAGTGTCTTAATTTTCATAATGATATAAAATTTTAAAAGTTTAATGTTACTCAACGTCCATCATGAGCTTCATCATAGTTGCAGCAGCAGCGGCAACTGATGTGCCAGGACCAAAGATTGCAGCAACACCAGCCTTATAGAGGAAGTCGTAGTCCTGTGCTGGGATTACACCACCAGCGATAACCATGATATCCTCACGACCGAGCTTCTTGAGCTCGTTGATAAGTTCTGGGATGAGAGTCTTGTGACCTGCAGCGAGTGAGGAAGCACCAACGATGTGAACGTCATTCTCAACAGCCTCGCGAGCAGCCTCAGCAGGAGTCTGGAACAAAGGTCCCATATCTACGTCAAAACCACAGTCAGCATAACCTGTTGCAACAACCTTAGCACCGCGGTCGTGACCATCCTGTCCCATCTTAGCGATGAAGATACGTGGACGGCGACCTTCCTTCTCTGCAAACTCATTTGTAAGACGAACAGCCTCTTCGAACTGAGCGTCCTTCTTGTATTCTGAACTATACACGCCTGAAATTGTTCTAACTACAGCCTTATAACGGCCAACTACCTTTTCACATGCATCACTTATCTCACCGAGAGTACAACGGAGCTGAGCAGCCTTAACAGCAAGGTCGAGGAGGTTATTCTCCGACTTCTTACCGTCAGCGAACTCCTGAACGCACTCTGTGATAGCAGCGAGAGCCTTCTGGCAAGCTTCCTCGTCACGGTTAGCCTTAAGCTCCTTGAGGGCAGCCTCCTGCTGAAGACGTACAGCTGTGTTGTCCACCTCGAGGATATCGATAGGATCCTCATGGTCAAGACGATACTTATTTGTACCTACGATGGTCTGAGCACCTGAGTCGATACGAGCCTGTGTACGAGCAGCAGCCTCCTCGATGCGCATCTTAGGCACACCAGTCTCGATAGCCTTAGCCATACCGCCGAGCTTCTCAATCTCCTGGATGTGCTCCCAAGCCTTGTGAACGAGCTCATTTGTGAGAGTCTCTACATAATAAGAACCTGCCCATGGATCGATTTCCTTACATACCTTTGTCTCGTTCTGGATGTAAATCTGAGTGTTACGAGCGATACGAGCCGAGAAGTCTGTAGGAAGAGCGATAGCCTCGTCGAGAGCGTTTGTATGGAGCGACTGAGTATGACCAAGTACGGAAGCCATAGCCTCGATAGCCGTACGACCTACGTTGTTGAATGGGTCCTGCTCTGTGAGCGACCAACCAGATGTCTGAGAGTGGGTACGGAGAGCCATAGACTTAGGATTCTTAGCGCCGAAACTCTTCACAATCTTAGCCCAGAGCAGACGACCAGCGCGCATCTTAGCAATCTCCATGAAGTGGTTTGTACCGATAGCCCAGAAGAAAGAAAGACGTGGAGCGAAAGCATCGATATCGATACCTGCGTTGATACCAGCGCGGAGATAGTCCATACCGTCAGCAAGAGTATAAGCCAACTCGATATCAGCAGTAGCACCAGCCTCCTGCATGTGGTATCCGGAGATAGAGATAGAGTTGAACTTAGGCATCTTCTGCGAAGTGAACTCGAAGATATCAGCGATAATCTTCATTGAGAATGATGGTGGGTAGATATATGTATTACGCACCATGAACTCCTTGAGGATATCGTTCTGGATAGTACCAGCCATCTCCTCGAGCTTAGCGCCCTGCTCAAGACCAGCCACGATGTAGAATGCGAGTATAGGAAGCACACCGCCGTTCATAGTCATTGATACAGACATCTTATTCAAAGGAATACCAGCGAAGAGCACCTTCATGTTCTCAACGGAACAGATAGACACACCAGCCTTACCTACGTCACCAACAACACGAGCGTTGTCAGGGTCATAGCCACGGTGTGTAGGAAGGTCGAACGCAACCGAAAGACCCTTCTGACCAGCAGCGAGGTTACGACGATAGAATGCGTTAGACTCCTCAGCTGTAGAGAAACCAGCATACTGACGGATAGTCCAAGGACGGAATGGGTACATCATTGAGTAAGGACCACGGAGGAATGGAGGGATACCAGCCGTGAAGTCGAGATGCTCCATGCCTTCGAGGTCTTCCTTAGTATAAACAGGCTTCACCTCAATGTGTTCTGGAGTCTTCCATACGTACTGTATGTCATTCTCCTTCTGCCAGTCGAGACCGTTCTTCTTCTCGATGCCAGCAAATATATCTATATTCTTAAAATCTTTACGTGCCATAATTACTTGATACCGAGTTTTTCGTTAAACATCTTGAGAGTCTCGAGCTGGTTCACCTTTACGTGGATGAAGTTCTCAATGCCTGCAGCCTTAAGATCCTCAGCACATGCAGGAGCACCTGCAACGACGTAGATAGCCTTGTCGTTCTTTGTCTTGAGATACTCATATGCTGGGATTGCATACTCTGCATACTCATCGTCAGAAGAACAGATTACAACGATATCAGCACCTGCCTCAACAGCAGCATCGATACCTTCCTCAACGGTCTTGAAGCCGAGGTTGTCCATAACCTTGTAGCCGGCAGAAGCGAGGAAGTTGCAAGAGAACTGAGCACGAGCCTGGCGCCATACGAGGCTACCGATAGTAACCATGAATGCTACTGGCTGCTTCTCTGCCTTCTCTGTAGCGAGACGGAGGTTCTCGAAGTCAGCAGCGAGACGTGAAGCCTTGATAGCCTTGATGCCTGTCTCCTCTTCGTGATTGCAACCGCAGCACTTCTGTACTGGAGTCTTGCCCTCACTGTTCTCATAGAAGTTAGGGAACTGGTTAGTACCGAGAAGGAACTCACGGCGCTGTGCAGCGTGGAGATGACGCTTCTCGTTTGTTGCGTTGATGTCATCCTGGACAGTGCCAGCCTTGACAGCAGCGAGGAAACCACCCTCTTCCTCCACCTTGAGGAAAATCTTCCAACCCTCGTTGGCGAGGTTTGTTGTGAGCTCCTCAATATAATATGAACCAGAAGCTGGGTCAACGACAGTGCCGAGATGACACTCTTCCTTGAGGAGCAGCTGCTGGTTGCGAGCGATACGCTCCGAGAAGTCTGTAGGGGTCTCGTATGTGATATCGAATGGATTAACAACTATGGAATGAACGCCTGCGATGGCAGCCGACATTGTCTCTGTCTGAGTGCGGAGGAGGTTAACGTGCGAGTCGAAGAGTGTCATGTTATACTCCGAAGTCACAGCGTTGATACACATCTTGCAAGCACAGTCGCACTTTGGCTCATACTGCTTAACGATTTCAGCCCATAGCATACGAGCAGCGCGGAACTTGGCAATCTCCATGAAGTAGTTCTCAGAGATACCCATGTTGAACTTAATGTTCTTTGCAGCGAGTGTTGGCTCTACGCCAGCCTCTACGAGCTGGTTGAGGTATTCGTTACCCCAAGCGAGGGCATATCCGAGCTCCTGAACGATGTATGCACCGCTATTGTTCAGCGAGAGCGAGTTGACGGTGATGCAACGGAAGTTAGGATACTCCTTGAGAATGTCAATCATCTGTGGAGCGAGAGCGAGGAGAGCCTCTACGTCCTTGCCCTTCATCACCATCTTCTCCATTGGATCCCAGTCGATGCTACCAACGACCTTCTCCTTGTCAGCACCCTTCTTCTCGAAATATGCCACGAGAATCTTGGCGAGTTCGATAGAGCAACGCTTGCATGTATTGAAGTTGAGCTCTACACACTCAACATAAATACCCTCGAGAAGCTGGTCAACGAACTCTGCGCTTACCTTCTCACCAGGGATGTTGAAGCAGAGAGAGTCAATGCCCTTGTTGAGTACGTCGAGAGCCTTAGCGTTTGCAGCAGCTGCATCGCTTGCCTCAATCTCCTGACGGACATACCAGATGTTGTCAGTCTTCTTGTTGCCGCGAACGAATGGGAATTCGCCAGGCATAGCGTTAGGAGTGCTGAGCTTCTCAACATCCTCACGACGATAGAATGGCTGTACGCTAAAACCTTCATTGGTTTTCCATACCAGACGTTTTTGGAAGTCAGCTCCCTTCAGATCGACCTGAATCTTGTCAAGCCATTCCTGAGTGGTAGGAGCCTGAAACTCGGTGAAGAGTTGTTCCTTTTTGTTTGTCATAGTTGTTTTTAATCTAATTATATTATACGTTTGCTATATTTCCAACGTGCAAAATTAGAAAATCTTTTTCATATAAATAAATAAAATAAGAGAAAAGTACTTTTTTTTATAAAATATTCCACAAAATGCTATACAGAGAAGATATTTTTATTAACTTTGCATTTAAAATGCGTGCATAGTGCAAAGCGCAAAAGCAACATTACTACATTTATTCCAAAATCTAAAACAACAAAACTAAGGAAATGGACTGGATCATATCCCTTTTTACCAACACTGAAAGCGTGGCGCATATTGCTTTGCTATATGCCATCGTAATAGCAGTAGGCGTACTGCTCGGAAAGATTAAGGTGGCGGGCATTTCGCTCGGCGTCACCTTCGTTCTCTTCGCTGGCATCCTTGCCGGCCACATCGGCTTCACCGCCCCTACCGACATCCTCACCTTCGTGCAGGACTTCGGTCTTATCCTCTTCGTCTTCATGATAGGACTTCAGGTAGGTCCTGGCTTCTTCGAGAGTTTCCGCGAGGGTGGCGTCAAGCTCAACTGCCTCGCAGCATCTGCAATACTTCTCAACGTATTGGTGATGTTCGCCTGCTACTATATTTTCTTCGACACCACAGACCCTGTTAATCTCCCTATGATGATAGGTACTATGTACGGTGCCGTAACCAACACTCCTGGTCTTGGTGCTGCCAATGAGGCACTTCAGTCGATTTTCCCTGATGGTGCTCCTGCCATTGCCAATGGCTATGCCTGCGCCTATCCTCTTGGCGTTGTGGGCATTATCGCTGCCACCATCGCCATCCGCTACATCTGCCGCGTTCGTCTCGAGGAGGAAGAGGAGGCACTTAAGCAGGCCGACAACAATACTGCTGCCAAGCCACATCTCATGCATCTCAGCGTGCTCAACGAAGCACTTTGCGGACATACCATCCTTGAGATTCACGACTTCCTCAAGCGCGACTTCATCTGCTCTCGCATCCTCCGCAACGGCGAGCTTATCTTCCCTAAGAGCAGCACAACCCTCGAACTCAACGATAAGGTATTCATCGTTTGCCCTGAGGTTGACGCTAAGGCCATCATAGCCTTCATCGGTCCTGAGACCAACGTGCCAGAGTTTGCTGAGCAGGAAAAGAGCAAGCAGATGGTGAGCAAGCGTATTCTCATCACCAAGCCTGAAATCAACGGTAAGACTCCTGCCAAACTTCATTTCTCAAGCGTCTATGGCGTCAACGTAACCCGCGTGACCCGCCAGGGCATGGAGATGTTTGCAAGTTCCGACCTCCCTCTCCAGGTAGGTGATAAGATAATGGTTGTAGGCGACGAGGTCAGCGTAAACCGCGTGGCATCCCTCATGGGCAACGCCATCAAGCGCCTCGACCATCCTAACATCGCTACCATATTCATCGGTATCGTTCTCGGTCTGCTCTTCGGTAGCATTCCTTTCGCCATCCCTGGCATGCCTGTAGCCCTCAAGCTCGGTATCGCCGGCGGTCCTCTGATTATCGCTATTCTCATCGGCCGCTTCGGATACAAGGCAAAGCTAGTCACCTATACCACCACCTCTGCCAATCTCATGCTGCGAGAGATAGGTCTCGTACTGTTCCTCTCGAGTGTGGGCATCAAGGCTGGTGCCAACTTCGTTCATACCGTAGTGGCTGGCGACGGTCTCCTCTATGTGCTCACGGGCTTCCTCATCACCGTTATACCTATTCTTATGATAGGAACGCTGGCACGCCTGAAGTACAAGTTCAACTATTTCACCATCATGGGTATGCTGGCAGGTACATATACCGACCCACCAGCCCTGGCATACGCTAACGCCTCATGCTCAAAGGATGCGCCATCCATCGGATATTCCACCGTATATCCATTGAGTATGTTCCTGCGTATCTTCGTCGCCCAGATAGTGGTGCTGTTCTTCTGCTAGAGGAAAACCTAGGGCTACTAGAACTACTAGGACTACTAGAAAAAAACAAAAAAAAAAGCAAACAATAATATAATCACTAAACCTAAATCATTACATGAACAAAATTGCATCATTGCTTGGTATCATGTTGATTGGATGCACCTCCGTCTTCGCTCAGGGAGCAAAGAACATCAAAATCAACGAGGTGCTCACAAACAACACCGCCAGCATTCAGGATGAGTTTGGTGCTCATGGCGCATGGATAGAGTTGGTCAATACAGCCTTCTCTTCCTACAACATCCGCGGTATGTATATCACTACGGACAAGAGCGTACTCGATCCTAAAATGTCCGTGCCAGAGCGTATGAAGCGTATGTCCATCATCCCTAACGGTGAATCGCGTACTGCTCTCTCTGCTCGCAAGCACATTGTTTTCTACATGGGTAACAACCCTGCAGAAGGTTCTCTTCACCTCTCAGCCAAGATGGACAGCACCACTCAGTGGGTAGCTCTCTATGACGGTAACGCCATAGACCTCATCGACTCCGTGTCTATCCCTGCCCTCAAGGCAAACTGCTCTTACGCTCGTCATCGCGACGGCGATGATAAGTGGGAAATAAAGACTCCCGATGCCGTTACTCCTGGTATTGAGAACTTCATCACCGTAACCGAGACAAAGGTGGACAAGCTGAAGCGCGACGACCCTCATGGCTATGGCATCACAGTCCTCTCCATGGGCATCGTATTCTCTTGCCTCGCTATCCTATACGTATTCTTCACAATCCTTGGCATGCTCCTCGGACATAAGAAGACTATCAAGAAGGTGGCTGACTCTACTCCTCTCAAGCCTGTCGTAGTGCCTGTAAAGGTAACTACCGACATCATCACTGAGGTGGGCCATAAGTCAAACCTCCTCCTCCAGGATGGTCTCAAGCTCAAGGGTATCGAGAAGGAGACCTACATCGCCGTCATCGCTATGGCTCTCAAGCAGTACTCCGACAATGTTCACGATACGGAGAGCGGCGTAATAACCATCAAGCCTCGCAAGACCACATGGACAAGCGTAGGTCAGGGCACACCGGTACCAGAGAAGAAATAAAGCCCCTCTCCCCTTACCCTCCCCCGAGGGGGAGGGAGTAGTTAGATTTGAGGAGTATCAAGATGGGGTTAAACCAAACTAAGTAATTAGTAATTCGTAATTAAATTATTATCATGGCAAAATATCAATATAAAGTTCAGGGTGTTGACTACGATGTAGAAATCAGCGAAGTAGAAGGAACACTCGCAAAGGTAAACGTAAACGGCATTGACTTCGAGGTAGAGCTCAAGCAGCCTATCTCTGTAGGCAACCAGATAAAGAAGGTGAAGCCTGTTGCTCCTGCAGCAGCTCCTGTTGTGGGCGAGGCTCCAAAGCCAGCACCAGCTCCTGCTCCAGTACAGGCAGGTTCAGGCACTAAGGTCGTATCTCCACTCCCAGGCACTGTTACAGACATTCCTGTAAAGGTGGGCGATGCTGTTGCCGTTGGCGACACAGTCATCGTTCTTGAGGCTATGAAGATGCAGAACAACATCGAGGCTGAGAACGCAGGCACCATCACGTCTATCGTCGTTAGCAAGGGCGAGACAGTAATGGAAGGTGCAGTTCTTGTAACAATAGGGTAGCCCCTCTCCCCAGCCCTCCCCCGAGGGGGAGGGAGTAGATAGGGTCTGAAGACAAAAAATATAATTATTCACTAACGCAAAGCTTTACCCCTCAAGTACATACCACTCCCTCCCCCTCGGGGGAGGGTAAGGGGAGAGGGGCCTTATTATGAGTTTTACAGAATTTATCATATCCAACTTCAACGAATTCATTTCCTATACTGGATTCGCTAATGCCGAGTGGAGCAACCTCGCCATGATCGTCGTGGGATGCTTCTTCCTTTGGCTGGCTATCAAGAAAGACTACGAGCCACTGCTCCTCGTGCCTATCGGCCTTGGCATCATCCTCGGCAACATACCTTTCCGTGCTGATGCAGGTCTTGAGATTGGTCTCTATGAGGACAACTCCGTACTCAACATTTTCTATCAGGGTGTGCGTCAGGGATGGTATCCACCACTCGTTTTCCTTGGCATCGGCGCCATGACGGACTTCTCAGCCCTCATCGCCAATCCTAAGCTCATCCTCATCGGTGCTGCTGCTCAGTTCGGTATCTTCGGTGCATATATGGCTGCCCTCGCTATGGGCTTCGAGCCAAACCAGGCTGCCGGCATCGCTATCATCGGTGGCGCTGACGGTCCTACGGCCATCTTCCTTTCGTCGAAGGTGAGTCCTAACCTCATGGGTGCCATCGCCGTATGTGCTTACTCCTATATGGCTCTCGTGCCTGTCATCCAGCCATTCATCATGCGTCTGCTCACCACTAAGAAGGAGCGTCTCATCCGCATGAAGCCAGCACGTCAGGTGACAAAGACAGAGAAGATTCTCTTCCCTATCCTCGGACTCATCGTCACCACCTTCATCGTGCCTTCCGGCCTCCCACTCCTCGGTATGCTCTTCTTCGGCAATCTCCTGAAGGAATGCGGCAAGACAAACCGCCTCGTGGACACAGCAACAAACGCTCTCAACAACGCCGTTGTCATCCTCCTCGGTCTCACCGTAGGATGCTCTACCCAGGCTTCTGAGTTCCTCACCATGAAGACCGTAGGCATCTTCGCTATCGGTGCATGTGCCTTCGTCATAGCTACTGCCAGTGGTGTCATGTTCGTTAAGCTCATGAACCTCTTCCTTCCTAAGGATAGTAAAATCAACCCACTCATTGGTAATGCAGGTGTGAGTGCTGTTCCTATGGCAGCACGTATCTCCAACAACCTCGGTCTTGAATACGACCGCAAGAATTTCCTCCTCATGCATGCTATGGGTCCAAACGTAGCCGGTGTGATTGGTTCTGCCGTTGCAGCAGGTACGCTGCTGGGATTCCTGTCGTAAACCAATAGTAAATAGTGAAGAGTGAAGAAAACTCTTCACTATTTACTTATAATCGTCAATTGTAAATCGTCAATTGAACATTTTCTCCTCTTTCCTCTGCCTCGCATATCTTCTTCATGATGATAGCGAGGTATTTTTTTGACTCCATGACGCAGCCCTTCACCGTATTCATCCCCACGAGGATGCACCCCATCGTGTTCTTCACCGTGTTGCCCTCATGAATCATCACGCCAGTGTAGCAAGGCACATCCATGAACCAAGGGGGCAGCCCCCTCGGTCCAATGAGGTCATTGAGGGCGCAAGGGGAAAGCTCCAACCTGTAACTCATACGAAAAGAGCGTTTAGTTCATCCATGTTGCTGATAACCTTTCCCTTACCAGAATCGATTTCCTGCTCTGCTTCGTCAAGATCCTTATAAAACCTGTCACTCTCGTAATAGTCTTGCTCCACCTTCTCGTAAGTCCATCCCATAGCCTTTGCCAAGCCCTTGAAGCGCTTGAGATCCACTTTCGGGATGTTGATGGTGAACGGAGTTGTCTGCTGTATTGTTGCTGTTGCCATAGTCTTTTAGTTAATATTTTCTGCGAATGTACGAATTCTTTTTCAAACGACAAAAGGATTGCATCTATTTTTCAGTTCTCGTGGGTCAAGAAGTTTTTGAATCCTAAGTCGGATCGTAGCCATGTCGTTCTGTGAGCCAAGGAGTTGC
>JAZQOH010000047.1:0-20284 GCA_045627725.1 Prevotella sp. | reverse complement strand
AAATCAAGAAAGACGACACGGCTGAGACAGATTGAAAAAAGAACTCATGCTAATAATTAAAGTGGATGGAGTAATTGAAGGCAAAAAAGTATACAATGGACATCGAACAAGCAAGGGAATACGCCTTATCGCTTCCAGGAGCCGAGGAATCGCTCTTCGCGGAGGATTGGGTACAGTATCGCATAGAAGGCAAGTGGTTTATGTTACTTTGGCTGAACGCACCCGAACCCCGTGTGGCGGTCAAGTGCGATCCGGCCATAGCCATTGAGCTGCGCGAACGGTATCGTGGCATTGAGCCAGCCTACCACATGAATAAGCGGATGTGGAATGACCTCTACATGAACCGCGACCTTGAAGACGAAGAGGTCAAGAAATGGATCAAACATTCGTATGACGAGGTGGTAAAGAAACTGCCGAAGTCTGTTAAGGCAAAATCAACCACAATCCCGATCCGGAGCATCGTGGCGACATGACGTTCAAGCCCATCCATATCGAGGATAAGGTCTGGCTGGGTGCCAACGTCACCATCCTGCAAGGTGTGACCATCGGCGAAGGTGCTATCGTGGCGGCTGGTGCGGTTGTGACTAAGGATGTGGCTCCGCGCACCATTGTGGGTGGAGTACCGGCTAGGTTTATCAAAAATATTTAGTTATGACACACGGACATGAAGTATTGGAAATGATGTTTGGCAATAGCTATGCATCACGCGAAGAACTGGTAACCGTCATCATCAATACGTTTGGTGCTGACGAACGTTTCTACACCTGTAGTGCTGAGAACATGACGGCAGCGGAGCTTGTGGCTTTCCTTGAGGCAAAGGGCAAGTTCATGCCTGCTGGCGGTGACGGCTTTACGGCTGATAGATCAAAGATGTGCAATCATTGAAAGCAAGAGCATGAAAGAGCGAAAAGAAACCATCAACATTGTTACAGCCAATATTGTCTCGATAGGTATTCTGGCAGTATCGGCTTTGGTGCTTTATGGAATATTCTTTCTTATCTGGGATTACCAGGATTGGTTCAATAAGGAGAAGCTGAATGCTGTCATGGATCAATTTGTCACGAATTATATCATTTTCATGGTAACTCTGATTGTGGGCATCGTGGTGCATGAACTGATACACGGATTGACCTGGGCGAAGTTTGCAAAATCAGGATTCAAGAGTATCAGTTTTGGTGTCATGTGGAAGATGCTGACTCCATATTGCCACTGCTCTGAGCCTTTGAAGGTTTCGCATTATTCCATCGGTGCATTGATGCCGCTGATCGTATTGGGAATCCTTCCTTCCGTTGCAGCCATCTGTCTGAAGAGCCTTTTCTGGCTCACGATGGGAGTAATCTTCATTGCGGCAGCCGCTGGTGACATCATGGTGGTATGGAGACTCCGCAAGGAAAATCCAGAGAACATGGTACTCGATCATCCTTCGGAGGCGGGCTATCTTGTTTATGAAGATGATAATCAATAATAAAAAAATCTATGACACCTGAAGAACTTGTAGAAGCTTCGTCGCTGAATGGTCAGATTGACCACAATACCTTATTGGATCTGGCATACATTGTGTTGGATGAGAATCCGCTCGCCACACCAGATCAGTTTGACTATTACTGCTGTCAGGCAATTGGCGACAGGTAAACATGTTTTCACATGTACGTGTATATAATAGAATGTGAAGATGGAAGCCTCTATACGGGCATTGCTAAGAATGTTGTTCAACGTCTTCGGCAACACTATCATCACCTTGCGGGATGTGCCAAATACACATTGAGCCACCAGATGAAGGATATACGCGCCGTGTGGGAAACCGAAGACAAGGTGACTGCCTGTCGGCTGGAGTATTGGATCAAGCGACTGACGAGAAAGCAGAAGCTGGTGCTGATTGAATCACCAGAGGGGATCGGAACTGTCTTGCCGGATCAGGAAGATGTTACTGTTTCGATTGTGAAGGTTGAGATGGACGAAATAACGAATCTCAAAGAATTAAGAGAATTATAAACAACTAAATACAAAACAATTATGAATATCGGTGACAGAATACCAGAGGTGCTTGGCATTGACCAGCACGGAAATGAGATAAAGTCAAGTGATTATCGTGGACGCAAGATTGTGCTCTACACTTATCCGAAGGCAAACACAAGCGGTTGTACAGCAGAAGCGTGTTCGCTACAGGCACATAAGCAGGCATTGGCAGAGCTTGGCTATGAGATTATCGGGGTGAGCAAGGACAAGCAGGAGTTGCAGAAGAAATTTGCTGATGCACAAGGCTTGGAGTTCCCTCTTATTGCTGACACAAGTACAGAACTCCTCCAGACGCTTGGAGCATGGGGTGAAAAGGTTGCGTGTGGTCGCAGAACCATTGGCACACTACGTACCACCTACCTTGTCAATGAGGAAGGAATCATTGAACGAATCTTCACTCCAAAGGAAATCAAGACGAAGATTCATGCAGAGCAGATACTGAATGTAATCAAATAAAAATGAGAAGACTGATGGGAATTGAATGCCAGTAACAAAGTAGGTTAAATAGAGACAAGATAGCAATAATGAATAGCGTTTGGATAAGTGCCATCGGACTTTGTGGCGCGACATTGATAGGTACGGTACTTGGTTTCGGCATCAAGGAACTGCCGCACAAATGGAACGACACCGTGCTTGGCTACTGTGCCGGCATTATGCTTGCTGCTTCCACTTTAGGACTTATCGTACCTGCTTTTGATGAAGCAGGAAACACAAATTGGTGGATGGTTGTAATAGGTGTAATGGCAGGAGCCTTGTTTCTTAATGTTCTCGATTTGGTCACACCTCACCTTCACCACATCACAGGTCTTGACGAGGAAGAGCATCGTAACAATGCCTCGCTTAATCACATCCTTCTGTTTGTGATGGCAATAGCACTACACAAGCTGCCAGAGGGTATGGCTGCAGGTGTCAGCATGAGCAATGTTTCTACGGGTGAAGCATCTTGGGCAGTGTCATTGGGTATTGCACTCCAGAATATCCCCGAAGGCATGGTAATCATAGCACCTCTGCTTGTTGCTGGAGTAACAAGAATGAGAACATTGGTTATCTCGATAGCCATTGGTCTTCTTGAAGTAATCGGTGTATGGCTTGGTTTTGCTTTAGGTACTGCATCTGCGACCTTCCTGCCGATCATGCTCGGCTTTGCCGGTGGTGCAATGCTGTATGTAACAAGTGATGAGATGATACCCGAAACCCATGCCCATGGTTATCAGAAACAGGCTACATACGCCCTTCTGTTGGGATTCATGACGCTGCTTCTGATAGAACGACTATTTGAATAACTTTGAATGAGTAACAAACTCAAACACTTATGAAGCTTGTATATAAGACTAGCGAAAACATAACCGTTGCCGACCTCGATCAATTGGCAGTTACCTATTCAGGGGTTGTCAATATCGGACGAAAATGCAATATTGAGGTACCAGAGACTTCTATGCATGTTGAGAAAATCTTCATTATGAAGTCGGAACGGATAATAACATGAAGAAAGCGACCCGAAGGCCGCTTGCCAGAGAAGGGATCAGATTTTGGTCGCCTTACAATACGGCATTGAACAACCATCCGAGTAGGATGATGGCCATTGCTACTGTCCCGAAAAAGATGCCGATGAGTCGCATGTTCATGACTTTCTTGAGCATGGTGGCTTCAGGGAGTGAGAGACCTACTACCGACATCATGAAGGCGAGCGCTGTACCAAGGCTTACGCCTTTGGCTACGAAGACTTCCACAACAGGTACGATACCTGCTGCATTGGCGTACATCGGGACGGCAAGGATGACGGCAAACGGTACGGCATACCAGTGTTCGCCGCTAAGGTATTCCTCAAAGAATCCCTCTGGCACATAGCCATGCATGGTGGCTCCGATGGCGATACCGATGAGGACGTAGAGGATGACGCCTTTGATGATACCTAAAGCCTCCTTAATAATCTGTGGCATTCGCAGGATGAAAGTGAGTCGTTCTTCTGCGATCTCTTCTTGCCCAGCGATTGCCATCTTTTGTATCTGCAATACCCAAGGACTCAGATATTTCTCCAGCTTCATCTTGCCAAGTATGAAACCACCAATCGTTCCTAACAGAATGCCGCTTATGACATAGATAGCAGTCACCTTCCAGCCGAAAGTTCCAGCAAACATTGCCACTGCCACCTCATTGACAAGTGGCGATGTGATGAGGAATGAAAAGGTTACACCCAATGGAATACCGCCTTTGACAAAGCCGATGAACAGCGGAATCGAAGAGCAGGAGCAGAAGGGAGTGATGGCTCCGAAGAGCGAAGCCAGCAGGTATTGCATGCCGTAGAGCTTACGCGAGTTGAGGAAGTTGCGCAGTCGTTCTACAGGGAAGTATGCATTGACCACTCCCATCACCGTACTGATGAGGAAGAGCAGAAGAATGATCTTCAGCGAGTCATAGACGAAGAAGTTGAGCGCTTCTCCCAGATGTGTAGTAGCATCTATGCCAAAGAGGTCATAGATGAGCCAATCAGCAAATTGTTGTATCATTTTTATGAGGTTATGAGGTTGTGAGGTTATGCGAACATCATGATTGAATAATAGATACCGACACCCATGAAAAGCATGGCAACAAGCCGGTTAAACCATTTCTGGAACACCGCTATCTTCCCCATAACCTTACCTATTGACTGCATACTGTAGGCCAGTACCCACGCCACCACAAGGACGGGCAGAGCCGTTGCAATGGCGAAGACAAGGGGCAGGAGATAACCAGTCGTTGCTTCGGCCGACATAGGGATGAGCATTCCGAAATAGAGCAAGCCGCTGGTTGGACAAAAGGCCAGGGCAAAGAGGATGCCAAGCAGCAAGGCTCCCATATTGCCTTTATAGCTCCCCTCGCCATTTGGAGAGGGGCTGGGGGTGAGGCTAAACTTCGGCAAATGCAGCTTGTCTCCAAAAAGCATGAAGAGGCCGATGAGGATAAGCGCAGGCCCTAGGATGAGCTCGCCCCACTCGCTGATGACTTGCTGAAACCCGAAGGTGTCGGCGCCTTGCCTGATTATATAGATAAGGAGTGCGCCGAGCAGCGTGTAAGCCAGCGTGCGGCCGAGGGTGTAGAGTATGCCGCTCCACAGTACCCTTCTTTGCGCATTGCCTTTCGCCTCATTCCCCTCCATGCAACTGCGGGCAATGTACCCCACCGCAGTCACATTGGTGGCCAATGGACAAGGACTTAGCGCGGTGAGCAATCCTAAGAGAAAAGCGGTGACAACCGGTATCTGACTATTATCAATCAGTTGGTTCAGAAAATCCATCTGCACTTACATTATTGCATTTACTACCTTTTCTTTCAACACCTTGCGGAACTCCTCTGCATTCGTCCTTGCTTTGGCAAACGCGAAGCGAGTGAGGTCTTCTGCGCCTTCCGAACTGATGACAAAGAGCGATGAGAATGACACCTTATAGGTTGCCGCCAGCTTCTTACCCTCCTCGGTCGAGAAGTCAACGATGCGGAAGTTCACCTCGCCATCCTTCACCTGCTGAGCGAGCTCACCTTCCACGAGCGCCTTTGTCTCTTTCTCGATCGCCATACAGGTAGCACAGCGCTGTTTGCCGTGAAAATAGAGAATCTCGACTGTCGTATTATCTTTCTCAATGGTTTCGGTGGTTGTTGTCTCTGGTGCTGTGTTGCCTGTGCAAGCACAGATTGTGGTTGTAGAAAGTAGCGCAACTACCACGAAGAGAGTGATCTTTTTCATGCTTTCTATTCTATTTGCCATTTTACTTCAGAATCTCCAGCAACTCCTTCTCACTCTTCTGACCGCGAGCCAACACCTGACCATCTACCACCAATGCAGGCAGCGACATCACGTTATACTGCATCACCTCCATGATGTCATCTACCTTATCTACGGTAGCGTCAATCTGATTGTTCTTTACTACTGCCTCGACGAGCGAAGCAAACTTCTGGTTGCAAGCGCAAGAGCTTACCAATACTTTGATCTGTTTCATAATTAAATTATATAATGTTTACAATTCGTAAAACTACGAACATACAACTTTTAAGAAAACCCTCGAAGCTTGCCACGAGGGTATAATTATGTCAAAGAGTGACAATCTGAACGAGTTTGTCCTGCGTTTGTAGAAGGATTACTTGCAGCAATCCTCCTTCTTCTCGCACAGCTCCATGTTCCAGAACTCCGAGAAGAGTTGCTGAGCATACTCCCAGTTCTCTCGATTGATGCAGTACTTTACCTTAGGTGTCTCAATCTCACCCTGTATCAATCCTGCATCTTTTAGAGCCGACAAATGCTGGCTTACTGTTGCCTTGGCTATGGGCAACTCCTCATGAATGTCTCCGAAGTAGCAAGTGTCCTGCTTTGCCAGAAATTTCATGATGGCGATGCGTGCCGGATGTCCCAAAGCCTTGGCAAATCCCGCTAATGTCTCCGTCTTTATGCAATATTTCTTTTCTGCCATAATCTGCGTTCGTTTGGTTTTCTGGCCGCAAAATTACGAACAATATTACAAACCGCCAAATTTTGTTCGTGTTTTAACGATTAATTAACAAAAACAAGCGGATTGCCCTCCTCGCCTGCTCCTCTCTGATTCTTCTGTTTGTAGTACCCTTGATTATTGCATGTGCTAAAAAAACATAAGAATTATAAAAAACTTATTCATATTTCGCAAAAAATGATTATCTTTGCGTATTGTCAATTGTCTCGGCATTTGACATAGAAAAAAACTTAAGATAAATGAACAAGATCGAGTACACTATTTTCCTTATTGTGATTTGTGATTTGTGACAAGGCCTCCTGTCCTCCTCCAAAAGCGAGTTCGTTAAGCGAGATCATCGTGCAATACTATATTAAAGAATAAAATATTCGGGCGCAAGATTTGGCATTTTGCAAGAAAATGCTTATCTTTGTGCCCGATTTCTTCTTTAAAGAAATACATTGCAAAACACAAAAACACAATAATCATCATGAAAGAGATCTACGACTTCCTCAAGGCTTGCCCTTGTTACTTCATTGCTACCATGGATGGCGATCAGCCACGAGTACGCCCATTCGGCACTATCCTGCTGTTCGAGGATAAGCTTTACATCCAGTCGGGCCATAAGAAGGACTTTGCCAAGCAGTTGGCCGCCAACCCTAAGATGGAGTTGAGTGCATTCGACGGCAAGGGCAACTGGATCCGTGTGTCAGCTACGATGGCAGAGGACAATCGTATTGAGGCAAAGAAGGCCATGCTCGATGACTACCCTTCGCTCCGTGCCATGTACGACGAGAATGACGAGAATACGGCTGTATGGTACATGACCAATGCCAAGGCCTCGATCTGCTCATTCACTTCTGCCCCAAAGGAGGTTTGTTTCTAACTGAAACTCTCTTTGGATAATTCTGCATACTACAGAAACTCGGGACGAGCTGCTGGAGATAGCGCTGGAGGTGTCGAGGGAAGAAGCTTTTCCAAACATTTGATCATTATGGCAAAACTATATCGCCACTATAAAGGCAATCTGTATGAATACATTGGAGAGTGTCTACATAGCGAGACGCTCGAAGAGATGGTAATCTATAAGGCTCTCTATGGAGAGGGCAAGACCTGGGTGCGTCCGAAAGGGATGTTCTTTGAGGACGTGACCCTACCCAACGGCTCGGTTGTGAAGAGATTTGCATCAGTAAAGTCTTGCTCGGAATGTATGTTCTGCCGTGAGCAAGCGGATCATTCATACAAATGCTCTTGTAGCGGAAGGATCGTGACTGAAGTCTCGGAGGCTTGCGCTAATATCATCTGCAAATCATAAGAAATATGCCCCTTTCACTACTTCCCTCCCTATTGTTTGCCCTCTTTGCGGTGGGTTACAGTCCTGGCCCTGCCAATCTCTACTCGCTGGCTTGCTGTCTTAAATTCGGACGCAGGAAGGCGCTGAAGATGTGGCGAGGATTGCTCACAGGATTCAGCATAGGTGCAATCATCATGGTCGTACTGACACACCTGCTGGGTGAGGTCATGGGCGATTATGTCATCTATCTGAAATACCTCGGAGCAGCTTACATCCTTTGGCTGGCATGGAAGATGTGGCGGTTCTCGGGTCAGAACAATGCCGAAGCTCAGGAGTGCACTTTCACTTCGGGCATGATCGTGCAGCTGACTAATGCCAAGATGCTGTTGTTCGAACTGACGGCTTTCTCGGTTTATGTTTTGCCTTATAGTGACCGGATAGCAGACCTCTTCGTCGTTGCGGCTCTGCTGCTCATTGCAGGTCCTGGTGCGAATCTCGTCTGGCTCTATGCTGGAGCTTATCTGAGAAGGTTCTTTGCCAAATACCAGAAGCAGGTCGATATCGTGATGGCAATCCTTTTGGCACTCTGTGCTATCTATATAATTATTATATAAATCATGACAATAGAAGAAGCGATCAAGGCACGTCATAGTGTGCGAAACTACAAGCATCAACCTCTCTCGGAGGAGGTCATCGACATTCTCCAACATAAGATTGACGAGTGTAACAGCTTGGGCAATCTGCACATTCAGCTGGTGACCAACGAGACAAAAGCCTTCACTGGCATCATGTCTTATGGCTCGTTCACGGGAGTGGAGAACTATCTGATCATGGCTGGTCGGAAGTCTGCTGATCTGGATGAGCGCATCGGCTACTATGGTGAGCAGATTGTGCTCTTGGCTCAGACTCTCGGCCTCAATACCTGTTGGGTGGGTCTCACCTATCGCAAGGTTTCTTCGGCTTTTCAGATAAATGAGGGCGAGAAGGTGGCTTGTGTCATTGCCCTTGGCTATGGCGAAGACAAGTATCGCCAGCACAAGATCAAGACTCGCGAAGAGGTGAGCAATGCCGATGACCTGACTCCCGTTTGGTTCAACAAGGGTGTCGATGCTGCCCTCCTCGCTCCTACTGCCGTCAATCAGCAGAAATTCTTCTTCGAACTTGTTTTGGGCAAGAAAGAAGGAAAGATGAAGGTAAAGGCTTCGACCTCGTTCTCCATGCTCGGCTATACCAAGATGGACTTGGGCATTACCAAACTGCATTTCGAGATTGGAGCGGGTAAGGAAAACTTTGAATGGGCATAAATGAAAATACCTGGGGTGGATTATAGCTAAGAAGAAAACAAAAAAATGATTAAGAATATAAAGAAAGTACTACGCATCACATGCCTGATGTTGCTCTGCATGGCCATCGGATATGGAATTGGCATGGGGATCAGTCACTCTCTAGGCGGTATAGCCGAAGGTGAGAGCATTGACAAGATGAAGATGGTAAAGGCCGTACTCATGTCATCTGCAGCACTTGTCGTGGGTGTATTAGCCAATGCCATTCTGCATGAGGCTGGACATCTCATTGGCGGTTTGTTGACGGGGTATAAATTTCTTTCGTTCCGCATATTTAATTTCACTCTACAGAAGGAAGATGATGGCTGGCATTGGAAGAAGTTCAATCTTTTGGGAACTTTGGGACAATGCCTAATGTGTCCACCTCATACGCAGGAAGTTCCATATTTCTGGTACAATGTGGGTGGTGTGATGGTCAATCTCATCATTTGTGTGGTCAGTGGCATATTGCTCTTCGTATTCGATTTGTCGATGATGGCCTTTGTGCTTTGCGTGATGCATCTTGCCGTTGGTGTCTGGTTCTTATTGATGAATGCTATACCGATGACTGTGGGTGGTGTATCGAATGACGGCAAGAATATCCTTGTTCTATGGCGTCATCCAGAACAGCGCAAGCATTTCCACAATATGCTAGCAGTTGCGGCAGAACAAAGCCGAGGAAAACGAGTAAACGAAATGCCTCAAGAATGGTTCGAATCTACTCCACTCACCAAAGACTCGACTGTCATGGAGATGTCTGCACGTAATCTCAACTACGTTCGTTTGATGGATGAGATGCGCTTTGATGAAGCTCGTGAAATTGCCGAAGAAATGATGTCGATGGAGACATTGCTGCCACAACTCTTTCAGATGGAAGTGGCAGGAGACCTGCTGCTTCTTGAACTCGTTACACGCAATCGCTTTGACGTTGTCAACGGGTTGTGGAACAAGAAGTTCGGAACGGAAAAAATGACGTTACAGAAATACATTATGACTTATCGTAAATACCTGCCCCTGAAATGCGCCATTCTCTTCGCTTATGAACTTATCAACAACCAGTCGCCAGAAACAGCGCAGGAGTTATATAACGAAGTCGAGTCAAATTTCAACTTCTATACGCAACCTGGTGAAGCTCGTACTGCACTAGCAATAATGGACTTAAGTTCTCGGAAGTTACCTTAATTTTGAACAGAAATGAAAAAAGTAAAGATAACAGCAATACGCAAGGTTCAGTACGATGACCTGATGGCAAAGTACGAGAACCCTATCGAGCATACATGTGATGTATACGAGGGGCAGTCATGGGTCAGCGTAGATGGTAAATGTCCTAAAGGTCTTTGTCCTGAAGCTTGGAAGACTATGAGGGAGTTCGTCGAAGCCCTTGTAAGGGGCGAAGGCAACTTCTATGACGGTTGGATGAGAAACCCATACAGCGCAATGTTAAGCTGCAATGACGGTTTCCGTCCAGTAAGTTTTTACATCGAAACGATATAATGCAAACAAGAGACCAAAGAATATACAAAGTGACACTCACCGGAAGTATCGTGAACATGGTACTTCTGGTCACAAAGTTCGTAGCAGGAATACTGGGCAATTCTGCTGCTATGGTGGCAGATGCAGTACATTCGCTCAGCGATTTTCTGACGGACATCGTGGTGCTGGCATTTGTAAAACTCAGCTCAAAGCCAGCTGACCATGATCATGACTATGGTCACGGAAAATATGAAACTATTGCAACGTCCATCATAGGTATGGCACTTATTATAGTTGCCGTTATGCTCGGATGGAACGGAACAGAAAAAATCATTCAGGTCGTCCAAGGCGAAAAGCTTGAGTCGCCGGGAATCATTGCATTTATAGCAGCCTTGGTGAGTATTGCATTAAAAGAGTGGGTGTTCCGCATCACACGCAAAGTTGCGCATGAGGTCAACTCTCAGGCATTGGAAGCAAATGCTTGGCATCATCGTAGCGATGCACTTTCTTCAATCGGAACAGCCATAGGCATCGGAGGAGCGGTACTATTGGGCAACAGCTGGACGGTACTTGATCCATTTGCTGCTATTGTGGTCAGTGTGCTGATTTTCATTACAGCATTCCGCTTGCTGCGTCAAGCTTCCGGTGAATTGCTGGAGGAGAGTCAGCCAAAAGAAACGGAAGACAAGATAGAGCAGATTGTCTATCAAGATCCTTTGGCAAGTGATGTCCACAATCTCCATACCCGAAGGATTGGCAGCATCATTGCCATAGAGATGCATCTTCGACTGCCAGGCAACATTACGTTGAGCGAGTCACACGCTCACGCTACTGAATTAGAAAAGAGATTAAGAGACGAGTTCGGTGTTGGCACTCACATCATGCTTCACATCGAACCTATGAAATAATTCGGCAAGGTTTTAGAAACAACAAGAATAGACAACAATAATGAACGAAAACCTGAAACCTGTATGTCCGCACAATCCGGACATTGAGTGTCCTTGTCTTAAGGATTGTCCTCGTCACGGCAAGTGTTGTGCTTGTGTGGCTCATCATCGTGTAATGGGCAATCCGCCACGATGTTTAAGAGATTTGGCACAATAATCATGTATTGAACACATTAGAGAAATGAAACTCTGGAAAGAATGTACCGAGGATGAACAGAAAAGGCTCATCCAACTCATGGATGATATGATTCCATATTACGAGCGCATTGCCGTATATAATGTTGATAAGGAGTTTGTCCGTGCAAACAGGGCGCAATGTATGAGCATCGCTCTTACAGCTCGCAAACTGACTACTGATCACAATGAAATCAAACCCGAAGAAGCCATCTTCTCGGATGAACTCTTCGGCAAACTTGTAAGCGAAGCATGGGAAAAGGTTTTCTCAAACGAGGACAAACTCTTTTTCAATGCCAACCTCCAGAATGCCGCTGAGTGTTTTCGTATGGGCATCATGATGGCTGACCTCCCACAAATTTAATATATGTAATCTATGACACCAGAAGAACTTGTAAAAGCATCCTCTTTGAATGGTCAGATTGACCGTAATACGTTATTGGATCTGGCTTACATTGTGCTTGATGAGCGTCCTGAGGCAACTCCGGATGATTTTGACTATTACTGCTGTCAGGCAATTGGTGATCGGTAATACTTCTCTCTCGTGTACGTATATATAATAGAATGTGAAGATAGTAGCCTCTATACGGGCATTGCCAAGGATGTTATCCAACGTCTTCGGCAGCATTACCATCATCTTTCAGGTTGTGCCAAATACACTTTGAGCCATCAGATGAAGGATATACGTGCCGTGTGGGAAACAGAAGACAAGGTGACAGCTTGCCGACTGGAGTACTGGATCAAACAACTGAGCAGGAAGCAGAAGTTGAACCTGATTGAATCCCCAGAGACGATTGGTTCAGTTTTGCCGAATCAAGAAGAATGTCCTATTTCTGTAGTGAAAATCGAGTTGTCTGAAATAAAGAATCTCAAAGAATGAAAGTCATCGTAAGCGCCTGCCTATTGGGTGAGAACTGCAAATATAATGGTAGCAATAACCGATGCCAGAAGGTGATTGACTTCGTGAAGGATCATGAGGTAATCCCTGTATGCCCAGAACAGATGGGAGGATTATCCACCCCTCGCCTACCTGCGGAAATCAGCAATGGCAAGGTCATGAATACCGAAGGCGTTTCGGTAGATGCTGAGTTCTGCAAAGGTGCAGAAGCGGCCTTGGAGATTGCGTTGGAGAAAGAAGCGACACACGCCATTCTTCAACCAAGAAGCCCGAGTTGTGGATGCAAGCAGGTTTACGATGGCACTTTCAGCAAGACTCTCATCCCAGGGAAGGGAGTCTTTGCCCAAATGCTGGCAGATCATGGTATAGAATTATTGGAGCCTAACGACCTATGAAACAACAGAAAGAACATAAGCTACGAATGACTCCGGGCACGTATTATGTCTGGTGTGGTGGTTCGTGTGACTATGGTCATGAGGAGCGTTGTAGCGGTGGTGCTTACATCATGCAGAAAGATGACGAGGTCATTGAGACCTACGTTATCTCTGATGATCATACTACAGAGTTCCGCATGATTCTCTCAGTCATGATTCATGCTATGGAAGTTATTCCTGAAAGCTCTGATATTGTCTTCCTGACCAATGTATCGTACATCCAGCAGAACTTTGATAAGGAACCTACGGACAAATCTGCCAATGCCGATCTTATCAATGATTGTATTTCGATCAAGAGAAAGCACAACTCGGTCGCGGTCAAGATTATCCCCTTCCATAAATACCATCAATTGCCTGAAACGCATGAGTTGGCTCATGAGGCGATGATGAAACATAGATTCAAGTTGAAACAATGAGCCAGATAATCAGATTTGATAGCAGATTGGGAAATACAGATACCTACATGGATGCAGTTCATGTGGGGATAAACTATTAAAAATGGACAAATATTTAGAAACTATGACCTCCATGAAACCTTTTGCCAGATACCAGAGAGGTCCTGGAGGTGAGCATCAGAAGAAAGCACATCATCTGTGCTGGCTCATTAATCAGTCAGATCCTGACGATATGGAAAATCGTACTGCCTTGATCAAAGATCTGGTAGGCACATACCCAGAGAACGGTTTTGTGGTCATACAGCCTCCGTTCAACTGTGATTATGGATTCAACATACATTTCCATGGATTTGCGCTCCTCAATTATGGCTGCTCGATACTCGACACCTCTCCAGTCAACATCGGTCATGGAGTCTTCATTGCTCCGGGAGTGTGTATCAGTTGTGCCGGTCATGCGCTCGATCCGCAGCAGCGCATGGAAGGTGTAGGCACTTCTGCTCCTATCACAATCAAAGATAAGGTTTGGATCGGTGCCAATGCCACTATCTGTGCTGGAGTGACCATTGGCGAAGGTAGCGTGATTGGAGCAGGAAGTGTTGTAACGCGTGATATTCCGGCAGGTGTCGTAGCTGCAGGTGTCCCATGCAGGGTTATCCGACAACTGACGGAGGACGATATTATTCCAGAAAAAGACATTATCGGCTAACTCAGTTTCTTGTTAACCATCCCGAAGTATTACCATAAACAGAAACATCCGATGATAAGAAAGACCCTTCTTTTACTACTCCTGTTCTTTACGGTCTTCCTGACAGAAGCTCCAGATGCTTCTATCAGACAAGCCATCGTACAGCAGGTTGAGACCTATCCTGCATCCACACTCAAGGACATCTATAAGAACTTTTTCCAGGATGCATTCGGCCCTGGCCATCTGATGAGCAATGCACCAGATGCAGAACAACGTATGCGAAACTATCTCGTACAGGAATGCGAAGAGGCAAAGAAGGATATCAATCCATGTCCCGACTATGAACTGACAGGAAGCCACGGAAGGTTCTATCGTGTCAACCTCTCGGTCATCAATGATGGCAGAGTGCCGATGAATACCTTCTTGAATGCGTTTATGAAGAGTGCTGCACAGTTCTCGCTCCCCAAGGTCGAAGACTGGAAGCAGGAGTGGATTGCTATTGAAAAATGCATCAAAGAACTTGGCTATCAATTCCCAGATCAGGCGCAGGATTCCGCGGCCATCATGAACATCCTTGATCAAGGGCAGTATGCTTCTCATCACAGCATCGCTTATAATGAAGCCTATCATCCTCACTACCGACTCATTGAAAAGACCATCTTTGAGAAGGAACTTCTTCCTCTGATTGAATTTGACATCTACCTGATGATCGGTCAGTCAAACTGTGCAGGACGTGGTTACATGATTGAGAGTGATACTACCGATATCATCCCTGGTGTCTGGCTGCTCAACGCCGAAGGATTACCAGAACCAGCCAAGGCTCCATTCAACCGATACAGCAATATCCGCAAAGACTTGTCGATGCAGATGATAGGACCTGCTGTTGGCTTTGCTCCAATGATACGCGAAAAGACCGGTCGGAACATCCTAATCATCCAGAATGCCAAAGGAGGAAGCGGACTCTGGGAATGGCAGAATGAGGATTCTTCTGCTGTTACCTTCCTCGACTCTACGCTCATGCGAGCTGTTCCTGCTCTAAAATACGGTAAGCTGAAAGGTATCGTCTGGCATCAGGGTGAGACGGACACTTCTAACGGCACGGCAGGTGACATCTATGTTTCCCGATTCTCAAAGATGATTGCACGCCTTCGCGAAGCCTTGGGAGTTGGAACAGAAGTCCCTGTCATCGTAGGCGAACTCGGCCAATGGGAATGGGAGAAGAAGGAACTCATAGATTCCTTCAATGACGAGACCCTTCCTCGCTTGACAAAAGTGGTACCCAACTGCCACAAGGTGGAGAGCGATGGATTGGAATGTCGGTCATCGGATCACAGCGATCCGCATTTCAGCAGAGCGTCAAACATTGAGTTAGGCCGACGTTATGCAGAAGCAATGTTCAATGCTTTACAGAAGGATAAGAATAGCAACGAATAAGCATCACTAACAAGTATGAATCCGATAAGCATCCGACTATTGAACCAGCAACTGATAGCGCCACAATACTCAAAGCTTCCATCCAGAACGATTGTAGCAACCATTTATTCATGATTACGACTATGACACCACAGGAATTTGTACAGGCATTTGCAGAGGCATTTGGTTCTGATACCCAATTACCGATAGCCTTCGGTTATAGTGACGAACCTTTGGCCGAACCCAAAGAAGGACTTCGTTGCCTGATGGGTTTGTTCCCCAAGGTCAGGAAAGGCGATACAGTGACGCTGGCCGATAAGTTCCTGAGTTGTGGGGGTGGTATGCTCTATATGGGTACTGGTGAGTTACAGGATAGAATCCCTAACTTCGTCTCAAACATCGAGCACTATCAGCAGACACCTCAGATGGTGCGCGACTATGTGGAGGGTTTGCATATCGTGCCAGCACCAAAGAAATACATCAATTTTCAGAGAGTAGATACCCTGACTGGGTGGGATGGTATCGAAGGACTGATCTTCTT
Organism: Prevotella sp.; assembly: GCA_045627725.1. GTDB lineage: Bacteria > Bacteroidota > Bacteroidia > Bacteroidales > Bacteroidaceae > Prevotella. The sequence continues at coordinate 4,238 of JAZQOH010000047.1, read as the reverse complement.
CGCCACTCCAGATGTGCTGAGCGGATTATGTGCCTGGGCATTCTTTGATGATAATTCATCAACTGCTGTCATCACCCGTTTTGCTTCGGGTTGTGCTTCGCTCATTACGATGGCAGTGACAGAGAACCGAAAGGCAGATGGCCACAGCTGTTTCCTCGGAGGCTTCGACCCATCGGCCAGAATCATGATGCCTGCCGATGAAATGACCTTTGTCATTCCTGCTATCCGTCTGCCTAAGATGCTTTTGACGATGAAGGACACCTGCTTGTTCGATACACCAGCATGGAGCAAGATTAAGCAAAGAATTGAAAACAAGTAAAAATCGCAATATGGCAAAAAAGAAACAATCCAAACCACAGCAGCAGTCTATCTCGCCTGTAAGGTTCCTGAAGGAGAGAGTCAGACAGGTGCCGGTATATAAATGCTACCTCAGTTATGACTTCGAGAAATCTACCGAAGGCACGGTGATGGTAGTGCGCAAGCATACAGGTGACAAATATACCTGCGGTCTTTACCTCGTGGACAAATACTGTCTGGGTGTGAAAGATGCGTCATACCACCTTCGCATGGATGAGCAGGAGTTTGATGAGTTCCTGGATCTCTTCGAGGAGGACTTCAACCCACATGTCGTTACCTACGAGGAGGCTCATAATTGGGTATGGGGTGCAGTAGGCTTTGCCGAGGATGCCGGTATCAAGCCATGCAAGGAGTTCGAGCTGGCTCAATATGTACTGGCAGAGGATGATGACGAAGTTGATCTGATAGAGTACGATTTCGGTGATGCCGATGGCAAGCACTGCCTGTTGGCTAATGACAGACTGGAGGCAAGCACCTATCTGCCACTTATGCGCAAGAACCTTGGTGATGACTTCACCTTCTGCCTTGGCCCGAAGGACATCATCCATGGTTCGGATGATTGGGACTATGAGAAGAATGTACCACTCTTCGATGACACAGAACTGTCTGATGACTGGGATTTGGAAGAGGATGATGAGGTGGAGTACCACCAGGTGCATCCTGAATATCCGACTGAGCTGAACCTGAAGAATAGAGATATTGCAGAAGTCCTGTCATGCAGTGATCCTAAGCTCCTGACAGCGGAAGATGTAAATGCTTTCATTTCACGTGAAGGTATCAAGGAAGACCTTGAACAGTATATCCTGTATCATATCGGCCAGTCGAATGACGTTGCTTACGATAAGGATGAGACCATCTATGACAATGATGACAGGTATGACTGCAACCTGATGCAAGCTGTCAGACTCTTGGCAGAGATTGGTGATGAGCAGAGCCTTGATGTAGTTCTGGAGGTATTACGTCAGAATTTGGGCTGTCTTGACTATCATTTCGGCGATTACCTGGTAGAGTCTGTTACTCCAGCTGTAGCTAAACTCGGTGTCAGTCATCTGGATAAGCTGATGTCCTATGCCAAGGAGCCGGGGCTGTATGACTTTGCCCACAATATCGTTCTGGAGGCTGTCGGTGCTATCTGGGAGTATAACCCTGAATTAAGAGTGGAGGTAAATGAATGGTTCAAAGAGGTTCTTACCTTTGCCAAGGAGAAGCTCGATGCTGATGACAAGAGGTATTTCTCGCATTCCTTAGTAGCCCTTGCCCTCGTCCAGTGCATGAATATGGCAGAGGAGGATCTTCTCCCTATCATTAAGGAATTGTACGAGAAGGACTATGTAAACCAGAATGTCTGTGGAACCTACGTCAATGTAGCACAGTGTATCCTTACTCGACAGGGATCGATGGATCACTTCGACATGGACATTCAAGACTGGTTCGAGTGGTACTATACGAATTTCGGGACGGAAACAAAGAAATAACGATAAATATCACAATGATGAAAGTAAATTACATAACAGTACTGCTTGTCATGGCACTCTCATTGATGGGATGCAGTCAAGCAACCAACGTCGAGGAAAACAGTAAAACCTCAGACAGTGCGACAGTGATCAATGCTATCATGACCCGAACAAGTGTACGTCAATACACTGACGAGCCAGTCACGGATGCACAGATTGAGACCCTTCTTCGTGCTGCTATGTCTGCCCCTACGGCTGCTGATGTACGCCCTTGGTCGTTCGTGGTGGTGAAGGACAGAGCGATGCTGGATTCCATCCCAATGCACATCAGACAGGCCACTCCAGTCGGTCGTTCACAGGTAGCTATTACCATCTGTGGTGATATGCAGAGAGCCTTTGAAGGCGAAGCCAGGAACTATTGGATCGAAGACACATCCGCTGCAACCGAGAATCTGCTTCTTGCTGCCCATGCCATGGGCTTGGGTGCAGTATGGTGTGGTGTCTATCCTCAGTCAGAGAAAGTAAAGTATATGAGTGAGCTCTTGCAGCTCCCTGAATACATTGTTCCTATGGGCATCGTCGCAATCGGTCATCCTGCTGAGTCTCCTGATCCAAAGGATAAGTGGGATGCCGAGCGAGTTCATGTCAATGTTTGGTAAACAGACATTTTCTATTTCCGCTGCCAGTCTATAGGTGACAGATAAAGCATTATGAATATCGAGGAAGTAAGGGAATACTGTCTGACGCTCCCATACGTCACAGAAGATGAGTTCTGTCCGGAAGTCATCACGTTCCGTATCGAAGGCAAGTGGTTCCTGATGATGTGGCTGGAAGCGCCTGAGCCAAAGGTTGCTGTGAAGTGTGACCCAGCTCTGGCGATAGAACTGCGCGAACGGTATAGGGGCGTTGAGCCAGCCTACCACATGAACAAGAAGATGTGGAACGACCTCTATCTGGAGAGAGACCTCGACGAAGAAGAGATCAGGAAGTGGATCAGGCATTCATACGATGAGGTGGCCAGGAAACTGCCGAAGATAGTCAGACATAAATATCAATTAAGTTTAACTGAAGATGAATGAAACATACTAAAAAAATGTCTATCATCATATTCTTGCTCCTGACCGTGATCAGTATCTCGACTATTGTCCTGAGCCAGCCATGCTTCGGACGCAATCCTCGTGGCGCACGATTGGAAAGGGTAAAAAAATCACCGTTCTACAAGGACGGAGAGTTTCAGAACGAGGAAAGCACTGTATTGATGACAGGCAAGCATAGCTATCTGACCTCTATGAGGGATATGTTGACTGGACGCAAGAAAAGCAAGCGCCTTACCCCAAAAGAGGGAGAAGTTCCAGTCATGAAGAGTGACTTAAAGCATTTGCCGGAAGACAAGGATCTGTATGTATGGTTCGGACATAGTTCCTTCCTGCTTCAGCTCAGTGGTAAGACGATTCTTGTCGATCCAGTGTTCATCGCTTTCTCACCGGTCAGCAGCATCATGGGCAAGGTATTCCCAGGTACTGATATCTATAAACCTGAGGACATGCCTGACACGATTGACTACCTTATCGTCTCACATGATCATTATGACCATCTTGACCATAAGACGGTGGTTGCGCTGAAGGACAGAGCCGGTAAGGTCATTTGTCCTTTGGGTGTAGGCGAGAACTTCGAACATTGGGGATATGCCAAGAAGCAGATCATTGAACTTGACTGCAACGAAAACTATGCAGATGACTTTTTCTTCCATTGTCTTCCTACCCGTCATTTTTCTGGTCGTACTCTCAAAAGGAACAAGACACAGCGAGCTTCATGGCTCATAGAAACACCTATCCGCAAGGTATTCTACTCGGGCGACGGTGGGTATGGAATGCGGTTCAAGCGTTTCGGCCAGCAGTTCCCCGACATCGACCTTGCCATCATGGAGAATGGTCAGTACGATGTCAACTGGTGCAACATACACACGATGCCCGAGGAGTTGGGAAAGGAGGTAAGCGAACTTCAGCCCAATCGCTTCGTTACCGTGCATCACTCTAAGGTGGCACTTGCTAACCATGCCTGGGATGAGCCAAGGGAGAATGAGCGCAAGGCGGCAGAAGACAGCGGTATTCCTCTGATAACCTGCTGCATCGGAGAGATCGTAACACTTTAGGCAATAACATTAATTATTGAACTTAAAGTATGACTCGTAAATTAACTATCATCATCTTGGCACTATTTGCCATAAAAACGTTCGCTATGGACATAGAAATCAAGATAAACGGCAAGACGTTCTCTGCTCAGATAGAGGACACGGAAACGGGCAGAGCATTCTGCGACCTTCTTCCTATGACACTTGACATGACAGAATTGAACGGCAACGAGAAATATCATTATCTGTTGAGTGGGCTTCCGACGAATGCGCAGTATTGCAGCACGATCAACGCT
>JAZQOH010000046.1:0-78191 GCA_045627725.1 Prevotella sp. | reverse complement strand
GCCTTTGGCTTCTCGGTTGGATAGATTGGTGTTTGTGTAAATCATTTGTATTTTCTTTGGGGAAAAGACTCGCTGTGACAGCGGGTCTCTTTTAATGTCAATGTTGTCAATGTTGTCAATGTTGTCAATAGATTTTCACGGAAAATGAAGCACAGAGAGCGTGACACTTGACATCCGCAAGCACCACTACGTTCGGTGCATGCGGTTATTGAGATAACGTCTTCCAGACGTTTCCCAATGATGGGAAAGTTTAGAAGAGTAACTACTCAGTCCCCCATTGTTTTATACAGAACTTACATCACACTGCTTTTCAACAAAACTTAGCGATTTCTTCTGGCTTTTGGACGAAACAAATTCCTCCGTGAGCCAGAAGAAATTCTTTTGTGCGGAAGCCCCAAAGTACGCTGATACATGGTATTCCTGCGTTCTTGGCTGTCGCAATGTCAACATCGCTATCTCCGATATAAACGCATTCCTCAAGAGAAACGTTAAGTTGATTCATTGCCTTCAGAACCATATCTGGGGCGGGTTTCTTGCTGATTCCTTCTGCCTCATTCTCTCCTATGGCTATATCGATAAGGTTAGGGAAGTACTTGTCGCAAAGAACTTTAGTAGCAGCATCAAATTTATTACTTGCAACGGCAATACTCTTCCCTTGTGCCTTAAGTGCAGATAATAGTTCGAGGATGCCACCGTATGGTTGGGTGGTATCCTCGCTATGTTTCATATAATGTTTTCTGAAAGTATCAAGGGCTTTGGCAGTATCCTCTTCCGATGTACCTTCTGGAACGGCTCTTTTGATGAGAGTCGCAACTCCATTACCTACCATCATACATACCTTATCGATAGAATGAGTAGGGTAGTGACATTGCTCCATTGCATAATTGACGCTTGCTGCAAGATCACGCAAGGTGTCAAGGAGAGTACCATCGAGGTCGAAGATGAAAAGCCTTATGTTATTTGCCTTGAGTTCCATCTATCATTTCCTTTGTGATGTTAATCTCATCACCTTCCTTAACCTCACCACTAAGAATGCGCTCGCAGACAGCATCTTCGATGTAGTTCTGGATGGCACGCTTGAGTGGACGAGCACCGAACTGAACATCATATCCCTTCTCTGCAACGAAGTCCTTGGCATCATCAGAAATAGTGAGAGTATAGCCCAAATCTGATATGCGCTTATAGACAGATTTGAGTTCAATATCGATGATCTTTCTGATAGCTTTCAAGTCGAGCTGGTCGAAGGTGATAATCTCGTCAAGACGGTTGAGGAACTCAGGAGCAAACTGTTTGCTGAGGCTCTTCTGAATGATAGAACGAGCATACTCCTTGTCCTTCTCGTTCATGCTGATACCCAAGCCGTTACCAGCATTGAAACCCACACCATGACCGAACTCCTTCAACTGACGAGTACCTGCATTAGAGGTCATGATGATAACGGTATTTCGGAAGTCAACAAGACGACCATTTCCGTCTGTAAGACGACCTTCATCGAGTACCTGGAGAAGCATATTGAAGACATTGCCATGAGCCTTCTCAATCTCGTCAAGAAGTACGATGCTATAAGGCTTTCTGCGAACCTGCTCTGTGAGCTGGCCACCTTCTTCATAACCGACATATCCCGGAGGCGCTCCAACAAGACGTGAGGTGTTGAAACTCTCGGTGTATTCACTCATATCAATACGGATAAGAGCATCAGCAGAACCGAACATGTGCTCAGCCAGTTTCTTGGCGAGGTAAGTCTTACCAACACCAGTAGGACCAAGGAACATAAACACACCAATCGGGTGGTTAGGGTCGCGAAGACCTACACGATTGCGCTGGATAGTCTTAACCATCTTCTCGATAGCAGCATCCTGAGCAACAACGGCATCCTTGAGAATTGCGCCCATGTTGCGAAGACGATCGCCCTCACTTTCTGCCATTCTCTGGACAGGAATACCAGTCATCATAGAAACAACATCTGCCACATCGTCAGCCGTTACTTCCTTTACATCGTCAGAGTCACCTGCTTGCCAACGACGATTGCGCTCTGCAAGTTCCTCTTCAAGTTCTGCCTGCTTGTCGCGATATGCTGCTGCAAGCTCAAAGTTCTGATTCTTAACGGAATCCAACTTCTTCTGCTTTGCTTCAGCCACCTGTTTTTCAAGGTCAACGATGTCCTGTGGAACATCAACAAACTGCAGGTGAAGTCGTGAACCAACCTCATCGAGAGCATCGATTGCCTTGTCTGGGAAAGCGCGATCTGTGACATAACGCTCTGTCAACTTGACACATGCGGTCAAGGCTTCATCTGTATAATGTACGTGATGGTGAGCTTCATAGCGTGACTTCACGTTCTGGAGAATCTGAAGTGTCTCATCAGCTGTTGAAGGCTGAACGATGATCTTCTGGAAACGACGCTCGAGAGCACCATCTTTTTCGATAGTCTTTGCGTACTCATCAAGGGTAGTTGCACCGATGCACTGCACCTTACCACGAGCAAGAGCAGGCTTCAGCATATTTGCTGCATCCATAGTGCCGCCACCACCACCTGCACCAATGATTGTGTGAATCTCATCGATGAAGACAATGATATCCGGATTTTCCTCTAACTCCTTGATAAGAGCCTTGATACGCTCCTCGAACTGACCGCGGTACTTGGTGCCGGCAACCATGCCAGCCATATCCAAAGCCACGAGTCGCTTATTGAAAAGCATAGGTGATGTGCGGTTGTCTGCAATCCTTTGCGCAAGACCTTCCACAATAGCACTCTTACCCACACCAGGTTCACCGATGAGGATAGGATTATTCTTCTTTCTGCGACCAAGAATCTCGGTCAGGCGCTGAATCTCATTCTCGCGACCAACACATGGATCGAGCTTGCCTTCGATGGCTGCCTGAGTAAGGTCGGTTGAGAAGTTATCGATGACAGGAGTCTTCTTGCCACCAGCCTTTGTCTTAGGCTTTTCGGTGGTCTGTGTGCTTGAAGAGGCAGAATCCTCAACATCATCATTCATGTCATCATCGTCAGTCAAGTCAAGACCATTTGTAGGTGTCTGAGTAGGAACATATTCCTCGCAAAAATCGAGGATGTTGTCGTAGTTCATATTATTTTCTTCCATAATATCCTTAGCAACGCTGTTCATGCCATCATGAAGCATTGCGAGAAGCAAGTGTTTAACATCAACGTCATTATCGTGACTCATTCGTGCCTCAAGGTCGGCCAGTCGTAAGATGCTGGTTGTCTGATCGTTGAAGAGAATATCGTCTTCCGAAACCTCTTTTGTGTCGGCAGCAGAAGAACTGTTCTGCTCCTGACGGTTGAAGATGTCGCGAATGGAGTCAAGAAGTCGCTCAGTAACGACACCCTTGTCCACGTTGAGATGCTCCATGGCCTGATAAGGGAAGTCATAGCGATCCTTAATCATGGTCAGGAGTAAGTGCTCTGGACGCACACTCTTGCTATGCATCATAGCAGCATAGTGACGGGTGCTCTTGAGGAGTTTTACGAGTTGATCAGTATATTGATGATTCATTTGCTAACTTTTAGTGAGACATATACCTCGGAAGGCGTTTGTAAGTGATATTACAAAATCCGTGCCAACTCATCGTTGATGCGCTGAACAGGTAGTCCCATGACATTGAAATAGCTGCCTTCAAGTCGGGTGACACCGATGTAGCCAATCCACTCCTGAATGCCATAGGCACCAGCTTTATCGAATGGTTTGTAGGTGTCGATGTAGTAGTAAATCTCCTCGTCTGTCAGTTCGCGGAATGTGACATCGGTACAGACAGAGAAGTGACGCTCGTTGTTTTTGCTCAGAAGACAAACGCCAGTGTAAACCTGATGAACACGTCCGCTGACGAGCTTGAGCATACGATGAGCATCCTCACGATCCTTCGGTTTTCCGAGTATCATGTCATCTACTACAACGACGGTATCAGCAGTTACCACAATAGTGTCGTCGGTCATGCTAATGTCTTGAGGCACAACGTCTTTGTTGGTGAACCATTCCTTGTATGGCTCAGCCTTTTTACCTGCGATAAACTCTGCTACATCCTTTGCTGGAAGAGTGTCGGGATAACTCTCGTCGATGCCTTTTATGACATGAACTTCGTATGGAATATCAAGGCCACCGAGAAGCTCACGACGGCGTGGGGAATTACTTGCTAATATTAGTTTCATTTTGTTTCTTTTTGGTGGAAGAGGTTTCTTTGTTTAAGGAGTTCAAGGAGTAGCAAGTAGTACAAGACGAATGTCTATATCAGTTAGAAGTTAGGAGTCCACTTCTGATGCCGAATGGAACAACTCCTCACTCCTCGCAGGATAAAACTCCTTGTACTCCTAAGTGGAGCTTGCGAAAACTTCTATTATGCGACTCTTACGCAACTGATCTTTCTCACCCTTGATACACCAAAGTCCTGTAAGGACGGAATAGCTTAGGATAGGGTGGAAACCCTATTTACCATTGGTATTTCTCCGTTGTCAGAACCCAGTATGGGTGACATAATTCCATATCTTCAATGGTGGTTATGAAAATATGTCGTCCTTACAGGACTTTATATAGACGTAACTATCTAAATGATAGGGTTTTCACCCTATCCTGAGCTATGTCACCCTTTCAGGGTTAAGGCTGGGAAATTTCAATTATGTGACTCTTATGTAAGTCTTACGTAACTCTTACGTGGGTCTTATGTAAGTCCAATTATTCTCCAATCGGAGATAGGAGTTGGATTGGACTTGAATTGGAGCTGAATTGGACCTGGATTGGAGCTGCTTCAAAGGAACTTCGGTGTTATTTCGAAGTGAAAGTGAATGAACTACCAACCGAAAGCCTTGGCAGAACTCAGCCACATGCCTTTGCTTCGGAGTAATTGCTCGAGAACATCACGGGCAAAACCACTTCCACCGATAGCTGGAGAAACGTAAGTAGAGATATCCTTGATATCCTGACAAGCATCAGAAGGGCAACATGGGCAACCAACAACCTTCATGATCTCATAGTCAGGAATGTCGTCTCCAAGGAACATGACTTCCTCATCCTTGAGATTGTTCTGACGAAGATATTCGCGATAAACCTCAATTTTGACACCTGCACTCATGTAGATATCCTTGACACCAAGCTTGCTGTAGCGATACTGAATGCTATCGCACTTGCCACCAGTAATGATGGCAAGACGAATGCCTTGCTTGGCTGCAAGTTGGATGGCATAGCCATCTTTCACATTCATGGTTCTAACAGGGTTTCCGTTGAGGTCCATTGGGATTGTGTTTGCACTTAAAACCCCATCAACATCAAATATTACTGTTGTTATCTTCGACAAGTCGTAATTTATCATCGTTAAATGCGTTTTTTGTAAAAAGTAGTGCAAAGTTACTGAAATTTTTTCACTTTTTTAAAATATCTCGTTAATTAATGCTTAAATTAATACTTTTTAGAAGAACACATGATGAAAAGTGTGTATTTTTTTGTACTTTTGCGTTCGATTTCGGGAAATTAAAGAATATAAATACATAACAACAATTATGGCAGAAGCTATAGACATTAGAGAACTTAACGCTCTTATTGAGCAGCAGAGTAACTTTGTTACCAATCTGACCACCGGTATGGACCGTGTTATTGTAGGTCAGAAGCATCTTGTAGAATCACTTCTCATCGGACTTCTTTCTGATGGACACATACTTCTTGAAGGCGTGCCTGGTCTTGCAAAGACCCTCGCAATCAATACCCTTTCAAAACTTATTGACTCAAAGTTCAGTCGTATCCAGTTCACACCTGACCTTCTTCCTGCTGACGTTGTAGGTACTATGATCTACTCTCAGAAGGACGAGAACTTCCAGGTGAAGAAGGGTCCTGTATTCGCTAACTTCGTGCTTGCCGATGAGATCAACCGTGCTCCAGCTAAGGTGCAGAGTGCTCTTCTTGAGGCTATGCAGGAGCATCAGGTAACAATTGGTGAGTCAACATTCAGCCTTCCAAAGCCTTTCCTCGTAATGGCTACTCAGAACCCAGTTGAGCAGGAGGGTACTTATCCATTGCCAGAGGCACAGATGGACCGTTTCATGCTCAAGGTGGTTATCAGCTACCCAACACTTGAAGAGGAAAAGCGCATCATGCGTGAGAATCTTGCAGGTAGCATGCCAACTGTAGTTCCTGTAAGTTCTGCAGAAGAGATTATGAAGGCTCGTGAGGTTGTTCGTCAGGTTTATATCGACGAGAAGATTGAGCAGTACATTGCTGACATCGTATTCGCAACACGTTTCCCAGAGAACTATGGTTTGAAGGAACTCAAGTCAATGATCACATTCGGTGGTAGTCCTCGTGCAAGTATCAGCCTTTGCAAGGCAGCTCGTGCATACGCCTTCATCAAGAGAAGAGGCTATGTTATCCCTGAGGATGTAAGAGCAGTTGCTCATGATGTTCTTCGTCATCGTATCGGTCTTTCATACGAGGCAGAGGCAAACAATATCACATCTGAGGAGATTGTAAGCCAGATCATCAACAAGGTTGAAGTTCCTTAAGTCAGGAACAATTGATAATTGAAAATTGATAATTGAAAATTACAATTGGAGACTTCTGAAATACTAAAAAAGGTCAGAAAGATTGAGATTAAGACTCGTGGTCTTTCGAACAATATCTTCGCCGGACAATATCACTCGGCTTTCAAGGGACGCGGTATGGCGTTCTCTGAGGTGAGAGAGTATCAGTTCGGTGATGATGTTCGTGACATCGACTGGAATGTGACGGCAAGATTCCACCGTCCTTTCGTGAAGGTGTTTGAAGAGGAACGCGAGCTTACTGTCATGCTGATGATAGATGTGTCAGGTTCGCTTGATTTCGGTACACGCTCTCAGATGAAACGAGAGATGGTAACTGAGATGGCTGCAACTTTGGCATTCTCTGCTATCCAGAATAATGATAAGATTGGAGTAATCTTCTTCTCTGACCGAATTGAGAAATACATTCCACCAAAGAAGGGTAGAAAGCATGTGCTCTACATCATTCGTGAGGTGCTCGATTTCCAGCCAGAGTCAAAGAAAACTGACATCTCACAGGCGTTCGAGTTCCTTGGTCAGGTGATGAAGAGAAAGTGTACAGCCTTCGTGATGAGTGACTTCTATGACCGCAAGCCATTCATGAAGCCATTGCAGGTATGCCGTTCAAAGCACGACTTGATGGCAATTCAGGTTTATGACCCTATCATGAAGTCGCTTCCTGATGTTGGCATTCTTAGAGTAAGAGATGCTGAGACAGGTCATGAGATGTATATCGATACTTCTAGTAAGGCACTTCGTACGGCTCATTCAAAATACTGGCAGGAGCGTTCTGTAGATCTGAAGCAGACATTTGCAAAGTCAAGTGTTGACTTCGTGAGCGTTGCTACAGATGGTGACTATGTAAAGTCGCTCAGACAGATGTTTGCTATGCGTGGATGTTGATTTTAAGAAAAAAGTAAATAGAAAATAGTTTGGCAAAGAATATTTACATATTGCTTTGGGCATTGGTGCTTATGGCGCTTCCTTTGTCTGCTCAGAATGTTGAGGTGAAGATTGACTCAGCTTCAATATTCGTTGGACAGCAGACAGGTTTCCACCTCGGTGTGACAATCAAGGAAGGGCAGAATGTGCAGTTCCCTCAGTTTCAGCCTCAGGAAATGCTAATTCCTGGAATTGAGGTTGTGGAGACTCTGCCTACAGATAGTCAGAAGCTGGACGATGGTTATGTTCGTGTTTCTGCGCACTATACCTTGACTTCCTTTGATGATACCCTTTACTATATCCCAGGTGTTAAGGTAAAGGTAGATGGTAAGGAGTTTGAGTCAAAGTCATTGGCGCTGAAGGTTCTTACCGTAAAGGTTGACACACTTCATCCTAACCAGTTCTATGGTCCGAAGGATGTGCAGGACAATCCTTTCCTCTGGGAAGAATGGAGCCGATTGCTGTGGTTGAGTGCTGCTGAGCTTCTGCTCTTCGTTCTCGCTCTGCTTATGTTCATCCGACTGAAGAACGAGAAGCCTATCGTCTTCAAGGTGAAGATTATCAAGCGAGTTCCTGCACACCAGAAGGCGCTTAACTCTATCGAGGAGATTAAGAATAAGGTTACAACGGTAACAGCTGATGATGCCAAGGCATACTATACTCACTTGACTGATACCCTCAGACGCTATATGATGGAGCGTTTCGGCTTCAACGCAATGGAGATGACAAGTGCTGAGATTATCTCACGTCTTCGTCAGGAAAAGGATCAGCAGAAGATTGGTGAGCTGACTATGCTCTTCGAGACAGCTGACCTTGTAAAGTTCGCTAAGTACTCTGTTGGCGTTAATGAGAATGACCATAATCTCATCTCTGCCATCGATTTTATCAATACTACCAAACAGGAGAATGCTCCAACTGAGGAACGTATTGAGCCAACCGTAACCGAGCAGGATAAGCAGACAATACGTAACCGCAATATTCTCAAGTGGACAATGTGCGGTGTTATCGTTGCTGCAACAGCTTTGTTGGTTTATGTTGTCTGGGAGTATATCCAACTTGCGATCTAGTCTTCGTGGGTTCATTCATAAGAAAATATTAAAATGGAATTTGAATCACCATTATATTTCATATTACTGCTATTGCTCGTACCTTATATAATATGGTACTTCCTTTTTCGCAATGCAGGCAAGAGAAAGGCAGAGACGTCTCTCTACCTGAGCGATACGAATGTCTATCGCAACGCTCCTGTTAGTTGGAGGGTTAGATTGATGGGCATGCCTATGTTGCTCAGATGTATTGCCTTCACTCTTATTGTCATTGCCTTGGCACGTCCTCAAACTCATAATGCATGGGATGAGAGAACTGTTGAGGGTATTGACATCATGCTGGCTATGGACGTTTCTACCAGTATGCTTGCAGAGGATTTGAAGCCAAATCGTATTGAGGCTGCCAAGGCTGTGGCTGGTGAGTTTATTGCTGACCGTCCAAATGATAATATCGGTCTTACAATCTTTGCAGGTGAGGCATTTACTCAATGTCCGATGACTGCAGATCATTCTTCATTGATAAATCTGCTTCAAGGCACAAGAACAGACATTGCTGCTCAGGGCTTGATTTCTGACGGTACAGCCATCGGTATGGGTTTGGCTAATGCCGTTTCACGTCTTAAGAATTCGAAGGCAAAGAGTAAGGTGGTGATTCTGCTTACTGATGGTTCGAACAATATGGGTGATATCTCGCCTATAACTGCGGCTCAGATTGCCAAGAGCATGGGAATCCGTGTTTATACCATCGGTGTAGGTACTACAAGTGTGGCACCTTATCCAATGCCAGTTGCAGGTGGTGTTCAGTATGTGAATATGCCTGTTGAGATTGATACAAAGACACTTCAGGATATTGCTGCTACGAGTGAAGGTAACTTCTATCGTGCTACTAATAATAAGGAGTTGAGCCAGATCTACAAGGATATTGACAAACTGGAGAAGACTCGCCTGAATGTGAAGAAGTTCTCAAAGCGCTATGAGGCTTATCAGCCATTCGCTATTGCTGCAGTTTTGATTCTGTTGCTCGAGGTGCTTTTGAGATTGACTGTTTTCAGAAAGATATAAGTTATGCTTAGATTTGATTCACCAATATATCTGTATCTGTTGCTGTTGATTCCAGTTTTCATTGGACTCATGGCATGGGCAGAGATAAAGCGCCGAAAGGCGATAAAGAAACTGGGTGATGCCCGACTCATTTCTAGATTGATGCCAGATGCTTCTACTAAGAGACGCTGGCTGAAGTTTAGTGCTTTGCAGTTTGCTCTCATGCTTCTTATCTTCATGATTGCCCGTCCACAGATGGGTACAAAGGTAAGTAATGAGAAGCGTAACGGTATTGAGTGCATCATTGCAATGGATATTTCCAACTCAATGTTGGCTGAGGATGTTCAGCCTTCACGTCTGGATAAGAGTAAGATGCTCATCGAGAGTCTTGTTGATAAATTCACTAATGACAAGATCGGTCTTATTGTCTTTGCTGGAGATGCTTTCGTGCAGTTGCCTATCACATCAGATTATGTGTCAGCAAAGATGTTCCTTCAGAGTATAGATCCATCTTTGATACAGACTCAGGGTACTGATATCGCTCAGGCAATTAATCTTGCATCAAACAGTTTTACACAGCAGGATAAGATAGGTAAGGCTATCATTGTTATTACTGATGGTGAGGACCATGAAGGTGGTGCAAGTGAAGCAGCAAAGGCTGCAATGAAGAAGGGTATGAACGTATTCATCCTCGGTATAGGTGATACAAATGGTGCACCAATTCCTGATGGAAGAGGTGGCTATATGACAGATAATTCTGGAAATACGGTAATGACTCGTCTTAATGAGCAGATGTGTCGTGAGGTGGCAGAAGCAGGAAAAGGAACCTATATCCATGTTGATAACACCTCTTCTGCTCAGGAGCGTCTTAATGACGAACTTGCAAAGCTTCAGCAAGGCTCAATGAAGAGTGTTGTGTATTCTGAATACAATGAGCAGTTCCAGGTGTTCGGCTTCTTCTGCATACTCTTCCTAATCATCGAGGTTTGCATCAATGAGGCAATGAATCCGTTCTTCACAAAGATTAGAATTTTCAAGACTTCTACAAAATAAGATAATGTATAGAATATTAAGCATATTATTTATCCTAATGATTGGCAGCATGAGTCTTTTTGCTCAGACTGACAGAGCCCATATCCGTAAGGGTAATAAACTGTTCCGTTCTGGAACTGTTGAGGCTGCTGAGGTGGAGTATAGTAAGGCTCTTACCAAGAAGGATAATAATCCGCAGGCTCTCTATAACCTTGGTTGCGCTTATATGCAGCAGAACAAGGACTCGCTTGCTACTACATTTTTTGAAAAGGCGGCTAATCTTGAGACTTCTAAGTACAGAAAGTCTATGGCATATCACAATATCGGTGTAATCTGCCAAAGACATCAGATGTATTCTGAGGCTATCAATGCTTATAAGCAGTCTTTGAGATTGAATCCAAGTGATGATGAGACAAGATATAATCTTGTGCTCTGTAAGCGTCAGCAGAAGAATCAACCTCAGCAGAACAAGCAGAAGCAGCAACAGCAGAAAAAGGAGCAGCAGAAGCAAGAGCAGAAGAAAGAACAGCAGCAGCCTAAGGATCAAATGAGCAAGGACAATGCTGAACAGCTTCTTCAGGCAGCAATGCAGGAAGAGAAAAATACTCAACGTAAGTTGCAGAAGGCTAAGTCACAGCCACAAAGAAAGAACATCGAGAAAAACTGGTAATAGGGGATGAGGTGTTTCACCTTAAGAAAATAAAATATATTAGTGAAAAGATTTTCTACCATAATATTATTCTTGGCAGTCATCATTCCGATGATTGCTCAGATACGTGTAAGTGCTCCACAGCATGTAGCTGTTGATGAGCAGTTCCGCTTGCAGTACACTATGTCCACAACGGATGTAAAGGGATTCCGTGTTGGTGGTATTCCTGATGCCTTCGAGGTGTTGATGGGACCAAGTACTAGTACTCAGCAGAGCTATCAGATGATAAACGGTCATTCGTCACAGTCTTGTTCTGTGACCTATACCTATATTCTTGTAGCTGTTAAGAATGGTACTTATAGCATTAGTGGTGCTCGTGCTACTGTTGATGGAAAAACTGTAACTTCACCATCTGTAAAGATTACGGTATCAGGTAAGGCTCGCTCACAGCAGGGAGGTATGCAGCAACAGCAAGGAGCTCAGGTGCGTCCTTCTGGTTCACATATTTCTGGAAATGATCTTTTCATAAAGGTAAGTGCTAATAAGACTCGTGTTCATGAACAGGAGCCTATTCTGCTTACCTATAAGGTTTATACACAGGTTGAGCTTACTCAGTTGAATGGTAAGATGCCTGACCTTACTGGTTTCCACTCACAGGAAGTCCCACTTCCACAGCAGAAGTCATTCCATTTGGAGACAGTAAACGGTCGTCCTTACCGTTGTGTGACATGGAGCCAGTACATGATGTATCCACAGATGACTGGTAAACTTGAGATTCCAACTATTACCTTCAAGGGAGTTGTCGTTCAGGAGAACCGTAATGTAGATCCTTTTGAGGCATTCTTCAATGGTGGTAGTGGATATGTTGAGGTTAAGAAGGATATTATAGCACCTGGTATGACCATTCAGGTAGATCCGCTTCCTCAGAAACCTGCTGATTTCTCAGGAGGTGTGGGTAAGTTTACTATTAGTGCTTCTCTTGATCATGAAAAGGTGAAGGCTGGTGATCCTGTAAAAGTGCGTATCGTTGTTGGTGGTAATGGTAACCTTAAGCTTATCAAACAGCCACAACTTCAGGTACCAACAGACTTTGACAAGTATGATGCAAAGGTGACTGACAAGACCAAGCTTACTGCTGCTGGTCTTACTGGTAATATGATTTATGATGTTCTTATCGTGCCAAGAAATCAGGGAAAATACCAGTTGCAGCCTATTGAACTCACATATTTCGATACTTCAGCTAATAAATATAAGACTATCCGTACTTCTCCAATGATACTTGAAGTGGAGAAAGGTAACGGAAAGGGTGGGGAAGTTGCTGACTATTCTCAGCCTTTAGATAAGGATATTCATTTCATCCATGAAGGTGCTCCTGAGATGGTTAATACCAATGACTATTTCTTCGGTAGTACACTCTATACTATTCTTAATGCACTTGTCGTTATCATCTTCCTTGTGCTTCTTATTGTATTCCGTAAGCAGGCTATGGAGATGGCGAACATTGATGCTATGAGAGGTAAGAAGGCTAATAAGGTTGCTGGTAAGAAACTCAAGCTTGCTGCAAAACTTATGGCAGAAGGTAAGTCTTCAGCATTCTATGATGAGGTGCTCAGAGCACTTTGGGGATATGTTTCTGACAAACTGTCAATGCCTGCATCAGAACTCTCTCGTGAGAACATTGCTGAAAAACTATCTTCTCGCAATGCAAGTCAGTCAGATATTGATACATTCCTTGAGGCTCTTGATGAATGTGAGTTTGAACGTTATGCTCCAGGTGATGCTGCAGGTAATATGCAGAAGACATACGATAAGGCTGTTTCTGCCATTACAAATATTGAGGAAGGAATGAAGAAAAAGAAAAAAACAGCTACAGAGGCTCTGAGCGTTTTGTTAGTTCTGATGCTTATCTTGACTGGTAGTAATACTGTGATGGCTCAGGAGACAAATGACAAACCTGAATCTGCAGAGTCGGCTCAATCTTTGAAGCTGAAGGCAGATGCAGCATATTCTAAGGGTATGTATCAGGAGTCTATTGCTGACTATGAAGCTGCCTTGAAAATGGGAAAGAGTGCAAATCTTTACTATAATCTTGGTAATGCCTACTATCGTACTGAGAATATTACACGTGCTGTGATCAATTATGAGAAAGCTCTTCTTCTCGCTCCTGGTGATGCAGATATTCTTCACAATTTGGAGATAGCTCGTGCAAAGACAATTGATAATATTCAACCTCAGGAGAAGATATTCTTCAAGGTTTGGATTGAGAACTTCAAGACATCTTTAGGTGTAGATGCTTGGGCAACAATTGCTCTAATCTCTCTTATCGTTGCTCTCCTTCTTTTCCTTGTCTATCTTTTTGCAAAGCAGATGGCTGTAAGAAAGGCTGCATTCTATGCAAGTGTTGTACTTGTCTTTGTCTTCATTGTGGGTAATATCTTTGCTTCAGATCTGAAGAAATTAGCAACAAATCCATCTTGCGCAATTATAACTTCTCCAGCAGTTACAGCAAAGAAGACTCCTACTAGTGGTGCTAATGATGTGTGTGTCTTGCACGAAGGTACTAGAGTCGATATTCTTGATAATTCTCTGAAAGGATGGCTTGAGATACGTATTGCCGATGGCAGGGAAGGATGGATAGAAGATAAGTCCGTGGAACTAATACGATGAGTATGGATATGTTCTTCCTTGAGTTGCTTAATGGAAGTAACTCTCTGTTTATAGATCGCTTTGCGGTTGCATTCACCACAGGTTATACATGGATTCCACTCTATGTGTCGCTTGCGGTGCTTGTCATTAAGAACAATAAGACGATGGGACAGATATTGCTTATCTTTGCATGTGTCTTTTTCGGTGTCCTTGCTTCTGGCTTACTCGCAGACTATATCATAAAGCCACATTTCATGCGTCTTCGTCCATGTTATGATCCTGCGATAAAACATCTTGTACATACAGTAGCTGGATATCATGCTAATGGATATAGTTTCTTCTCCTCTCATGCAGCTAATACAATGATGCTTTCTGTATTCGTGACATTGCTTGTAAGAGGAAAGATATTGAGTCCTGTACTTATCTGCTGGTCTATAGCAAATGCTTGGACACGTTTGTATCTTGGTGTTCATTGGTTTACAGATGTGCTTGTGGGACTTGTATGGGGTGCTGTGGTTGGAGTGATAACATACATCCTATATTATAAGCTTTACTATAAGGTTTCACCTCATGTCAAGTTTATATCTTCTAGATACACCAAGACAGGCTATGATAAGAATGATCTCGATATTAGCCTGAGTGTAATGGCATTAACGATAATATACTGTTTCTTCCGTGTTATTTTCGGATAAGGTGATTTCACCAAAAAGAGTTTAGAATGACTAATCCAAAGAATATACAGATAATAGACTATAACTATCCGCTGCCTGATGAGAGAATTGCGAAGTTCCCTAAGGCTGAGCGCGATAGTAGTAAACTCCTTATTTATAATAAAGGAGAGATTAGTGATGATACTTTCGTCAACATTCCAGAATATTTGCCTAAGGGTGAGATGATGGTGTTCAATAATACCCGTGTCATTCAGGCTAGAATCTTTTTCCATAAAATAACAGGTGCGCTAATAGAGGTGTTCCTTCTTGAACCTGCACAGCCAACAGATTACGAACTAATGTTCCAGAGTCGTGGAAAGTGTTCATGGGTATGCATGGTTGGTAATCTTAAGAAATGGAAGGAAGGGAAACTTATTCGTGAGATAACTGTAGGTGATAAGACAATTAATCTCAGCGTTGAGAGGAAACAGGAAGTTCATACTGGTCATTGGATTGACTTTGAATGGGATGATGAATCTGTTTCTTTTGCAGAGATAATTGACGCTTGCGGTGAATTGCCAATACCTCCATATCTTAATCGTAAGACAGAGGAAAGTGATAAGACTACATATCAGACAGTATATTCCAAGATAAAAGGCTCTGTAGCAGCTCCTACTGCGGGGCTTCATTTCACAGACCGAGTGCTTGCTGATCTTGATGCTCATGGAATAGAGCGAGAGGAACTCACTCTTCATGTTGGTGCAGGAACCTTCAAACCAGTAAAAGCAGAGTTCATAGAAGGACATGAGATGCATACTGAGTTCGTGTCTGTCAGAAAGCATACTATTGAGCGACTTCTTGCTCATGAAGGTGGTTGTATTGCCGTAGGCACAACAAGTGTACGCACGCTGGAGAGTTTGTATTATATGGGTGTTAAACTCATTCTTAATGCGGAATGTAGTGAAGAACAGCTGCATGTGAATCAATGGGACCCGTATGAAGGTGAAGTTGCTGAGGCTGCAAAGACTATATCATCAGTGGAATCACTCAAGGCTTTGCTTGCATGGTATGAAAAGAATGATGTGAGCGTACTTCATAGTAGTACTCAGATAATCATTGCTCCAGGTTATAGCTATCATATAGTTAAGGCGCTGGTAACAAACTTCCATCAGCCTCAATCTACATTGTTGTTGCTTGTGAGCGCTCTCATCGGTGAAGATTGGCACAAGGTGTATGATTATGCACTTGGTCATGATTTCAGATTCCTGTCGTATGGTGACAGTTCTCTATTAATTCCTAATCGTTGTAACTAATGAAAATCGGAGATAAAGTAAGATTCCTCTCATCAACAGGAGGTGGTAAGATAGCTGGCTTCCAGAAGGGAAATATTGTTCTTGTGGAAGATGAAGATGGATTCCAGATACCAACAATGGCGTCTGAAGTCGTTGTTATTGCTGAAGGTGGCGATGACTATACAATGTTCAAGACTTCTTCTTTTCTGGGAAAGAATGGGGAAGAGGCAAAGAAGCATGAGTCTGGTCGCTCAGTTCGTTCAATAATGAACGAGTATGATGATGAAGAGGATATTTCAGCCTCAATCGTAGATGATGATCCTTCGCTTGGCGAAATCACATTCCGTGCTCCTGTAGAGGAACGTAAGGGTGGTGATCGTCTTAGCGCATATATTGCTTTCGTTCCTGTTGATGCTTCAATGATTATCAACACTCGTTTCGAGGTGTATTTGGTCAATGATTGTAACTATTACTTCCGTTATACCATTCTTCAGGCAGAAGGCTCTGCATGGAGTTTGAGAGCTGAAGGTGAAGTTGAGCCAAACACAAAACTCTTCATTGAAGAAATAGGCCGTGAGGATCTTGAGGATATTCAGCATCTTGGTATTCAGATGGTAGCTTTCAAGAAGGAGAAATCATTTGTTATCAAGCCTACAATTGATGTACAGTTGAGGGTGGATGGAGTGAAATTCTATAAGCTTCATACATTCCAACCTAACGACTATTTCGAGCAGAATGCGCTTCTCTATACAATTATCGAGAATGATAAGGCTGCTCGTCCATTGGTTATTGATGCAAAGGCTCTTAAGCGTGAAATGTATGCAGATGCCCAGCCTTCACAGGTGTCTGGCGAAGGTGAACTCAACAAAGAGCGTATAGATAACTATGTGCGTCGTTATGAGAAACCTGGGCAGAAGAAAGGAAATCCTTTCGTACAGAAGCAGAATGATAAGGATGCTCCTCTGGTAATAGACCTTCATGCAGATGCTTTACTTGAAACCACTCAGGGCATGTCAAGTGCAGATATCCTGCAGTATCAGCTCGATACATTCAAAAAGACGCTTGATTCAAACAAGAAGGAACGTGGCAAGAAGATAGTGTTTATCCATGGTAAGGGGGAGGGAGTGCTTCGTCGTGCTCTTATTCATGAATTGACATACAGGTATAAGAATCTACGATATCAGGATGCTTCATTCCAGGAATATGGATATGGTGCAACTCAAGTCACAATGTAAACGGAATAAGGTATGAAGAATTTTGGTTTTATAAAGGTGGCTTCAGCCATCCCAAGTGTAAAGGTTGGTGACGTAACCTATAACCTTCAGCAGACTGAACTCATGATTGCCCAGGCAGAAGGCAAGGGTGTTGAGATAATTGTGTTCCCAGAACTCTCGCTTACTGGTTACACATGTCAGGACCTCTTCCGTCAGCAACTTCTTATTGATGCTGCCGAGCAGGCTGTGATGATGCTTCTTGACTTCACTCGTCAGCTTGATATCATTGTAGTTGTAGGTTTGCCTGTAATGGCAGGAAACATACTTCTTAATTGTGCTGCTGTTATCCAGAAAGGTGATCTTCTTGGCCTTATCCCTAAGACATACCTCCCTAATTATTCTGAGTTCTATGAGAAGCGTTGGTTCGCTTCTTCTCAGGATTTGAATCCAACAGATGTACTCTTTGCCGGAAGCACAATCCGAATAAGCTCACAGCCAACGGTTTTCCGTACTTATACAGGTGCAACATTCGGTGTTGAACTTTGTGAGGATGTATGGGCTCCAGAACCACCAAGCACGCGACTTGCACTTTCTGGCGCTGATATTATCTGCAACCTCTCTGCTTCTGATGAACTCATAGGAAAGCACAACTACCTTTGTTCGTTGCTCTCTCAGCAGAGTGCACGTACAATGAGTGGATATATTTATAGTAGCAGTGGTTTTGGAGAGTCAACTCAGGATGTTGTTTATGGTGGAAATGCTCTTGTCTATGAGAATGGAAAGTGCATAGCTAAGAGTGAACGATTCTCATTTGAGCCACAGCTCGTTATCTCACAGATTGACTATGAGAAATTACGTGCAGAGCGCCGTAATAACACCACTTTCATCAATGCTCAGCGCCCAACCTCATTGAGTCACACGTTGCCTCAGGTACGCTTTGTTGATTGTCATTCTGTTGAGCCACATGATTTCGTACTTGAACGTGAGATTGATCCAACACCTTTCATTCCTTCTTCAAGTAACATGAAAGCGTCATGTGAGGAAATCTTCAATATTCAGGTTGCAGGTCTCGCCAAGCGACTTGTTCATACCAATTGTAAGACAGTTGTCGTTGGTATTAGTGGTGGTCTCGACTCTACGCTTGCGCTTCTTGTATGTGTAAAGACATTCGATAAACTCAAGTTTCCTCGTACTGGAATCATTGGTGTAACAATGCCTGGTTTCGGTACTACAGATCGCACATACAACAATGCAATCTCTTTGATGCAGCATCTTGGTATTACTATCAAGGAGATAAGTATTAAAGATGCTTGTATTCAGCATTTTAAGGATATCGAACACGATATAAATGTGCATGATGTTACTTACGAGAATGGTCAGGCACGTGAAAGAACTCAGATTCTCATGGATTTGAGTAATAAACTGGGTGGTATGGTAATCGGTACAGGTGACCTATCTGAATTGGCACTTGGATGGGCTACATACAATGGCGACCATATGTCAATGTATGCTGTCAATGTATCAATTCCGAAGACACTCATCAAGTATCTTGTTCATTATGTTGCTGATAATGAGGTTGAAGAAGCTTGCCGTGAGGTACTTGTGGATATTATTGATACACCGATATCACCAGAACTTATTCCTGCTGATGAGAATGGAAATATAAAGCAAAAGACAGAAGACCTTGTCGGACCATACATCCTTCATGATTTCTTTCTGTATTATGTTCTACGTCTTGGTTTCCGTCCTGATAAGATCTTTATGCTTGCCCGTAAGGCATTTGCGCCAGGAAGTGAGTATGTATTTGATGATGCGACTATAGAGAAATGGCTCAAGACATTCCTTCGTCGTTTCTTCAATCAGCAGTTCAAACGCTCATGTCTGCCTGATGGCCCTAAGGTAGGTAGTGTAAGTTTGTCACCACGAGGTGACTGGCGTATGCCAAGTGACGCATCTTCTGCATTATGGCTCAGCGTAGCGGAAATGCCCAAATTGTAAAAAAAACTTAAAATTCCGTATTTTCTTTGAAATTCACGGAAATATTAGTAATTTTGTATCGATTATTGTGGGTATATAATACCCATATCAAACATAAAACTTTGCCCCTTCAAGAATGAACAATATACGTAACTTTTGCATCATTGCCCACATCGACCACGGAAAGAGTACCATAGCCGATCGTCTTCTGGAAAAGACAAATACTATCCAGATTACAGAGGGCCAGATGCTTGACGATATGGATCTTGAGAAGGAGAGAGGTATTACGATTAAGAGTCACGCTATTCAGATGGAGTATGAGAGAGATGGACAGAAGTATATTCTGAACCTTATCGATACTCCGGGACACGTTGACTTCTCGTATGAGGTTAGCCGAAGCATTGCTGCTTGTGAGGGCGCTTTGCTTGTGGTTGACGCAACGCAAGGTGTACAGGCACAGACAATCTCAAATCTTTATATGGCTATTGACCATGACCTTGAGATTATTCCTGTAATCAATAAAATCGACATGCCAGCAGCGATGCCTGATGAGGTAGAGGATGAAATCATCGAACTTATAGGCTGTGATCGCTCTGATATTCTTCGTGCCAGTGGTAAGACTGGCGAGGGTGTGCAGGAGATACTTGATGCCGTAGTAGATCGCATCCCACATCCAGTTGGTGATCCTGAGGCTCCACTTCAGGCACTTATTTTTGATTCTGTTTTCAATTCATTCCGTGGTATTATTGCTTACTATAAGATCCTTAATGGTTCTATTAAGAAGGGCGATAAGGTGAAGTTCTTCAATACAGGAATGGAATATGATGCCGATGAGATCGGTGTGCTGAAAATGGATATGGTGCCTCGAAAGGAAATGAGCACTGGTGAGGTTGGATACATTATCTCAGGTATCAAGGATGCTAAGGAAGTAAAAGTAGGTGATACCATTACTCAGGTAGCAGCACCATGTGCTAAGGCTATCGAAGGATTCCAGGAGGTTAAGCCTATGGTCTTTGCAGGTGTTTATCCTATCGATCCAACTGACTATGAGAATCTCCGTGCTTCTCTCGAGAAGCTTCAGCTCAACGATGCTTCATTGACATTCATGCCAGAGTCATCTGTAGCTCTTGGCTTTGGATTCCGTTGCGGATTCCTCGGACTTCTTCACATGGAAATCGTTCAGGAACGTCTCGATCGTGAGTTCGATATGGATGTTATCACTACTGTGCCAAACGTATCGTATATGGTGTATGATAAGCAGGGTGGGGCGAAGGAAGTTCACAACCCATCAGGATTGCCTGATATTACATTCATAGATCATATCGAAGAGCCATATATCAAGGCCACAATCATCACAGATGCCAATTATATTGGTCCTATCATGAAGCTTTGTCTCGATAAGCGAGGCGAACTCGTGAAGCAGGAATATGTAAGTGGTAATCGTGTTGAGTTACATTTCTCGATACCGCTCGGTGAGATTGTCATCGACTTCTATGATAAGTTGAAGTCCATATCCAAAGGATATGCTTCGTTCGACTATCATGTGGATAGTTTCCGACTCTCACGCCTTGCAAAACTCGATATATTGCTGAATGGTGAGCCTGTTGATGCGCTTTCTACTCTTACTCACTACGATAATGCCGTTCCATTTGGTCGTCGTATGTGTGAGAAACTTAAGGAACTCATCCCAAGACAGCAGTTTGATATTGCTATTCAGGCTGCGATTGGTGGAAAGATCGTTGCCCGTGAGACTATCAAGTGCGTTCGTAAGGACGTTACAGCGAAGTGTTATGGAGGTGACGTGAGCCGTAAGCGTAAACTTCTTGAAAAGCAGAAGAAGGGTAAGAAGCGTATGAAACAGATTGGCAACGTGGAAGTACCTCAGAAGGCATTCCTCGCAGTTTTAAAACTTGACTAATAAAAAAATATTGCACATAACGAAATCTCAGCCACAAATCTAATGAAAGACCTTAACATTCCTATTCGTGACATAGCTCGAGAGCTAGCACGACGATATAGTACAATGACTCACGAGGAGCTTGATGTCCTTGAGAGCATTCTTGTTCCGCTGAAATTCTCTAAGAGTGAGATGATATTGGCGGAAGATGAAGTATGTGAGAACTTCTTCTATCTCCACAAGGGACTTGTGCGACAGTATTACTATAAGAATGACAAGGAAGTCACAGAGAACCTTGCCGTTGACGGTGATATGTTCTTCTGTATAGAGAGCCTCTTTACTGAGACACCTACCAAGCTTATGTGTGAGGCACTTGAGCCTGCGTATGTGTATGCAATTCCAAGAAAGCGTCTTGAGGAGGTTGCACTTCATAACCAGAACATTCAGATTCTCTATCGTAAGATTCTTGAGGAGAGTCTTATCAAGAGTCAGAAGCACTCTGATATGGTACGTTTCGAGAGTGCACAGAACAGATATCGTCGTATCTGTAAGTCAGCTCCACAGGTAGTGCTTCGTGCACCGTTGGTATATATTGCCTCATTCCTACAGATGACTCCAGAGACGTTGAGCCGTGTCCGCTCTTCTACTCTTATAGATTAATTTCGTTCTCTCTATAAAAGAGGTAAGAAATCAGTAAATGAAGAAACTATTGTTATGTATCTTTGCTGTTGTGGGGGTGGTTTCTCTCATGTCTTGTCAGGAGACGATGGAGGAGAAGGCTGCACGTCAGGCAAAGGAATACACCGAACGTTATTGTCCTACACCTGTAGTCAACTATAGTCGTACTGATAGTATTGTCTTCGATCGTGAGCGAAAAGTTTACATCTACTATATTTCATTCTGTGATGCCCTTGATGATCCAGATATCATAGATCAGAATAGGGATAAGATAACGGATATGCTTACTCAGTCAGTAAGAGAGGCAACAGGATTGAAGAACTTTGTAGATGCAGGATTCAGGTTCGAATATGTCTGTCATTCTGCCAAGGAACCAAAGAAGGTGCTTTTCAAAATAACTATTTAGGTCTGTAAAGATGCACTGAGCATGTTTTTGTCTTCAGCAAGGCAAAAGCAAAGACGCGAAGAAGCAAGAGGATTTATTCTCTGCATCTTCGCGTCTTTGTTTTTATGTTTTTTATTATCCGCGATCAATTACGTAGGCGTAGAATACTGCAAGCATAACCAATACAGCGATTGTAATGGTTGCTGTCATGGTGACTCTTCTCATTAGTCTTACACGTCTTACGTGATCTGACATTCTTCTTCTGAAGATACCAGTATCATCCTTTCTGTGACCGCTGTGACTGTGATGATGATGGTGATGGCTTCCGTTATTAGTTGTACTCATATTTGTTTTGTTTTTGATATTCTATGTTCTTTGTATTAAGGGATTTTCTCTAAGTGGTTTTGATTTACTTGCGAACAAGCAATACGACATTCTCTACATGTGGTGTGTGAGGGAACATATCCACAGGCTGAACCTCAACTACCTTATAGTCAACGTCGAGCAACTGAAGGTCGCGTGCCTGAGTAGCTGGGTTACAACTCACATATACTATTCTCTGAGGCTTAGCTCTGAGTATGGTGTCGATTACATCCTGATGCATACCTGCACGAGGAGGGTCGGTAATGATTACGTCTGGCTGTCCATGCTCAGCGATAAAGTCATCCGTAAGAATGTCCTTCATGTCACCGGCATAGAAGTCTGTATTGTCGATTCCGTTGAGTTCAGAGTTCACCTTTGCATCCTCAATGGCCTCTGGCACATATTCTATACCCACCACCTTCTTTGCCTTACGAGCTACGAAATTGGCAATGGTTCCTGTACCGGTATAAAGGTCATAAACCACCTCGTTGCCACTCAGCTGCGCAAACTCACGTGCTACTGAGTAGAGGTGATAAGCCTGCTCGGTGTTGGTCTGATAGAAAGACTTTGGTCCAACCTTGAACTTAAGGT
Organism: Prevotella sp.; assembly: GCA_045627725.1. Taxonomy (GTDB): domain Bacteria; phylum Bacteroidota; class Bacteroidia; order Bacteroidales; family Bacteroidaceae; genus Prevotella. The sequence continues at coordinate 55,268 of JAZQOH010000046.1, read as the reverse complement.
CTTCCATGAGAAGAAGCATGTGATCCTTGCCCTTGAAGACGTGGATGTCCTGATCACCGATAGTATCGTTGCACTTCTGGTTATCCAACCAAAGCAGGGAGGTTATCTGTGGGAACTTATCGGCTACAAACTGAAGGATACCCATGGTCTGCTCCTCGCTCTGCTTGAGAGCCTCGTCCGAAGTACGGTCGAAGTGCATCTGAAGAATAACCATCCACTCGCCACTATTACTGCAACGAATGATGATGTCACGCAGGAGACCGACCTGCTGTCTGAGGTCGAAGAAAGAAAGACCGTTCTCCAGAGCGTAGTCGCGGATAGCATTACGCATCTCGTTATGGAGATTATCCATCAACCAGCATTTCTCCACAGGGAGAATCTTATCGAATGCACCTGTGATATGGAAACCGATAGCTGGTGAGAAAGGCACCTGAGCCTTCATCTGCTCCTGAGTGAGCCATTGCTTGCTGCTACAACCGAAGTCAAGCTTGTTGCGATACTCCTGAGTCTTCACGCTACCGAGGATAGGACGGAACTCTGGCAGTTCAATCTTACCAATTCTATGCAGCTGGTCACTAACCTGCTTCTGCTTAGCCTTGATCTGCTCTTCGTAAGGCAGATTCTGCCACTTACAGCCACCGCAGATACCGAAGTGTTCACAGAATGGGACAGCACGAACATCGCTCAGCTTGTGGAATTTGATAACCTCAGCCTCGGCGTATGAATGCTTCTTGCGCTTTATCTGTAAATCAACAACATCTCCTGGAACGCAGAATGGGACGAATACAACAAGGTCGTTTACGCGAACCACGCATTTTCCTTCTGCTGCGATGTCTTGAATTGTAATATTTTCAAGTATAGGTAATGGTTTCTTTTTTCTTGCCATTTTTAGAATTCGAATTTGGTACAAAGGTACTAACTTTTTTTCATAAAACGTAAAAAATGGGGGAAAAAGTGACAATTCAAAAAATAAAGTGAAAAAAATGCTCAAAAAATTTGGTGTTGATTCTTTAATTTCATACATTTGCAATCCCTAATGACTGATAACATGTTAACGGAATTAATATTTCGTGACTTGATAATCGGAAAGACATTAATGAGACTTTTTAGTAATAACCTAAACTATAAAAACAACTTTAAAAGAAATGACACAAAAAAGAGTTTACACCTTCGGCAACGGACAGGCAGAAGGAAACGCGCAGATGCGTGAGGCACTTGGTGGCAAGGGCGCCAACCTTGCAGAAATGAACCTTATCGGAGTACCAGTACCTCCTGGCTTTACTATTACTACAGATACCTGTAATGAGTATTATGAGGTAGGTCAGGACAAAATCGTTGTGCTCCTCAAAGACGATGTCAACGCAGCTGTCAAGCATGTGGAATCACTCATGAACTGCAAGTTCGGTGATGTGAACAATCCTCTCCTTGTTTCCGTACGTTCAGGCGCACGTGCTTCTATGCCTGGTATGATGGATACCATCCTCAACCTTGGTCTTAACGATGAGGTTGCTGAGGGTATGGCAAAGAAAACCAACAATCCACATTTCGTATATGATTCATACCGTCGTTTCGTTCAGATGTATGGCGACGTTGTTCTTGGCATGAAGCCTGAGAACAAAGAAGATATCGACCCATTCGAGAAGATTATTGAAGAGGTAAAGAAGGAACAAGGCGTTGAGCTCGATAAGGATCTCTCTGTAGAATCCCTCCAGAAACTCGTTAAGCTCTTCAAGGTTGCTATCAAGGAGCAGACAGGTTCTGACTTCCCTGACGACCCGATCACACAGCTTTGGGGCGCTATCTGTGCCGTATTCCGTTCATGGATGAATGAGCGCGCTATCCTCTACCGCAAGATGGAAGGCATTCCTGACGAGTGGGGTACAGCAGTATCAGTTATGGCTATGGTATTCGGTAACATGGGCGACACATCAGCTACTGGTGTCTGCTTCTCTCGTGATGCAGGCAATGGTGAGAACCTCTTCAATGGTGAGTATCTCGTAAACGCTCAGGGCGAGGATGTTGTGGCTGGTATCCGTACTCCTCAGCAGATCACCAAGATAGGCTCTCAGCGTTGGGCTGAGCGTGCCGGAATCTCGGAAGAAGAGCGTGCTGCCAAGTATCCTTCTATGGAAGAAGCTATGCCAGAGATCTACAAGCAGCTCGACCAAATTCAGGATGCTCTTGAGCACCACTATCACGATATGCAGGATATGGAGTTTACCGTTCAGGAAGGCAAACTTTGGTTCCTTCAGACACGTAACGGTAAGCGCACAGGTACTGCTATGGTGAAGATCGCTATGGATCTCATGCACGAAGGTCTTATCGACGAGAAGACAGCCATTCTTCGTTGTGAGCCTCAGAAACTTGACGAGCTCCTGCATCCTGTCTTTGATAAACTCGCTCTCTCCAAGGCAAAGGTTATCACACAGGGACTCCCTGCATCTCCAGGTGCAGCATGCGGTCAGATAGTCTTCCATGCAGACGATGCCGAGAAGTGGCATGCCGACGGACATAAGGTCATCATGGTGCGTATCGAGACATCTCCTGAAGATCTTGCTGGTATGGCATCTGCAGAGGGTATCCTTACTGCTCGTGGCGGTATGACCTCCCATGCAGCTGTTGTGGCTCGTGGTATGGGTAAGTGCTGCGTATCAGGTGCTGGCGCTATCAATGTGGATTACAAGTCACGTACTGTTGAGATTGATGGCGTAGTATATAAGGAGGGCGACTATATCTCGCTCAATGGCACTACAGGACAGGTTTATGCTGGTCAGATTGAGACAAAGGCAGCTGAACTCTCAGGCGACTTCAAGGAACTCATGGATCTCTGCGACAAATACACCAAGATGGAGGTTCGCACCAATGCCGATACTCCACACGATGCAGAGGTTGCACGCGCATTCGGAGCAAAGGGTATCGGTCTCACACGTACCGAGCACATGTTCTTCGACGATCAGAAGATTGTGGCTATGCGAGAGATGATTCTTGCTGATTCTGTAGAAGGTCGTGAGAAGGCACTTGCCAAACTCCTTCCTTATCAAAAGTCAGACTTCTACGGCATCCTCAAGGCTATGGATGGCTTGCACGTAAACATCCGTCTGCTCGATCCACCTCTCCACGAGTTCGTACCACACGATGCTGCTGGTCAGGAGACAATGGCAAAGGAGATGGGAGTAAGCGTAGAGGAAATCCGTAAGCGCGTCAATTCGCTCGCAGAGAACAACCCTATGCTCGGACATCGTGGCTGCCGTCTCGGTATCACATTCCCTGAGATTACAGCAATGCAGACACGCGCTATCCTTGGTGCTGCCTGTCAGCTTAAGAAGGAAGGCTTCGACCCACATCCAGAGATCATGGTTCCGCTCATCGGTACTGTCAACGAGCTTAAGCAGCAGAAGGCTATCATCAAGGCTAATGCAGAGGCTGTGTTCGCAGAAGAGGGTATCTCACTCGACTTCGAAATCGGTACAATGATCGAGATACCACGTGCAGCTCTTACTGCAGGTCTTATTGCCGAGGAGGCAGAATACTTCTCATTCGGCACAAACGACCTTACTCAGATGACCTTCGGTTATTCTCGTGACGATATCGCTTCATTCCTCCCAGCATATATGGAGAAGAAGATTCTTAAGGTTGATCCATTCCAGGTGCTCGATCAGGAAGGTGTTGGTCAGCTTATCAAGATGGCTGTAGAGAATGGTCGTGCTACTCGTCCAGGCATGCGTACAGGTATCTGTGGCGAGCATGGTGGCGAACCATCATCAGTTAAGTTCTGCGCAAAGGTTGGTATGGATTACGCTTCTTGCTCTCCATTCCGCGTGCCAATCGCACGTCTTGCCGCCGCGCAGGGTGCCTTAGAGGAGTAAAGGTATGATAATCAATAGTTTAGAGGCAGGTCTTTGTTCAAAACAAAGGCTTGCCTCTATTCTTTTTGTGTTTATTTCGCACGTTTTTCGTGCGAAATAAACGAAAATGGCAAATAAAAATTGAGATATTATGTTGAACATTGATCTTATATATAGACATTACGATTCTCTCACAAGAGAGAAAAAAGAAGAACTCTTGACAAAATTGTTCAAGAATAGTCGCCAAACAATGGCTTATTTTAGGCGTACAAAAAACGTCAGCTTGAGTAAACTTGAAATATTAGCAGATGCTTTTAACAAGCCAATAGACTACTTCCGGTTGAATAACCCTTATGATGAAGATGAAAGTCTGAAGGGGGATGTTCAAGAAAATACTAAACCAGTGGAAGTCCTGGAGTCTAATAATGAGGAGTTGAGAAAGGAACTTAAAAAATTACAGGAGAAGAATGATACCTTAACGGAGATGCTAAGATTAAAGACTGAGACTTGCGAGGCTCTTCAATTAAGCAAACACTGTTTAGAGTTGTTGGTTGCTAACAACGTTAAACTCCAGTAGTTTTTAACTGAAATAATATCGGTTGGCTATAATGCATATAATGCTGCATATCGCCAACCGATTTTTACTTTATGTCAAAAGTTATGGATGTAGTCACATACAATACTAACATTTATTACCCATCTCGTAAGCTTCCTGCAACTTTGCATTGCCCTCAATCGTACGCGGAGCATCGACGCCACCGCAGAAGAGAGTGCCTTTCAGTTCGCATTTCGGGTAGCAGTCAATCCAACCTGTAAGACCTGCTTCTGCACGCTTCGGTACCCATTCTTCATCTTCTGCAGCCGTTGAGAGCATGTAAACCTCACGGAACTTGTAATCCTGCGAGTACATCGGATTCATACGGTCAATGAGTGTCTTCATCTGTCCGCTCATTTCATAATAATATATAGGAGTTGCCCAAACAACTACATCGGCACCTAGTACCTTCTCCATGATAGCAGGAACATCGTCCTTGATGCAGCACTTATGTGTGGTTCCACAGGTAAGGCATCCGATGCAGAACTTCATTTCCTTGCCGACAAGAGAAATCTTTTCTACATTGTGTCCGGCAGCTTTTGCACCCTCGATAAACTTATCAGCGAGCATGTCGCTGTTTGAGCCTTTGCGAAGGCTTGTTGATATTACGATTACTTTCTTCATATTCATATTTATTTTGAAACTTTTTACCATTCATGATGATTATTCTGTGCGGTATGGTCGCTTGAGGGCTTCCTCTATACCCTCGACACTATTATTGAAGTGAATACCATGTGCCTCAATTAGTGAGCAGTCCATTGTTAGGTTTCTAGGCTCCTCACAGAATCTTTCATCGTCTGGCAGAATCAAATTCTGTGCGTCCTTTATACCCATTATCCCTGCAGCTTTCTGGTAAAGCTCGTAACTATTTAATGAGTTGCCACAACCGAAGTTATAGATACCTCGTGGCAGAGAAATGGCTTTCTCAATGTTTCTTACCACATCCCATACGTATGTCACTCCACGATATTCATGCGTAGCCGCCTTGATGGGATTACCTTCGTTGTATGCCTTTTGTATGTTGACCAATATGTTTGAGTTCAGCTTCATGGAACTGCTTGGCAGATCGTACATCCATGTCAACCTTAATCCTACAGAATCAGGGTTGTTCCACCCAGCTCTTTGCTCGCATTCCAGTTTGTGCTGACCGTAGACGTTTACTGGCTGCAACACATCTTCTTCTTTGAGTGCCCCCAACAGGGGAGTGCCATTATACACCTGATCACTGGACATGAACACGAATTTTGCTCCGGTTAACTTACATGCCTTGGCAATGCGAACAGTTCCTTGCACATTTACCCTGTGCGATTCTTCGGGATGCTGTTCGCAGTACCAGGTATTGCTGAGAGCAGCACAATGAAGAACTACATCAGGTCTGTTTTCCTCCATATAAGCCCTGACAGCTTCTACACGGCTAACATTAAGTTCTGCATGAGAGGGCAATAAGAGCAGATACTTTTCCTACAGGTAATAAGCCAATCTACTGACAAGGAAACCACTACTGCCAGTAATCAGAATCTTTTTCATCTTATTCTATTGTCTCAATATAAAAACTTACTGGACGGAAACCATCATTACAACTAATCATTGCGCTGTATGGGTTTTTCATCCAACCGTCATAGAAGTTGCCTTCACCCCGTGCAAGGGCTTCAACGAACTCCTTCATGGTTTTCCAAGCCTCTGGGCAAAGACCTTCAGGACATTTGCCGTCTTCGCTGATCCATGACTGACCTTCACATACGTCACAAGTATGCTCAATAGGGTTTTCGTACTTCGCCATGAGGTCATCGTACTGTACCTTGCGTATTGCTGTTATTTTTGCTTTCTTCATAAGTTTTCTATACTTCTGAGTAAATCAGCTCGCCGTCAATGCGTTCTGATTTCATGACGAATATTTTTTCAACTCGTATAGTCGCATCAGGTACTTCAATGTCTGTGATGATTTCCGACGGTTGCTGAACCAACGAGATGTGAGGGACAAATCCAAGTGTACTGAATGACACACCGTTTGCACTAAGCCGTTCTCGCAATTGGTTGGCAAGGGATGTCGCAGATGTTCCATCTTTGACTCCACACCATATCACTCCAGCCTTTGTTTGAAATGTTCCGAGATTGCCTAATGACAAATCAAAAGGTTCAAACTCAACCTCGCCAACAGCCTTTCGTATAGCCGGCAAGTCATAGTGTTCACCGATGAAAGCAAGAGTCATGTGCAGATTTCCGTATGAGCAATAGTTCCCCTCGACTCCTCGTGAATTTAAGGAATCCTGTATTTCAACGAGTTTTTTCTTGAACTCATCATTGAAGCGTATTGCTATGAATATGCGAGCCATTTCGTTGTTATTGTTTCAGGCTTTTCTTGAATTTGATGGAAGTACCCTTCTCGAAGGTCTTGAACATTTCTGTCAACTCTTGGCTTTCACCCTCTTGGTAACTGTCAAGCACCAGTTCTGGAACATCACCTCTGATGCTGTAAATCTTTACGAACTGATGACCAGCGACCATGAGTTTGCCTTCAAGTAAGGACACAGGGTAGAGTGTTCCTTGTGACCGTATAGAACCCAAAGCTACAATTTTGTCCTTATCATCAAGGGCAAAGATAGATGCTTCGATACCTTCTTTGTATTCGTTTACATTATTGCCGAAAGTTTCTTGTGAGACGAGCAGGACTTTTCTGCCACTTACCTCTGCGTATGCAAATGAAGCTGTCTCACTGAAATGCTCAGCGAATGCTTCGAAAGGATTGAACGTCTCTGGTTCTGACGCTATTTCTGTTCCATCATGAAATGAATTGTTGGCAGAATGGGAATTGTTATTGTGGCAAGATGTCATGGTCAGCATGGCCAGCATGACTTGTACTAAAATCAATTTCTTCATAATTATAACAAATGATTCATTGCAAAATACTTCCAGAGCGGTGCTGCCATCATTGCCTGATGGAACTCATCGTTCTTTAGCATTCGGATAACTTCGTCCTGATCCATGAGAACAATCTTTATATCCTCAGATTCTTCAAGATGTTGCTCGGAAATCTGCTCTACACCGAGAGCGAGATATGTATGGCTGTAGTTGGTACAAGCACCAGCATTAGGACTAATGGTCATAAGCTTAGTCCATTCACCACCTCCAAAGCCTGTTTCCTCATAGAGTTCGCGCTTGGCTGCCTCCATCGGATCTTCGCCTTCTTCCACACATCCGGCAGGTATCTCATATCCTGTCAGATGCTGGGCATGGCGGTACTGACGCTCCATTAGGAACTTGCCATCCTTTGTTATGGCAATGACATTGCAGAACTCTGGATATTCTAAGACGTAGAAATCCTTTATCTCTGCTCCTGTAGGCAGCTTGACATGTTCACGTCTTGCCGTCAGCCATGGTCTTTTATATAGATACTCACTTTCGAGAACTTCCCATTCCATTGGGTCTTTATCTTGATTCATAGTCTCTTATATTCCTAATTCAACTTCCTTTCCGAATGGTGCAAGTGATAGTCCTGCCATCTTGAAGTGCTGCTTGCCCCAAGGAATGCCTACAACTGTAATACATAACAGCAATCCGAAGATGATGTGCATGAACCATGCCCATAGTCCTCCGAATATAAGCCAGAGAAGGTTTAGAGGGATGCGAATGCACCCAGTTGGACTTTTTGTATCTCTGACAGTTGATCCGAATGGCCATAGACATAGCAAGCCTATCTTGAATGTCTGTAAGGCAATAGGTATGCCAATAATGGTAATCGCCAAAGCCAGACTACCTGTGAAATAACCAATGGCAGCTTCTAGACCGCCAAATATCCACCAGATTATATTACCGAGTATCTTCATTTCGTCCAAGTCATTTTAATGTGGGGGATGCCGTCAAGCATGAAAGTGTCTGATGACTGTTTGAATCCAACCCCCTCGTAGAATCCTTTTGCGTATTCCTGTGCTTCAATATCTATGAGTGTTGCTCCGAAATGTTCCACGGCTGCATCTATGGCATGAAGCATGATTTGCTTGCCATATCCTTTGCCTCGCTCAGTTGTGATTACTCGACCGATAGAAACCTCTGCCATGTGAGTACCAGCAGGGCATACACGAGCTAAGGCTACTACCTTTTCCGCATGCCCTGAGTCTTGTCGAAGTGTCAGCCAGAGGTGGATAGATTTCTGATCGTCATAATCTAAGTCCTGATAGACGCAGTTCTGCTCAACCACAAAAACTTCGCTACGCACTCTGAGGAGTTCGTAAAGTTCATCGGTTGTCAGTTCCTGGAATCTCTTTTTATGCAAAGTTGCACTCATAGATATTGAATTTTAAGCATTTTACTCAGCAGGAGCCCACTTGCAACGTACTGGAGAAACGATGGTGCCTTCCTCCTTCAGTTGCTTCATTGCCTTATCAACTTCCTTGCGGTCAAGACCTGCAAGTTCTGCGATTTTTCCTGCGTTGAGAGGCTGACCAGCCTCCTTCATTGTTGCCAATACTTTGTTTTTTACTTCCATGATGATTGTAATATGTAGTTAAATGTATTTCTGTCTGATTGCTTTAGGGAGTTTTGACACAACAAGGTCGTAAGATTCTTTAATCAACCCTGTAACCAAGTCTTCTTCCAAATGTTCATAATACACGTCGCTCCAATGCTTCTTGTTCCAATGCCATGCAGGCGTAATGGCAGAGTAATGCTCCCGCATCTCCTCATTCCTTTCTGGTGTCAGCTTGAGGGCAAACCTTGGCTCTGTGTTTCCCTTCATGTCGTGCATACCACCACCAAGCCAAAGGCAGAGGAATATCTTACCTTCAATGCGATAGGTTATGATGTCATCACCAAAGGGTTGGTCTTCGGTCACACCGTTGATGGAGAGTGTATATTCCCTCACTTGTTCAATATCCATATCTCTTCAATTTCAATTTCTTACCAATATAGTATGTGTTATTTGCCGATGCAGTGAATATTATTTTCCCACGCAGAGAAAAAACGAACATAAAAAATACAGTTCAATAGCTTGTGTGTCAAACATTTATGTAAAACTAACAGAAGGCACGTCATATATCAATGAGACATTGGTGTGACTCGCATTTTATTACCATTTGCAAAGTTACGAAAAAAATATGATACTATCAAATAAATTGCTACTTTTCAGATGTTATCATATAGTCACTTGTGCCTTTTGAGTTTTTCCAGATAGTAACATATAGTATTGCTGAAACAATGCCAAGTAAAGGGTTATTGAAAGAACAGAATTGAATTCAATCAAAACGGATATAAATTCTGGTTCATCCGACAAATGCGTAGGTACGATGTAGAAAAAATGAATAAAAAGTGAGATAGCTAAGATTTTATTGCTATCTTTGGTTACCCCTAACTAAAGAATAGTAATATGAATCCCAGCTATCTGTATCATGCATTTGGTGTTCGTCACCAAGAATGTACCAAAACTGAGTACAAAGGTAATCAAAATATTCATTATATCGAGACTCGCAAAGAGAAATTATGTTGTCCAGAGTGCAAAAGTCGCAAGATTATCCGTTCTGGTTGCACATATAGAGACATAAGAGCAGTTCCAATAGGTCACAGAGAAACGATACTTCGCATGAAAGTACAGCGCATAGAATGTAAGGCTTGCGGTTGTATCCGCCAGGAGAAGATTCACTTCGTCACAGGCAAGCGGAGCTATACGAATAAGTTTGCCCGCTATGTTGTTGACCTCTCCCGTATAGGCACAATCAAGGATGTTGCCCAGTTCCTCAACATCTCGTGGGACACAGTAAAGGACATACAGAAGCGCTACCTCCAGCGTCATTATGGCAATCCCGACCTAAGCAAGCTGGAGTATATCGGCATTGACGAGTTTGCTGTCCGCAAGGGACATGTCTACAAGACCATTGTGGTAGATCTTCTGACAGGGCAAGTAGTATACGTCGGTGATGGCAAGGGTGCTGATGCCCTTGAGAAGTTCTGGAAGAAAGTGCGCAAGGTAAAGGCTCGTATAAAGGCTGTAGCCACAGACCTATCGGCCGCCTTCATTTCCTCCGTGAAGGAGAATGCCCCGGAAGCAATGCTTGTCTTTGACCACTTCCACGTAGTCAAACTGATGAACGACACATTGGACAAACTGCGGCGTCAGGCGTATAACCAGGAAGCAGACCTCATGAAGCGCAAAGTGTTGCAAGGAACAATATGGCTACTGCTATGTAACGGAGAGGACATATACGATTCCTGCCATAGGAACAGACTCGAGAATGCTCTTGAGATGAATGCACCCTTGATGAAAGGATACTATCTCAAGGAGTCTCTCAGGGAAATATGGATGCAGGTCACCAAAGAACAGGCAGAGCAAGTGTTTAAGGATTGGGTGAAACAGGCACAAGACTCAAAAGTGCCACTTCTGCAGAAGTTTGCAGCCACTATGCTTGCACATCGCAGTGGAATACTCTCATGGTACGACCATCATATCTCTACAGGAAAAATAGAAGGTATCAACAATAAAATCAAAACGATGAAACGGCAAGCGTATGGGTATCGAGATGAGAAATTCTTCGAACTCAAGATCCTGTCTCTACATGATAAAAACTACGCATTTGTCGGATGAACCATAATTGTTTTCAATTATTTTCTGAATATGGTCTCGTTCGTTTGTAAAAGTGGACAAATCATAAACCAATAACTTTAAGCATTCTACCACCTCTAAGCGGTTATGCATCATATTGATTGTACGATTAATCTTACTCATGGATGTTGTTTTAAGAACGTTCGAAAGTTGTATCCTTTCATCTTCTGTAAGATTAACGACTCCATCAATGATAGTCAGAATCCTTTCACGCTCATCTGAATCAAGAAGCAAATTTAGGAAGCCGACTAATGTCTTTTCTTGTTCCTTTTTAAGCCCTTTGAATATCTTGGGCTGAACATAATAGATGTTCTTGATTGTCTCTATGAGGTCTTTTTTCCTTTCAATATTGTAGCGATTGTTCTTAAAGGTCGGGAGTATGCCACTTTGTTCAAATTTAGTAATCAACTTATTGGCAGCATTCTTTTTAACAAAATTCTTTTGTCGTTTTTCCAGAATGTCTTTAAGTTTGGAAACTAATATATTATACGTTTTGTCACATTGGTTTTTCAGATTATCTAATCTTGGGGCTGGTTGTTTCTCAAAAATGAAATCATTAAAATTTGAGGACTTGACGTATACGCTATGGTAGAAATTAATCGTGTTGTTATTGAATGATGTCAATATCTTACAATTCTCTTCAAGATTACTATTCATTAAATAGAAGTAGAATTTGTCTCCTATTTTCTTGTCCCATTGAATGTAAGTTATATCAAAATGCGTAGAATTGATATCTAAAGGTATTTCCTCTTTTGTAGCAATAAGATACTTATAATCCAATTCTACTCCATTTAAGAAGATTGCGTAGTTTCGTGCTTGATTAAGACAAAGGAACCATGCAAACTGTTGAGCTAAATATTCTGTGAATGATGCGTCAATAAGATGCTGCTCAGACAAATCTTTGATGTTTTGAAAAGAAACGACGGTACCTGTATTCTGTTCATCAGAAGTTGGTGTAGGCTCAGATACGTCAAAATCGGCAAGGTTCTCAATGGAAATAGTAATGCTGAAAGATTTTTTCTTGTCTTCGTTGTCTTTATATGTGGTGTTCCATGTTGCTTTCGTCGCAAACTGACTAAATGAGAAGCGCCCTTTTCCTTTCTTACCTCTTACGTCTGATGTACGCTGAAAAGTTTTTGTCTTTTGTGAATCAAGAAAAGATCCAAAGGTAAATTCGATAGTATCGTGTTTGATACCAGATCCATTATCTGAAATAGATAGGCTTGTAAGAGCCCCAAGTCCATTTGCCTCATAGTCAATATAAACTCTGGACGCTCCAGCATCAAAACCGTTCCAAATATATTCAGCAATAGCTTGCTTATAATCGGAGGTAATTCCTGCATTCGTAACGCTCTTGCTATTAGCAGATATTTTATGCTTCATATATTGTAGAAACTTTATGGTTCTCTATTTCCATTCTCCAAAATACTTGTTTAGGAAATCTACTAAGGGATTGAGTTCTTCGCTCGATAAATCCCAATATTTAGAATCATCGAACATCCAGTAACCTTTGCTCAACTCTTTCTTTTGCTTCTGCGACATCTTCTGCAGAGAAATGTATGAATACATCTCGCCTTTGCGGCCTGGAGTATCATACTTTTCTTCTTTGGGGTCATTGGCCTTCACTTCATCCTCAAAGTGTTCGTAGCAATCCAACAAGCACTGATGATCTGGATTGACAATCTTGGACAAAAGCAATTCAAAGTCGCCATCAGTTTGGTTATTCGGCCACAGGAATAAGTCAAAATCAATGGAATTTGATTTCAATGCTTGTATCTCAGCCTGTCTTATGGCGAATCCACCACCATTTTTCTCTTCGTCAGCATCAAAGATTACCAAGTTTGCAAATCCGTTGTCCATGTTCTCTTTGAACTCATATTCAATGTTTGGAATATTCGTCCACCCGTTTGTGCCGATGACATCAAAGTCCTTTTTATACTGACATTTTGGGAAATGCTTAGCGATAACCTTCACAATGAAGTCTTGTTCGTTAGTGGTTTCCTTATTCTGCTTCTTGGCGGCATTAACACCACTCTCTATGAATATCTTGATCATCTAATTTCCCTATCTTCGTTCAACAAGTAGCTAAATTGCTCATATGTGTGCTTGTATGCTTTTAGTTCTCCCTCCGAGAATTTCCTCAGAGTGAAAGCACGCCATTGAGGCTGCATCTCTTTATATGCATCTTCTTGTAGCACTGCATTTACGGCTTGAAGCGTGTCGATATTATGAGTGGTTGCAAAAACCTGTACGTTCAACTCTTTTGCAGTCTGAATGATTGCACGCCACAGAATCGGCATTGACTGATAATGAAAACCGTTTTCCATTTCGTCAATAAGCAACACTCCATTCTCACATTGGAACATCGCGGCGATGATGTCGAATATTTTACGGATTCCATCACCTAACACTTGGATGGGCACTCTTTGTTTTAGACCTATATCTACCATTAACAGATTGTCAGCAATGACAGCATCCTTGATAGAAGGCTCAATCTCACGGAGAATGGCAATCAACTTGTCTTCTTTCTTCTGTTTGAGTACTGTGGAATAAAAGTCATTCACATAATTGCTATGACCTATAATAGAAGACAGATAGACGGAATTAATATGACTACCCAATTCCTTTGGGGCCTCAACTCGTGCTTGTTTGTTTTTGTCGCTGCTTAAAATTAATTTCGATTGATACGTTCCTACAGGCGTGTCAAATGTCTGTTGCAACCCATATTCTTTTTCCAGAGCAGTCTGTTTGTCTTTAATGTCATTGACATCAAGAGCCTCAGCGAAATGCTCCCAATACTTGAACTCTGCTTTTCGTTGTGCGTTGTCGTAAATCCCAAACAAGATAATGGACTGCTCTGTGTCCAGATTATAGAAATTCAATTTGTACTTTTCGTCGCTATCAACAATCAACTGACGCAGGTTGTTGATATTGACATTACCGATAATATTGTCATTACCGAGGAACAAATATATGGCTTCAAGCACAGTCGTCTTTCCACAATTATTATGACCCAAGAAGATGTTGAATCTCCCAAAGTCTTCAAGGATACATTCACGTATACCCCTAAGCCATTCTATTTTTATACTATTAACCATCTTCTTAATTTAGCTGCTTTTGGTTTGCAAAGATAACATTTTTTTTATTGAAATTAAAGAAAAAGTAAAATAATCGTTAAAAATATACACGTTTTTGTGTTTTTGTTGAGTAAATCAACATTTTTTTGTATATTTGCACTCAGAGAATTGGCTGAGTGGTTTAAAGCGCTTGACTGATACTCAAGTAGTCCTACGGGGCTCGGGGCTTCGAATCCCCCATTCTGAATATTCAATCTATTATTATATTAAGCAGGATACATTCCTGCTTTTTTCATAGAATACAATTTGAAATAAACTCTATAAAATGGCGACTCAAAGACACACTAAAATAAAGAAAAAGAAGATGTCTCGTTATCATTCTGAAAAACGATACAAAAGGAAGAGACGCGGACATTATAGCCACTATAAATATAGAGGTAAAAGGGTAAAACGAGCAAATGTGAGGATATATAAATCCGAAACTATATTAGGGGAAGAATTTGAGTCTCTTGTACTTCAGATCATTGACGCAATTTTCCCATTAGACAAGAACCAAGAGATACAAAAGTTTTTCAATAAAAAACCTTCCGAAGATGAAATGCGTTCTTATATGATGGCGCATGCTCAAGAATCAGTTAGAATTGTTCACAGAGGATTTAAAAAAGCTCAGATTCTTATTATAAATGGTCTTCTACAAATACAATCAGAAATCAAAAGAGCAAAAGAGCAGCTAAAGGAAACTCGGCGACAAAAGTCTGATAAAAAGGAACTTTGTTTGGCAAAAGTCAATATACTTGAATATAAAGAAACTATTCTGAAGCATCTTGCTGATACAATATTCTGGCATTTGATTGAAGGGAAATTGTATATAGCACGTCGCTTTTATCAGAATGCTCCTGGAAGTAAAAATTTAGAAGACACCAACTACAAGTCGGTCATGCTTGTCGCTGATAAAATAAATGAGAAACCAGACAATTTCGTGTTACTGACAGATATAACAAGTTATGTCCAAATAGGAGATTTGGTTGGTGTCATTAATGGGAAACGCAAACTAATTGAGGTGAAAGAGGGAGAAAGGAATAATGAAATTTTGGAGGACATAAATGCTGTCAATAATTCAGATCTGCCTATATGTGAATTCTTTGAAAAGTATAAAGAACGCCCCAAAGATGTAGAACAAATCAGACGAATACTTAAACAGGAAATAGTTGCAAATGATGAGATTAATATCATAAATACTGATAGTGGACATGACCCTGTTACAGATAGAAATATTAAAATATATATGCCCAAAGAAGCTACCCCATATTTCTATGATGAATTGCTTGATTTAGAGAAGCAACTAATGACAAGTAATTTTTGGGCATACACTGTTGTTGATAGTTGTTTACATGTTGGATTATACAAAAATAAGTGGAAAATGTTAGGTAGACCATTATTGGAAACAATTGCAAAAGATCAAAATATCGAGCACAAACTTATTGTAGATGCTCGTTCTGTTATGAAGACAATGGATTGTCCTCTTTTGTTTTTACCATTCTCAAGACAACTAATCATAGATATTTTATTCGGAAAAGTTATGATGTTTCTGATGCTTGATATTGATAAATTCATGAAACTATTTGAATACTATGGAACAACCTGTTCGTGGACATCAAGAAAAGAGGCAACAAAGATAAATGAAAGTACCAAAAACCTAAATTTGTATTTGGACGGGAATCGTGCAATAAAAATGAGAAACGCTCATGGGGTGGAGTCTATTATGACTATGGGAGTATTGGCTAAAATTTTGTTCAATCACATCAGACCTACATACATGGCTTATTCTTCCAACTATTTTACAAATGCAATTATTGATGAATAAGAATTAATATGCAAAATGCGTGCTTAATAGTTTTTTGATTTAAGAAGGGCCTCGGTATTTATTTCTAATAGTGTCAGCAAATTTTATATTATGATAGACTTTAATTCATACATCAACGGTCTTGACCTTTCGCGATTGAATGAGTATTGTTTTAATCACGGACAAGTGACACAATACGCTAAAGGCGATTATTTCATCAAAGCAGGTGAGGAATCTCAGTATATTGGATTTGTCGAATTAGGATACTTCAACTACATGGTACATAAATCCTCTGAACAAAAAGACTATATTACAGGCTTTGCATTTGAGGGTGAATTCGTGGGTGATTACCCAAACTGTCTTTCTGGTAAAACGTCAGAAGTGGCTATAGTAGCTGGAACTTCATGTAAGGTCTATCAATTAGCAGGTGAAGAATTATGTAAATTGTTAGATTCCGATGGTATGAGGGAACTCAAACAAACCATATCCGACCATCTCTTTTCTCAGGTCTATACACAATATCTTGATTCCTATCGCATGACAACCAGAGAACGTTATAAGCGTTTACTCCTTCGTTGTCCAGAAATAGTGCAAAGTATCAACCTAAAAGATATAGCCTCCTATCTGAAAGTTACACCCACCACTATCAGTAACATCCGCAGAGAAATCACTTTTGGCCTGTAAACTCTCAAAACGTTTTGAGAGTTTACTGTCATAACAGAACTTTTGTTTTCTAATGTGCATAGGGTTAATGGACAACTATTAACTTTGCACAAAAAACGCAATATGAATATTGTAATCATCGGGGCAACCTCTGGCATTGGTAAAGCTCTTTTCGAAAAATATGCAAGCGGAGATAATCGTATCTGCATTGTAGGCCGAAGAGCAAATCTGCTTGAAGAATTAAGTCGGAAATATCCGTCTAAAACCATCTCGGCTAAAGCTGATATTACCAACTTGGAAGAGATTGATCGAGCCATCAATGCACTTCACAAAGAGATGGAACACATTGATCTTGCTATCGTGTGTTCCGGTACAGGTGATATAAACGCCACGCTTGACTATAACGTAGAGCGGCCGACCATTGACACCAATGTTATAGGCTGGACTTATGTCATTGATATGTTTTACCACATCTTCGAGCTGCAAGGTCACGGCCACCTCGTCGCCATAACATCGGCTGGAGGACTACGCGGCGAGCCGATGGCTCCAGCTTACAGCGCATCGAAAGCCTATCAAATCAACTATATGGAAGCCCTGCGTAAGAAGGCTTTCAAAAACGGAGGGCATATAATTGTTACAGATATTCGTCCAGGTCTTGTTGATACAGCTATGGCAAAAGGAGAAGGATTGTTTTGGGTAATGCCAGTAGAAAAAGTTGCTAACCAAATCATTACTGCCATTCGGAAGAAGAAATCCAAAGCCTACGTTACTAAGCGTTGGCATATTTTAGCGATAATAAATAAAATCATTCCATATTGTTTATATAAAAGAATGTAACTTCCTAATATTGAAAGAAAATTGCCTTTTGAAAGCAGTTTAGTTTATTCCGCTTTATATATAAAGAAGTCTAAACTAAACCTACTTGCCCACGCAGAATCTACTTTCCGATGCAAAATTTTGAGAAGATATTGCCAAGGACGGATTCGATGTCGATTTGGCGACCGGTAATTTCTTCGAGGTGGGTGATGCATTGACGGAGATCTTCGGCGACAAGGTCGGAAGGGATGCCGTCGAGCATGGCTGTTATGCTGCGCGAAATGGAGTCCTTTGCGAAGGTGAGCGCTTGCTGATGGCGGAGGTTGGAGATAATGACATCTTCATCGGAAGTGGCAGTAACAAAGGAACTTAGCTGGGATAGTAGCGAGTCAACGCCTATACCATGGAGAGCCTGAAAATTATCTGTTTTGTTGATAATGCGGATAACATGCTGATCTTCGCGAATAGGGATGTCGGGGAAGTCAACTCCTGGTTCCGTTATCAAAATGATAATATGTGCTTTATCTGCCGCTTTTATGCTGCGATCGATGCCAAGTTGTTCGATAGTGTCATCGGTGTGGCGGATGCCAGCTGTGTCGATGAAACGGAAGAGGGCGCCATTGATAGTGATGGTGTCTTCGATGAGGTCGCGAGTGGTTCCTTGGATGTCAGAGACAATGGCTTTGTCCTCCTGAAGAAGCTGATTGAGGAGGGTGGATTTTCCTACGTTTGGAGCACCGATGATAGCAACGGGAATACCGTTCTTTATGGCGTTGCCTGTGGCGAATGAGTTTATGAGGCGCTGCAATTCTGACTCAATGTCCTTGGCAATGGAGAGAAGTCTTGTGCGGTCGGCGAATTCTACGTCTTCTTCGCTGAAATCAAGTTCGAGTTCGAGGAGAGAGGTGAGTTCGAGAAGCTGGGAGGTGAGTTGGGAAAGCAGGGTGCTGATACCGCCTCTCATCTGTTGCATAGCGATGCGATGAGAAGCGGCAGAGCGACTTGCTATGATGTCTGCAACTGCTTCTGCTTGTGATAGATCCATCTTCCCGTTCAAGAAAGCCCTTTGGGTAAATTCACCCGGTTTCGCCATCTCTGCTCCATTAAGACATAGCAACTGACATACGCGCTGAAGTATGTAATCGGAGCCATGGCAAGAGATTTCTACACTGTCCTCTCCCGTGTAGGAATGAGGAGCGCGGAAGACAGAGACGAGGACCTCGTCTATGGGAACTGTTTTTCCTGAAACTTCCGTTTCAGGCACAGAACTAGCTTCAGGCACAGAAACCTTTTGAGATGCAAAGGCCGCTTCGGGCACGGAGACTTTTTTGCGCATAGAGACCGTTTCGGAAACGGGAGAGGGGGTGATGATGGTTCCGAATGCGAGGCGGTGGGAAGGTGTGTCGGCAAGGGTTTTCTTGCCTTTGAAGATACGGTCGGCAATGCTGATAGCATCGCTACCAGAAACGCGAACTATTCCTATGGCTCCACCTCTGGCGGTGGAAATGGCGCAGATGGTTGACAATTTTGTGATGTTTTATAGTTGATAAATAAAGAAATTTATGTGCAAAGTTAATGAAAAAAACACAAAATAAAGATATAAAAGGGAAGATATGAAGGAAAAAGTGGTGTTGAGAGTGTAATTTTTGCGTAAACATTTGGCATTAAGGGAAAATGTTGCTAAATTTGCAATCATCGTTAACACTCTAATACTCCATCGGTAATGGCAACATTTGAATTTCTAAATCCTGATCATAAGTGGAATTTCGTCGGTAGAAAGAAGCTTGAGAGAATCCACTATAGCAAACTTCCGCACAAACGATTGTTCCGTCCTACGATGTTGCGTAGTTTCATTGATTACGTAGATTTTGATGTTTATAAGAAACTAAGGGACGATTTTCTGAAAGGAAGATACTATTATCTCGCAAATAATGACGAGTATGCCTATATGTTTCTGTTTGACTTGATGAATGGATACCCGGAGAATGCGAAGGAAAGGGATTTCGTGAAACTGGATGATGAGCTGTATGTGCTGAGACAACTATCGGAGGAGGTGGATGGATTTTTCAAGGATTATATCAACAATGCAGAATACAAGGCATACCTGAAGGCTGATAGGCAGAATATGAGTAAGGATGACGTGAAGAGCGATCCACGTTCTTTCCGCTTTCCAAAGATGGAGTCGATAGATTATGAACCAATAGACAGGGATGTGCTTCCTCGTGATCACGAATGGAAGATGGCGGATGATTCGAAACCTTTAGATATAGAGAGGGAAGCGGAGCCGTTGTTCCTTCAGAATGCTTCAGAGGCGAAGCGTAAGATGTCTTTTGAGAGTATTGTGAAAGGTATGGATAATTTTGATTGGAAGAAATATCTTGCCGTGAGAAGTTCTTTCTTGCGTGGAGATTATAAAGACCTTACTTTTCAACCACTTACGGCTATCCACCTAATGTATGACTTTATGGGTGGTCAGGAGATTGCGGATGGTACAGATGACGACAAACTGTATAATGAGCTATGGGTGCTGGAGCAATGCTCTAATATTAAGGTGTGGAGCTGATGAGGAGGGGAGAGGACCTTGTGCTTCCGCACAAGGCACAAGGGCTGTTACTTTACTTGCGCTGACGCACAAGGGGCAGGGGAGTTATTTAAGAAAGACGAAATAGACGGCGGCAATGAGGCAAAGGAAGGCGACGAAGTGATTCCAATGTAATTGCTCACCCTGGAACATTACGCCTGCAATGATGGTAAAGACGGTGAGGGAGATAACCTCCTGTATAACCTTTAGCTGCATGAGAGTGAAGGGACCTCCATTGCCTACGAAACCAATCTTGTTGGCAGGTACCTGAAGGGAGTATTCGAGAAACGCTATTGCCCATGAGAATACAATGATGCCAATGAGCGGCCATGAATTGGAGATGTTCATCTGGTTGAGTTTGAGATGACCATACCAAGCGAGAGTCATGAATATGTTGCTGCCGATGAGGAGTATTACGGTGTAGAAAGCGTTCATTCTTTTAATTTTGTTTTTTATATTATATAAATGAGAGAACCATCATGGAAGATGATTCCCTCTTTTTTCTTTCTTAACTATTTAGTTCGATGACCTCCAGGTCTTGTATCTTTTCTCCATCGATGGTGAAACGGATAAGTGTGCGGATAGGTTGTTGTCCGTAGAGCCCTGCAGCGCCAGGATTGATGTGGAGGCATCCGAAGCGAGGATCCATCATAACTTTCAGGATATGGGAATGTCCAGATATGAAGAGACGCGGAGGGCGCATCATCATAATGCTCATTATCCTGCGATCATACTTGCCCGGATATCCACCGATGTGCTTCATCACGACTTCAACGCCTTCGCATTTGAAACGAAGCAATTCGGGGAACTCCCTTCTGACATCAACGCCATCGATGTTTCCATAGACGCCACGCAAAGGGGCAATCTCTTTCAGCTTGTCTGCAATTTCGAGAGTGCCGAAATCGCCAACGTGCCATATTTCGTCACATTCGGAGAAGTATTTGCGATAGCGCTCGTCCCAATGGGAATGGGTGTCGGAGAGAAGGCCGATGCGAGTCATAGGCGGTTAGCAGAGTTCTACGTCGCTGATGTTCTGCTCCTTGTCGCAATAGTGGCAACGAACGATGCCGTCAATCTTGTTGACAACTCTGAAGTAAGTCTTCATTGGTTCGTTGTTTGTGATGCACTTTGGGTTCTTACACTTGATGATGCCACGGAGCTCGTTTGGCGTTTCCACCATTTTCTTCTCCACGACCTCATAATCGCTTATAAGGCTGAGGACAACCTTTGGTGCGACAACGGAGAGACGAGAGATCTCTTCATCAGAGAAATACCTGTCAGATACCTTGATGATGCCTTTCTTCCCAACCTTTGTGGAAGGATAACCCTGACCGATTGTTACGGGAGACGAGAGCTTGTGGAGCTCAAGAAGGGATGCGACCTGATAGGTTTTGTCGAATGGTATATGGTCGATTACGGTGCCATTTTCGATGGCAGCGACGAGTCGTTCTTTTTTGTTCATAGTTTTCTTGTTTTTTTCTTGCGCTTCCGCGTGAGGCACTAGGGCAGAGCAGCGCAAGGCACGATGGCAGGATTAGCTGAGGATTGTCTTGTCGTTTTTGATGTCTTCGAGAGAGATGCCAAGACAGCGGCAGAAGATGGCTTCACGAGCATAGAGACCGTTCTGTGCCTGCTGTATGTAGTATGCGTGTGGATCATCATCTACGTCGTATGCAATCTCGTTTACGCGAGGTAGCGGATGAAGAATCTTCATGTTCTTCTTTGTGAGAGAAAGCATGTCACGATTGAGGATGTAAACATTCTTCACGCGCTCATATTCAATGAGATCGGAGAAACGCTCCTTCTGTACGCGAGTCATATAGATGATATCTGCCTGAGAGATTATCTGTTCGTTGAAGTCGGTGTGCTCCTCATAGCGTATTCCATGCTCATGGCAGTAAACCTTATACTCCTGAGGCATGGCAAGTTCCTTAGGAGCAACGAAATGGAAGGTAGGGTTGAAATGGCGCATTGCCGTGATGAGGGAATGAACCGTACGACCATATTTAAGGTCACCGACGAGATAGATGTTGAGATTGTCGAGAGTTCCCTGAGTTTTGTATATGGAATAGAGGTCGAGGAGGCATTGAGAAGGATGCATGTGAGCGCCGTCGCCAGCATTGACGATAGGCACAGGAGCCACTTCGGATGCATACTGCGCAGCACCCTCTATGTGATGACGCATAGCGATGATGTCGGCATAGTTGGACACCATAAGGATTGTGTCCTTCAATGTCTCGCCCTTTGTGCCGCTCGTTACCTTTGGGTCGGCAAAGCCAATAACGCGCGCTCCAAGTCGGTTTGCAGCGGTTTCGAATGAGAGACGTGTTCGTGTTGAAGGTTCAAAGAAGAGAGTAGCCACCACCTTACCCTTGAGAATTTCGCGGTTAGGGTGTTTCTCAAACTCCTCAGCCATGCTTATGAGGTAGAGGATTTCTTCGCGAGTTAAATCGGCGATAGTGACAAAATCATGTTTTTCCATATTAATAAATCGGGATTATTTATGTTTCGAGTGCGAAGTTAATCATAATTTTTTAAAAAACGCATTATTTTTCCAAAGAATTATTGTATTTTTGCAATCGATATTGAAAAAGGAAGTAAAAACCGTCATAAATAACTGCAAAGGATGAGAAAAAAACTGATACGCACACTTTGGACCGTGTTCCTTGGTAGCGTGCTCCTGATAACATTATTCTTTACCGCTGTATGGAATGGTTGGGTGGGTTACATGCCCGACGTAGAAGACCTGCAAAATCCTATTGACCGCTATGCCACTCAGGTATATTCTGCTGACGGAAAGGTGCTCGGCACCTGGAATCGCAGTTCGGAAAACCGCATCCACGTGGATTACTCGCAGCTTTCACCTTATATTATACAGGCACTCGTAGCAACGGAGGATGTTCGTTTCTATGAGCATTCAGGCATTGACTTCATCGCCCTCAGCCGTGCCATAGTAAAGCGAGGCATCCTTGGGCAGACAAGTGCCGGAGGTGGTAGTACCATAACCCAGCAGTTGGCGAAGCAGTTGTATTCCTCCGTTGCCCATAATACGATGGAGCGACTGATGCAGAAGCCGATAGAATGGGTTATTGCGATAAAGCTGGAGCGTAACTTTACGAAGGAAGAAATCATCTCTATGTATTTGAATTACTTTGACTTCCTTCATAATGCAGTAGGAATCAAGACGGCATCGAACACCTATTTCAACAAAGAGCCGAAAGACCTTTCGATAGAAGAAGCAGCGATGCTCATAGGCCTCTGCAAGAACCCTTCATATTTCAATCCTATAAGACACGAGGATAGATGCTTTGAGCGCCGTAATGTGGTGCTGTCGCAGATGTGTAAGGCAGGTTTTATCAGCGAAGCCGACTATCAGATGCATTCGCAGAATCCAATAGCTCTCAATTTCCATCGTACCGACCACAAGGAAGGCGAAGCAACGTATCTCCGCGAGTATCTCCGCAGGTATATGACTGCACACAAACCGGTGAGGTCGGAATATCCATCATGGCAGTATGTGCAGTATGTTGTGGATTCCGTAGCTTGGGAAAAAGACCCTCTGTATGGCTGGTGCAACAAGAATCAGAAGAAGGATGGAAGCAACTATGACATCTATCAAGATGGTTTGAAAGTATATACCACCATCGATTCACGTATGCAGAAATATGCGGAGGAATCCGTCTATGGCCATGTGGCAAAGTACCTTCAGCCGGAGTTCAACAAAGAGAACAGAAAGAAACCTAATGCACCTTTCACCGATCAGCTGACTCCAAAGGAAGTGCGTAGCATCCTTTCCCGTTCCATGCACCAGAGCGAACGCTATCGCAGCATGAAGGCTGCAGGATGCTCAGAAGAAGAGATAAACAAATCGTTCCGTGTGCCTACGGAGATGACAATATTCACCTATCATGGCGATGTGGATACGGTTATGACGCCACTCGACTCGATACGCTACTATAAGTCTTTCCTGCGTTCAGGATTTGTGAGCATGGAGGCAAAGACAGGAGCCGTGAAGGCGTATGTGGGAGGACTTGATTTCTCTCATTTCCAATATGATATGGCTACGGAAGGACGTCGTCAGGTGGGTTCTACCATCAAGCCGTTCCTCTATTCGCTCGCTATGGAAAACGGCTTCTCGCCTTGCGATATGGCTCCTAACTGGCAGCAGACATACATCGTTGCCGGTCAGCCATGGACACCAAGGAACGCATCCCATAGCAGGGTGGGGCAGATGGTGACACTCAAGTGGGCATTGGCGCAGTCAAACAACTGGATTTCCGCTTATCTCATGTCTAAACTCGACCCTCATCAGTTCGTCGAACTCCTTCATCAGTATGGTATCTATAATCCTGATATTCATCCATCTATGGCATTGTGTCTCGGTCCTTGCGATATTACCGTGGCAGAGATGGTGAGTGGCTATACGGCCTTTGCCAATCATGGAATCCGCTGTGCTCCTATGTTCGTTTCCCGCATTGAGGATAGCGAAGGAAATGTCATCGCCCGATTCGAACCACGAATCAACGAGGTAATAAGCGAGGAGAGTGCCTATAAGATGCTCGTTCTCCTTCAGGCAGTTGTGGATGGAGGTACGGGTAGTCGTCTTCGTTATAAATATGGTATAGAATGTCAGATGGGTGCAAAGACAGGTACTACAAACCGCAATTCCGATGCTTGGTTCATCGGTGTGACGCCAAATCTCGTTTCCGGCTGTTGGGTTGGCGGAGAGGATCGCGACATCCATTTCGACTCCATGACGATGGGACAAGGTGCGACGATGGCTTTGCCTATCTATGCCTACTATATGAAGAAGGTGTATCGCGACAAGATGCTACCTTATTCAGATACAGATGTGTTCGATATTCCTGAGGATTATGATGCTTGTGCACGTGCCGAGCAGGATGATTTCTCTGCGATAGAGGATGTGTTTGAGTAATTTTCAATTTAGGAATAAACATGCTTTCTCGTTTCCTCCGTGGGAAACGGTCGTTTCCACCGTGAGAAACGAGTGTTCCCACCGTGAGAAACGAGTAGAGTATCTTTGATATTATTGTTGCAGAGTGTTAATTTACTCACGTTAGAGGTAAAAAAACGCTCAGAAGCTTTTTTGTATCACTTTTTTTTTGTACTTTTGCAACCTATAAAAAAGTAAGAAAACGCGTCAGAGGCGCTAAAAAGTGGCAAAAACGCGAAGTTGCATAGAAAATTATAACATAAAACGATAAAGATTAAATGGATTTGATTCAGACGCAGGATTCGGATAGAATTCTGAAGATTAACATCGAGGAAGAAATGAAGAAGTCATACATCGACTATTCCATGTCGGTGATTGTGGCTCGTGCACTTCCTGATGTTCGCGACGGCTTCAAGCCTGTGCATCGCCGAATACTCTATGGTATGCTCGGCGTAGGAAACACAAGCAGTAACCCATATAAGAAATGTGCACGTATCGTAGGTGAGGTGCTCGGTAAGTATCACCCTCATGGCGACTCTTCTGTATATGGTGCTCTCGTTCGCCTTGCTCAGGATTGGAACATGCGCTACACTTTGGTTGACGGTCAGGGTAACTTTGGTAGTATCGACGGCGACTCGGCTGCTGCTATGCGTTATACGGAGTGCCGACTCTCAAAGATGGGTGAGCATATCATGGATGACCTGGATAAGGAAACCGTGGATATGGCTAACAACTTCGACGATACCCTCCAAGAGCCAACCGTTATGCCAACGAAGATTCCTAACCTCCTCGTGAATGGTGGTAATGGTATCGCTGTAGGTATGGCAACTAACATCCCTACCCATAACCTCGGAGAAGTAATCGACGGATGCTGTGCGTACATAGACAATCCTGAAATTGACACAGAGGGATTGATGGAATACATCAAGGCTCCTGACTTTCCTACAGGTGCTTACATCTATGGCCTTCAGGGCGTTAAGGATGCATACGAAACTGGTAAGGGACGTATCGTAATCCGCGCTAAGGCAGAGATTGAGAGCGAGGATACTCACGATAAGATTGTCGTTACGGAGATTCCTTACGGCGTCAACAAGCAGCAGCTCATCGAGTATATCGCAGAACTCGTGAAGGAAGGCAAGATTGACGGTATCTCTAACGTAAACGATGAGACAGGTCGTCAGGGTATGCGTATCGTTGTTGATGTGAAGCGTGATGCTAATGCCAACGTTGTGCTCAATAAGCTCTTCAAGATGACAAACCTGCAGAGCTCTTTCTCTGTAAACTGCATCGCTCTTGTGAAAGGACGTCCACGCCTTCTTACATTGAAGGAATGCGTGAAGTATTTCGTAGAGCATCGTCACGATGTGACTATCCGCCGCACAAAATACGAGAAGCGTAAGGCAGAGGAGCGCGCTCATCTCCTTGAGGCACTCATCATCGCCAGCGACAACATCGATGAGGTTGTTGCTATCATCAAGTCGTCAAAGACTCCTGGCGAGGCACAGACACGACTGATGGAGCGCTTCGGCTTCGACGAGCCACAGGCAAAGTATGTTGTTGACATGCGTCTGAGCCAGTTGACAGGTCTTCAGCAGGAGAAGCTTCATGCTGAGTTTGAGGAACTCCAGAAGCTCATCCAATACCTCCAGCAGATTCTCGATGATCCAGAGCTCTGCAAGAAGGTGATGAAGGATGAACTGCAGGAAGTGAAGGATAAGTATGGCGACGAGCGTCGCACAGAGATTAAATATACAAGCGAGGAGTTCAACCCAGAAGATTTCTATGCCAACGATCCAATGGCTATCACTATCAGCCATCTCGGATACATCAAGCGCACTCTCCTCTCTGAATACAAGGAGCAGAGCAAGGGTGGCGTAGGAAGCCGTGGCAACCGTACTCGTGAGGCTGACTTCACAGAGTTCCTCTATGCAGCCGATACTCACGATATGCTTCTCTTCTTCACTCGCAAGGGCAGAATGCATTGGATGAAGTGCTATGAGATTCCAGAGGCTTCAAAGGATTCTAAGGGACGCGCTATCCAGAATATGCTTCAGCTTGAGCCTGGCGATGCCGTGAATGCTGTATTGCCTATCAGAAGCGCTAAGTTCACCGATGCCAACTTCCTCAGCACTCACAACGTTATCTTCGCTACGAAGAACGGTACTGTGAAGAAGACATCGCTCGCTAACTATTCTCATCCTCGCTCGAAGGGCGTTATCGCTATCAACATCCTTGAGGGTGACGAAGTTGTTGACGTATTGCTGACAAATGGTACCGACGAACTTATCCTCGCAAGCCGCAATGGTCGCGCTGTCCGTTTTAATGAGACAGAGCTTCGCCCAATGGGACGTGTATCAACAGGTGTTCGCGGTATGAACCTCAACATTGAGGAGGAGCCAGACAATGAGGTAATCGGTATGATTGTGGTGAACGATCCAGAGAACGACACCGTAATGGTAGTGAGTGACAAGGGTTACGGCAAGCGCACAAACGTTACCGACTATCGCAAGACAAAGCGTGGCACTAAGGGCGTGAAGACTCTCAACATCACGGACAAGACGGGCAAGCTTCTTGCTATCAAGAACGTGCAGGACAATGAGGATTTGATGATTATCAACAAGAGTGGTATCACAATCCGTTTCGCTGTTGCTTCTTGTCGCGTTATGAGCCGTGGCACTCAGGGAGTTAAGCTTATCGACTTAAAGAAGAAGAATGACACTATCGCAAGTATCTGCAAGGTGCTCCATATCGATGAGGAAGTGGAGGAGATAGAAGATGCTGAGATTGTAGATGGTGTTGTAACTCCAGAGGTTGAGGGCGAAGTGGCTCCTGAAGAGGGAGTAACAACTGAGGATACCCCATCAGAAGAATAATAACTATTAACAAAACATATTAACTACTAAAAAAACGATTATTATGAAAAAGTTGTTTTTTGCTGCGTTGGTAGCTGCAATGGCTACAACGTCTTTTGCCCAGGACATCACTAAGGAGATGAAGGGCAAGTCATTCGCAGAGGCTCAGACAGTTCTCAAGGGTGCTCTCGGCAACCTTTCTGCAGAGCAGAAGGCTAAGGGTTATGCTATGCTCACAGACATTGCATACAAGGATGCATCTGCTGCCTATGACGTGATGACTATCAATCAGACAACAGGTAAGAAGGATCCTGTAAACTATGATGCTATCTGTGATGTTATCGAGAGTGCTGTAGCTTGTGATCCTTTCGACAACCAGCCAAACGATAAGGGCAAGGTGGCTCCTAAGTTCCACAAGAAGAACCTTGATCGTCTGCAGAATATGCGTATCGCTCTCGTTGTAGGTGGTCAGGAGGCTCAGAGCGCTGAGAATAACGCTCAGGCTCTCAAGCTCTATTCTTGCTATGTAAACTCTGCTTTCAGCTCTCTCTTCGAGGAAGTTGCAGGCAAGAAGGATCAGAATGCAGGTCAGGTTTCACGCGTTGTTGCTTACCTCTTTGCTCAGAAGGAAGATTATGTAACAGCTCAGAAGTATGCAGAGATTGCTATGGCAGACACAGCATCAGCAAAGGATTCTGAGGGCATTTATGTTGCTATTCTTGAGAAGCAGTGTAAGACACATGCTGATACTCTCAACTTCATCAATAAGCTGAAGGAAATCAATCCTCAGAAGTATTTCCCACAGATGGCTTCTCTCTATGATCGCATCGGTGAGAAGGAAATGGCTGCTAAACTTCTCGACGAGGAGATTGCTGCAAACCCAACAAACAAGATGGCTTACGCTATCAAGGGTGAGAATGCAATGAACGCTCGCGATTGGGATAAGGCTATTGAGAACTTCAAGAAGACTGTAGAGATTGACCCTTCTTTCACAGCAGTTTGGTTCAACCTCGGTGTTTGCGCTAGTTCAAAGGGCTTCGATCTTAACGAGCAGCTCAGCAACAATGGTCGTATCACAACAGAGAATGCAGCTAAGGTGAATGCAGTTCTTACTGACGCAAAGAAATATTATGAGAAGGTTAAGGAACTCGATCCTGATCGTAACGTAGTTCCTAACTGGCCTTATCAGCTCCGTATGATCTACAATGCTCTTGGCGAGACAGAGAATGCAAATGCAATCTCAAAGATGCTCGGTGAGTAAGACTTGATTTTATAAGTACAGATTACGAATTACTTAGTTACTAAAAATAAAGCATTTTGCTTGTTTTTTACATATGAAAGTATCTAAGTAATTCGTAATTTTAATTGAAAAATGTGGGTATGAAAAGGATTGTATTTATTATAGTGATGATGTTTGCCGGCATAGGATTAGGCTGGTGCGGCATCGCATTGGATGACCAGAATACCCAGAAAACACAGAACACAACAGACAACAAAAAGAGAGAGAAAGAGAGAAAAGCCAATGTCAAGAAACAGCTTGATCAGGCACGTCAGAATATAAAGAAAGGAAATAATCTTGAGAATACTGAAAAGCAGATGAGAGAGTTGCTGAAGGATTCGCTTAATAGAGGTGACCTCAGTATAAGAATTGCTCTGTATAATTCGATAA
The DNA here is from genome assembly GCA_045627725.1 of Prevotella sp. Classification (GTDB taxonomy): domain Bacteria; phylum Bacteroidota; class Bacteroidia; order Bacteroidales; family Bacteroidaceae; genus Prevotella. Next base: position 25,784 of record JAZQOH010000046.1, on the reverse strand, counting down.
GAAAACAATATGAACAGGGGAATGAGAAACTGTTTTTGAAACAGAAATATGATACTGCGTCGTTGTTTAATATCGCGCAGCGTATGTTTATTGAACTGAATAATCTTGACTCTATAGATGCCTTGCCTGATAGCGAGGGTAAGGTGAAACTAAGATATAGAAAAAGCCATGCTTCAATGCTGAAGCCATATCATCATAATCTTTATGGTGGTGGTGTATTTTATCTTAACCATCAGAAATATAAGGAAGCTGTTTCATGTCTGGATACATACCTTTCTGCATTTGATTGGCCATTGTTCTCTACAGATAGGTTACCAGCAGATTCCATGACAATACATCATGCGGGATACGTTTCTCTTCTTGCAGGATATCTTCAAGGAGATGTGAAAAGTGCGTTGAAATATGAAAATCTCGCGCTGAAGTTTCAACCACGATTGGAGAATATCTTGCAATATCTTGCCGAACTTCATTTGCAGAATGGAGATACGTTGAAATATGAGCAATACCTCTGTCAAGGAGTGGATAGATATCCTCGTTCGCAGTTCTTCTTCCCTCATCTTATTGATTTCTATTGCAATAATGGTTTGGCTGATAAGGCGATGAAGGTGACGGATAGTGTGTTGAAGAAAGATAGCTTGAATGTGCTTTTCCTTCGTGCAAGACAGATGATATTCCTAAACAAAGGCAAATACGATGACTGCATTGCTATAGGAGACAAGATTCTAGCTATCGATGATTCCCTTGCTGACGTAAACTATAATGTAGGGCTTGCTTATTATAACAAGGCAATAGAAATGAATCGTCAGACAGACATTAAGGCGAGAGAAAAAGCGAAGAGAGTAAATGAACTCTATGCAAAATGTCGTCCTTACATGGAGCACTATAGGGCTTTGATGCCTGAGGAGAAAGAACGATGGCGTCCTATTCTCTATGCTGTTTACTTGAATCTCAATCTTGGGAAGGAATTTGATGAGATTCAAAAGTTGAAATGATTTGACCTTGTTGGGTTGAATGTCGGCAGATAGATAAACTTATGAAAGAAAAGATATTGAAGAAACTCGGCATCTCGGCTCTCAATGAGATGCAGAAAACAGCATATTCCAGGATTTCAGAATATGAAAATGACATACTCCTGCTTTCGCCTACGGGAACAGGAAAGACCTTGGCATATCTTCTTCCATTGATAGAGGATATTGATTTGGATGATGTTGAGGTTCAGATGCTTGTGATAACACCGAGCAGAGAGCTCGCGTTGCAATCGCATGATGTGACGAAGAACATAGGATGCGGAGTAAGGAGCATGGCTTGCTATGGAGGACGTCCTGCCATGGATGAGCATCGCAGGATGCGTGATGTGAATCCGCATATTGTCTTTGCAACACCAGGACGTCTTCTTGATCATCTGGAGAAAGGAAATATCGAAACATCTTCTGTGGAAGTAGTTGTTATTGATGAATTTGACAAATGCCTTGAGATGGGATTCCTTCGCGAGATGAAGGCGATAATGGATTTTCTTGGCGATGATGTCAGAAGGATTTTCCTTTCTGCTACAGACATAGAAGAGATGCCATCCTTTGTGAATCTTCATCGCATGAAGCGCCTTGATTTCCTTCCAAAGAACGAGCAGGTGAATGATAGGGTGGAGTCATATGTTGTATTGAGTGAGGAAAAAGACAAGCTTCCTGTGCTTTCCCGACTTCTTGCCGACCGTGGAGATGAGCAAACTATTGTTTTCTTGAATTATAGGGATGCAGTAGAACGAACAGCGGAATATTTGAAGGAACAAGGTTTCTATCTTAAGAGTTTTCATGGAGGCTTGGATCAAAGGCAGCGTGAGCAGGCATTGCATCAGTTCTGTAATGGCTCTGTCAATATTCTCGTTTGTACGGATCTTGCTTCCCGAGGTCTTGACATTCCTAGTATTTCAAATATCGTGCATTACCATCTTCCTTTGGGGAATGAAGAATATATTCATCGTGTAGGACGTACGGCAAGATGGGACGCTGAGGGTAATACTTTCTTTATCCTTAATGAAGAAGAGCATCTGCCGGAGTTTATAGAAACCGTACCAGAAGAATATGTTATCCCTGAGAACGGCAATAAGGTATCGATGCCTAAGATGGTGACGCTCTATATTGGTAAAGGCAAGAAGGATAAAATCAGCAAGGGTGACATCGTTGGATTCCTTTGTAAGTCTGGTGGCCTTAACTCTTCGCAGATAGGTCGTATCGATATCTATGACAGATATTGCTATGTTGCCATAGAAAGAAAACAGCTTAAACAGGTGCTCAATATGACTTCTGGGGCTAAGATAAAAGGTGTAAAGACGATAGTAGAAAGAATCAGGTAAAATTTATTTCCTCTTATTATAGCGTTTTTCCTTTAATGAATTACAGATTGTCTCTTATTATTGCTTGTTTCCTTGTTTCCTGCTCGAATAATAAGCAGGAAAAGGAAGTCACGCCTTGGGGACAAGTGATTAATGAAGAGGGAACGCCTGCGGAGGATAATGATTCGATAGGGCAAACAAGTTCCTTCTCCCTGGGAGATATAGTGAATGCAGGCGAACTCATAATGCTTACTCTTTCAAGTCCTGATACATACTATGACTATCATGGTCATGGAATGGGTTTGCATTATCTCTTGTGTGAGAAGTTTGCCCAGAAACTTGGAGTGTCTCTTCGCGTTGAGGTTTGTAATGATTCAACGGAAATGATAAATCGTCTTGTGGATGGTGAGGGAGATATCGTGGTTTACCCAGTCAATGCCAAGAAAGCAAGTGGTAATGCTGAACTGTTGAGTTGTGGTATGGATGATGGGAAAGGTACTACGTGGGTTGTGAAGAAAGAGAGTCGGGAACTTGCGGAAAAGGTGAATGCATGGTTTGAGAAGAGTATGATAGCTCAGGTGCAGAATGAGATAAAGATGGTAATGACGACTGGTTTCGTAACTCGCCATGTCTATCCATTTATGCTCAACAGAAAAGATGCTGTTATCTCTAAGTATGATGCTCTGTTCCGTAAATATGCTCCTGTTGCAGGGCTTGATTGGACATTGATTGCTTCTCAATGTTATCAGGAATCTTGTTTTGATCCTAATGCGAAATCTTGGGCAGGGGCGTGTGGACTTATGCAGATAATACCTTCTACGGCCAAGGAATTGGGATTGCCTTTGTCTGACATTTTCTCTCCTGAAGCTAATGTCAGAACAGCTTGTGGGTATATGAACAAGTTGCAGAAGGAGTTTTCTGATATTGAGAATAGGAGAGAGCGAATAAACTTTGCTCTTGCAAGTTACAATGGAGGATTCTTCCATATCCGTGATGCTATGGCTTTGGCGAAGAAGAATGGCAAGAATCCTGAACGTTGGAGTGATGTTAGGGAATATGTCCTTGCTTTACAAAACGCAAAATATTATAGGGATCCAGTCGTGAAGCATGGTTATATGCGAGGTTCTGAAACTGCTGATTATGTTGATAAGATTATAGATCGTTGGAATCAGTATCGTAATGCTACGCGAGGAAAATATTCTTCGTCGGTTAATGCCTCACCTGTTCCTGCAAGGCACAGGAACAAGTGGGATAAGTAGTAAAATTAAGGGTGATTAATGTTATTGTCAATAAGGTCTTTTTATTGTAATATTAAAGTCGTTTTATTATAATAATGTTATCACGACCTTAATTTTCATATTCGGTATTGTCAATAATACCAGCGTCTCTTAATGCTTCCTTGCGTTCTACGCAAGTGCCACATTTGCCACAATGGATTTCGCTTCCTTTATAGCACGACCATGTTTCTGAATAATCGATGCCTAAAGTCTTGCCCTTAGTCGCTATTTCTGATTTTGTGATGTTTGTATATGGAGCAACAACTTCAACATCGATGTAAGTTCCTGCTTTGGTGGCTTCATTTATAGCTGCAATAAACTCTGATCTGCAATCAGGATAAATGGCGTGATCCCCTCCGTGATTTGCAATCAAGACTTTCGTCAAACCGCGACTTTCTGCAAGGCCAGCAGCAATAGAGAGCATAATGCCATTACGGAAAGGAACAACCGTTGACTTCATGTTTTCATCTTCATAGTGTCCTTCAGGAATTGCGTCTGCACCTTCAAGAAGGCTTGACTTGAAGTATTTTCCCATAAATGACAAAGGGATGACAATATGTTCTATGCCAAGGCGTTTGCAATGCATTTCAGCGTATGGAATCTCCTTTGCATTATGGTTTGAACCATAGTCAAAGGAAATACCAACGGCAATGGAATCCTTGTATTCGTAGAGTAGGGTGATGGAATCCATACCACCACTTACTATTATTGCAGAATCCTTTATCATTTTATAGTAATAAGAACTAAATACACATTCAGCATTACAATTCTAATATTTTAGAATTGCCACCACTTCTTCTTTGGCTTCTCACTCGGATAATCATCAATTGTGTTTGAAGTAACCATAACTTCTTCCCAAGTCTTGCGTTCTGATATCATTTTGTAGATAGTACCCCAATCAGGAAGACCACCAACATTGCGATCATCTATCCACATATCAACCTTAAGCTTGCGTGAGAAGTGATTGTTATTCTCTATGGTTTCTTCTGGATAATCCTTGTTTATTGCGAAGAAGTTTACGCCTCTCTCCTTACACCAGTCAACGGCTTGCTGAAGTAATTCTCCTTCGCGTACTGTCCAGAGAATCAGCTTGTGCCTGTCTTCAATGAGCATTTTGAGGGTTTCTGTTGCAAATGGTAACTCTTCTCCAATTTCTGGATATTTATGGGTTACTATTGTTCCGTCGAAATCTACTGCTATTGTCATGTTTCTTGTTTCTTTATATAAATATAATTAATGTGTAAATAAACCATTGACAAGGCAGAAATTCTATTCCGCCTTGTCAATTATATTCAATTACTTCTTTATCGAATCGTCATCTGGATTTCCGTAATGGCTATTAGAGTAACTGCCATAACCAGCACCATACGCTCCATAGCCATAACGACCATAGCGTCCGTAGTTAGAATATTTACCATATCCATAACCATAACGTGAATAGCGGCCATACTTACCATATCCGCCATACTTACCGTATCCGTATGCGTAGCCATACTTTCTCTTGGTCATATCAATACCGTTGATAACAATGCTGACATTTGGAAGTTTTTCCTCTGCCGCAAGTTTGTTAAGCATAAGAAGACTATTCTTTGGAGTATAGTCGGCACGGGCGATATATACAGTTGCATCTGCTATACGAGCGATAGTGAATGTATCTGTTACCAAACCAATTGGAGCTGTATCAACGAGTATGTAGTCATACTTCTCACGAAGAGTATTGAAGATATTATCAAGAGAAGCACGTGATACAATCTCTGCAGGGTTTGGAGGGATTGGACCTGCCATCAGTATGTCAAGATTGTCATTGATACCAGATGGTACAATCTGTTCTTTTATCATTTCGAATGATGGATCATCATAAACGAGCAGATTGGTAATACCATGTTTTCTATCATGAAGTTCGAAAAGTTGACTCAAACGTGGACGACGTATGTCAAGACCAACCAAGAGTACTTTCTTTTCAAGTAAAGCAAAACTTACAGCAAGGTTTGCGGCTATGAAAGTTTTTCCCTCACCGGAAGTTGTGGAAGTAAACAACATTACCTTCTGATGTTCTTTCAACATGAATTGAATGTTTGTACGCATAGAACGGAATATTTCCTCCATTTGGTTATTCTTGTTCTCGTGTACAACAATATCTGCGCGTTCCTTTGCTGTGTCGCTTGCAACGGCTACGTCTGCAATGATAGGAAGACGAGTGATGCGAGCCACGTCTTCGTGACCTTCAATACGATAACGAAGAAGTTCTGCGAGTATAATAATAATGATAGGAATAAGCAATCCTGCAAGAAGACCATATAATATGATTTGATTGCTGTTTGGTGCAACCTGTCCGTTTGGAAGAGGCTCGTCCATTAATTTACCCTTATCTGCTGTTGATGCAATAGAGATAGAGTTCTCTTCACGCTTCTGAAGAAGCATAAGATAAAGTCCAGACTTTACCTCTTGCTGACGACCAATCTGATTGAGAACTCGCTCCTGTTCAGGAGAATGAGCAACCTGTCCGGTAAACTTAGCATAACGTTCAGACATTGCTCTACGCGAAATGTCAAGATTACGACGTGCCTGATTCAAGGCATTCTTGATGCTTGACATCAAATCATCAAGCTGAACTGTCAAAGCTTGAACAGCAGGAGACATTTCAGAAGCAGTACGAAGAAGGCGGTTTCGCTCGAGAACAATTCTATTATATTCATTAATAAGACTCGAAGCCGTACCATCAGCAAGACCTATGTTGGATGGAAGAGGTTGGTATTCACTACCAGGTCTGTTGATATCCTCATTAATGCTATTCATAAGGACGATTTGTGTCTCTGATTGTGCAAGCTGTTCCTCGTAACTGTTTGTCTTTGACATCGCATTACTAGCATAGCTGCCAGCACTAATCATTCCGTTGCTGCGCTTATAGTTTTCGATAGCACTTTCTGTACTTCCAAGTTCTGTGTCGATCTTGGCTATACGTGTGTTGATGAATTCCTCAGTGCGAGCAGCAAGAGCGTTTTTGTCTTCATTTGCTTGTCTATTATAGACAATAGACACCTGACGCAGATAATCTATTGCACGCTGCGAACTTTCATCTGTTATGGTAAGAGCTATGATAGATGTAGAGTTAGAATATGAACTTGCTTTCAGTCTTCCTGCATAGCTTGCGCCCGTTGAGTTTGGATTTGAAATGTATGCAAACATCTTATCTCCATCACGAAGATTGCCTATGTACTGACCATTGGCAACTAAAGTGACAACACCAACCTTGGTGCGAATTACAACAGGTAAAGTCGTCTTTTCCTTACGTGTTTCAAGTTCTTTGCCACCATAGTTGAACTTCACACTAATGTTGTATGTGTTTTTTACACGTTCGATTTCTGTGGTTACAGTAGAAGTAAGTGTGTTGAGATGCGCCGCGTCCATATCTACTGTAATAGGTTGAACTTTGTACATTAGACGATCCTTCACTTTTCCTTCTAGTTTGTAATTAACATAAAGTTTCAGGTCAGTTACACATTCTGTAGCAATTGACCTCGACTTTAATATTTCCATTTCATTATCAAAGTCGGAGAAACTTTTGATAATACCAAGATTTACAGCTCCTCTTATAGATCCACTTTTACTTCCTTCGCTATTGACAAGAATCTTAGCAGATGCCTGATAGATAGGTGTCGTATAACGAAGGTGGATAGCAGCAATACCCAAACATATAATAATTGATAGGACAAACCACATCCAGTTAATTATTATTGAAGAGTAAATAAACTGAAGGTTAAAGATGGTATTCGCATCTTCTTCCTCTTGAATAAGAAGGGTCTTTTCAACGTCTTGTAGTTCTTCCATTTTATTTATAGTTTTTTATTTGTCTTTTTTATGAAAAATCGTGTTTGCGAGTAAGCAGAAATTGTATTAATATGCTGACTTATCTGGATGGATGATTGACCATGCTGTGATAAATATAATCTTTATGTCAAGCCATAATGACCAATTTTCAATATACCAGATGTCTTTCTTGATTCTGCCTTCCATCTGCCACAATTGTTCGGTTTCGCCACGGAAGCCTGTTACTTGGGCATATCCAGTAATACCAGGTTTCGAGAAATGTCTCACCATGTATTTACTGATAAGCTGAGAATACTTTTCTGTGTGGTAGATCATGTGAGGACGAGGACCTACGATACTCATATCACCTTTCAGTACATTGAAGAACTGAGGGAACTCGTCAATGTTTGTCTTTCTCATGAAATTACCGAAAGCGAACTTTCGTGGGTCATTCTTTGTTGCCTGAACTGTATCTGCATCCTTGTTTACATGCATGGAACGGAACTTGTAACATGTGAATGTCTTACCATTCAATCCCGTACGTCCTTGCTTGAAAATCAGCGGACCTGGGCTCTGCAATTTTATTATCAATGCTATGATAGGAAGGAATGGCAGCATTAATAACAATACGACAGAACTGAATAATATATCGAAAGATCTTTTAAGTATGCGGTTGTTAAGATACTTCAGAGGTTCGTGGTGGTTGGTGTATATTACCATATTTCCGAAAACCTCAGGACGTAGAGATAACTGCATGTTTCCGAAAATTCTTGGAACATAGAAGAAATGGATGACGTTATTGTCACAGAATTTCATCACTTCCTGTATGAAGTCTGATTCGCTATGTGATAAACTGCAATAGATTTCGTCGATAGAACCACGTGGATTCTCTGCTGTCTTCATATATTTAATGAAGTCATCCTTTGAACCTAGTTTCTTGAGGCTTTCAGGAGCGTCTGCAATCTCGTCATCGCTATAATATCCTAAAACACGATAACCGGTGGAAGGATCTGCGATAAGTTCATTGAAAGTTAAGAGATTTGCAGGGTCGCTTCCGATGAAGAGCACGCTCATGGAATTTCGACCGGAAGAACGAAGCATCTTCAATATTCTTCTTTGGCAAAAACGCATCAATAAAGTCAAAGTGAAGAGCAATACTCCATATTCAACACCAAATATGATATAATTGCCACTTGATGTCATTAGTCGGCATATTGTGGAGAAAATGAAAACCTCCATAAATACCGCCATAAGGTTTCTTTTGAACACATCACCAAGCTTCATCTTTCTCTTGTGGATTACGGAAGGAATGATGAAAGTGGTTATGATGATTGCTATAGATATTATGACCATGGCAGACTTAGTGCCATGAATGATTGCGCGAGGAGCATTGTTTGGGTATATCTGTATAAACAATGCCATGAGGCAACAAGCCGCTATGATGTCAAAAATGGTTATTACCCATCCTATAAGTCCAATTCCTCTATTCTCGGTCATTGTAGTGTTCTCTTTGGTTGTTGATGAAATAAGGTATAGTGTTTATACCAGTTTAAAATTTCCATGCAAAGTTACTATAAATTTTTCAAATATTATAATGTGTATAAAAAAAAAGCACAAAAACTTGATATTTATTGGTATTTTCAATAATTTGAATTACCTTTGTGGTCGATTTTAATCAATTTTAAAGTAAAATGAGTATATTATCTAAAATTTTTGGAAAGAAGACCGAAGACTCGAAGGTTGGTGGTATGCAGGATTACATGTCGCTGATTCGAGTATATTTCCAAGCATCAATTGCGGCTCAGGTAGGAATTACAAATATTTCAATGCTTCCTGATTTGAGAATATTCAAGACAACCTTCAAGGTGCCTACGGAACATAACAAGCTTGGCGTAGGAGAAAAGACCCGTTGTCGTAAGATGATGAAGGAACTGTACGGTCACAATGATGAGTTTTTCAAGGAGATAGACAAGAGTATTAGTAAGAATTGTCGCAAACTTCAGGACGTTCAGCCATACCTTCTTCAATTCCAGGGCTTCAGCCAGGATATCATGATGCTTATGGGCAATCTTATGAAGTTCAAGTTGCGTATTCCTTCTATCTTCAAGAAATTGATTCGTACAGCAACGGAAAAGACTGTAAATGACGTATTTAACAAGAATGACTATACTGATGCAGGAGTCTTGAAAACCGTTGTCTCTGTAAGAAAATATAATCAGCGTCTTGGATTCTCTCAGTCTTGGATTACAGATTATGTATATCAGGTTGTGATGCTTGCTAAGAAGGAAAGCCCTGCAGCAGAAGAGAAATAGCGATGAAAACAGCGTAAAAAGTTAATAGATTGCATCATTTTAACCATATTATGCTTGCTTAATTGTTAAAATATTCAGCATTTTGTGTTAATGAATTAAAGAAAAGAATGAAAATATTTGTTCAAATAAATGTATTTCATTAACTTTGTACGCAAAAATATAAAGTCTTATGTCAGGTAGCGATGCAAAAATAAACTACTTCAGCACTCGAGTTCGCCAACTCATAATGGCATTTCAGAATGTCAGGAAAGAGAATGGGGAATTACTTGAGAAACTTGATGAGCGTGAAAAGAAGATTGACGAGTTGGAGAAAATCATAACCCGTCAGCAGAAGGAGTATGAAACCCTTAAGCTCACCAAGATGATTGAAGTTTCCGATGAGGACATCGCAAAGTCAAAAGCTCGTGTGGCTGGCCTGATAAGAGAAGTCAACCAATGTATTACGTTGCTGAGCGAAATGCAATAATGCAAATCAGTTAACATCTTTACTATGGCGGAAGTTAATCAAGAGAAAAAGCAAAGGATAACCATGCATATCTATGATATGGATATTCCTATGTCTGTTCCTGCTGATCAGGAAGAATATTATCGTGAGGCAGCTTCTCTCATCAATGAGAGGGCTAATGCTTATTATGGCGTCTGGAAAGGACGCAAGCCAGACAAGGAAGTCATGTATTATGCTATGATAGATATTGCCTTACGTTACGTTCAGGAGGCGAAGCGTAACGATGTTGATCCTTATAATGATATTCTCGAAAAGTTGACTTCTGAGATAGAAGACGTTCTGTAAGTTAACAGTTGACAGTTAACAGTTAACAATTTGCAGTTAACAACGAAAAATGAGAATATTTTTAATCTTAAATAATTAATAATGGTTTTAGCAATAATTGCCGCAACCGCCTTTATCATCGGTGGTTTGATAGGCTTTTTGATTTTCCGATATGTTCTGAAAGGAAAATATAATGAGATGATAGAGGCTGCCGAAAAGGAAGCCAATGTACTTAAGGAGAAGAAACTTCTCGAAGTAAAGGAAAAGTTCATTAACAAGAAGAGCGAACTGGAGAAGGAAGTGCAGCAGCGCAACCAGAAAATCCAGCAGAGCGAGAATCGCCTGAAGCAGCGCGAGATTAGCCTCAATCAGCGTCAGGAAGAGCTTGGACGTCGTCGTCAGGAATTAGACGGTCAGCAGCAGCGTCTCGACAATGAGAAGCGCCTTCTTACTGTCAAGGAAGAGGAACTTGAAAAGATGCAGCTCCAGGAGCGCGAGAAGCTTGAGGAACTTTCAGGTCTTTCTGCTGATGAAGCTCGTAATCGTCTCGTTGAGAGCCTCAAGGATGAAGCGCGCACTAATGCAGCTTCCTACATCAATGAGATAATGGACGAGGCAAAGCTGAATGCTAACCAGCAGGCAAAGAAGATTGTTATCCAGACAATCCAGCGTGTTGCAACAGAAACAGCCGTAGAGAACTCTGTCAGCGTTTTCCATATTGACAACGATGAAGTAAAAGGTCGTATCATCGGTAGAGAAGGTCGCAATATCCGCGCTCTCGAAGCTGCATGCGGCGTTGAAATCGTTGTTGATGACACTCCTGAGGCAATCGTTATCTCTGCCTTCGATCCTATCCGTCGTGAGGTTTGTCGCCTTGCACTTCATCAGCTCGTTGCTGACGGACGTATCCACCCAGCTCGTATTGAAGAGGTGGTAGCGAAGGTAAAGAAGCAGCTTGACAACGAAATCATCGAGACAGGTAAGCGAACAACTATCGACCTTGGTATTCACGGTCTTCATCCAGAACTTGTCCGTATCGTAGGTAAGATGAAATACCGTTCATCATACGGTCAGAACCTTCTCCAGCATGCCCGTGAGACAGCAAACCTCTGTGCTGTCATGGCAAGCGAACTTGGCTTGAATCCAAAGAAGGCAAAGCGTGCAGGTCTTCTGCATGATATCGGTAAGGTGCCTGATGAGGAGAGCGAACTCCCACACGCACTCTATGGCGCAAAGATTGCAGAGAAATATAAGGAAAAGCCAGACATCTGCAATGCTATTGGCGCTCACCACGATGAAATGGAGATGAACACGATGCTTGCTCCTATCGTTCAGGTATGTGATGCTATCTCTGGTGCCCGTCCAGGTGCTCGTCGTGAAATCGTAGAGGCATACATCAAGCGCCTCAACGATCTCGAGGCAATAGCAATGTCTTATCCAGGAGTAACAAAGACTTACGCTATTCAGGCAGGTCGCGAGCTCCGTGTTATCGTTGGTGCTGATAAGATGACCGACGCAGAGACAGAGGCATTGTCTGGCGAGATTGCAACAAAGATTCAGACGGAGATGACCTATCCTGGTCAGGTGAAGATCACCGTGATACGTGAGACACGCTCCGTTGCTTACGCTAAGTAAAGCCCCCTCCCAGCCTCCACCCTAAGGGGGAGGAGATGGAAGAATGGTAAAGTTTATATAAAAAGACCATCATGATTTTATAGTCATGGTGGTCTTTTTTTGGATGATAGAAAGTCAAAATTGATGGTAGAAAGTCAAAAAGCATAGAGTTAGCCCTCCTAAAGCATAGAAACTCGTGACGAGAAGCTAAGCTTTAGACATCGAGAAACTAAGCTTTATTTTGCGCCTCGTATATGGAAAAGTATCAAAACAAGCACTTCATTCGTTCTTTTGATACTTATATGAGACGTAATTTGAGGCATTCTGCGTTTTTCCGACTTAGGAATATTGATTCTTGAAATGATGTATCTTCTTGAAAATCTGCCTTTTAGAGAGAAGTAAGCCTTAGCTATTCGTTACAGTTACAGTTGTTACAGTTATTTTTTTTGATGTGTTTTATTTCTCCTTTTCTTATATAACTATCTATATATTAATTAGTTATATATATATAAGGAGGGGGTGTAACGCATTTATTTTAATTGTAACAACTGTAACTGTAACGCTCGGGCACAACATGTCTCTTTTCTACAAGGCCTGCAAAGCGCTCAAAGGGCTCTTCAATATCCTGCCAATCCTGAAACCCTCAAGGTTGGCAGATTCTTTTAGCTGCTCAGAATAATGGAAAGCGATACTACCCACGAAGTTCACGGATAGATCCCTACGGTTATAATGCGCAATGTTCTTTCTGAAGAAGTTGCGGAAACAATCGACAATCATATCCTTTATCCAAGGCTGTTCGTCCTTATGGGTGTTTATGAATACGGAGAGCGAGGCAAGGAAACGGTTTGGAAGTGGCTCGCGATAAACCTTCTGTATGATGTCTGCCTGGCATAATCCCGTCTCTTTCTCAAACGCAGGGATGAAATCGCTATGCAAGCCTTTATACAGCTCGTTGATGAACGTTCTGCCTATCACGGCACCGCTGCCTTCATCACCAAGGATAAAACCCATAGGAGAAACATTCTCCACAATCGTCTTGCCATCGTAGTAGCAGGAATTAGCTCCAGTTCCAAGGATGCAGGCAATACCTTCATCATCTCCACATAAAGCCTTTGCAGCACCAAGCAGGTCACTTGCCACTTCTACCTTGTCGGCATTAGGAAATGAAGAACGCAAAATCATCTCCATGACAGGAATCTTAGCAGGAGTGCATCCAGCTCCAAAGAAATAAATTTCCTTTATGGCGCTTATCTCGGTGTCTTTCTCTATTTGAGGGAGAAGTTCGTCATCTATGATACCCTTGACCGTGCTTTCGCTCATGTGAAAGGGATTGATGCCCTGAGTAGAAAATAATATTTCCTTGCCCTCATCTATGGTGAGTTTCCAATCTGTCTTGGTACTTCCGCTGTCTGCTGTAAGAATCATATAGTTTAGTGATGATAAAAAACTAACATTGTAAATGAATTATGTTTTATTGAGCAAAAGTAATAAAAACCTTTGATTTAACTGATATATTTGATAGTTTTTCATACATTTTCATAGAAATTATGCCTTGTTGAGTCACTTTTTTTGTAAATTTGCATCCAAATTGCAATTTATTTCTTTCATTATGAGCAAAAGACTAATATTAGCCATAACTCTTATTGTGTTCGTTCTTCTTCCTTCCCATGCCGTACTGAAGGAAGACAGCCTTTCGCATACCTTGAGCATTCTTCGTCAGGAACTCACGAAATATCATGACGAATACTCCCTCCGTCAGAATAACAGCTATTCCAACAGAGTGTTCTCAACCCTCATAACGGCGATGCAGAAGAGTAACCAGAATGCTCTCATGCTCTATTCTCAGAAGGATGGTTACGTTTTTGATCTTACCTACGCCTGCCATGAGGCTACTGAGCAGTATCGAGAGTTTGAGAAGCATCTCATCCCGTTCAAGGCTTTTGTCAGTCGTGCAGACAATGAGGTGGCGCGCTATGATAGCCTTATCTCAAGTCTTCGCTCCATGCCAATCCAGATGCTCGATGAGAGAAGCAAGATAGACAGAAGCGTTTGTCTGTCGCTTGCCGTTAACACAAGGCGAATGCTTGTGGAAACACAACAGCAGTTATCCGAATACATCTATTACTATCAGATGACTGAGAATCGACTGAAGAATCTCAACGACTATGCCAACAAGCGTTATGATGACATCCAGAACAGCATATTTGTCAATGGAGGAGACAGTTATCCAACCATCCTCTCGCGCCTTGGCTATCATCTGACCCAGACAAGAACCACCATAGGAGATAAATATTCATTCAACAGAAAGGTAAAGTCGCAATGGGATTCAAGGTTCATCATAGGACTTTTCTTCGTTATCTTCGTCTATGGTGTAATAGCCATTCTGCTCAATCAGCTGATTGTTCGCTGGTTGATAACAAGGCTCATAAAAAAGGGCAAGTTCCAAACGATATCCGATTGGTTCCTTTCAAAGAGAAAATGTATCATAATGACCTCTACGGTCGTAACCTTTGCCATCATCCTCGAGGTCGTACACCTTCTCTCCAGTCAGAATTTCATCGTCATGGCGTCCCATCTCCTTGTGGAGTACGCTTGGCTATTCAGCGTCATTCTCATCTCGTTGCTGATACGTGTTTCTGCAAGTCAGGTGAGCAGCACTTTCCGCATCTATGCTCCACTTATCGTCAATGGATTCATCGTTATCAGTTTTCGTATCATCCTGATACCTAATGACCTTGTCAATCTTATCTTCCCTCCAATCCTTCTCTTCTGCACCCTATGGCAATGGAGTGTCATCAGGCGCCATAACAAGAATATAGACAAGAGCGACGTCTTCTTCGCCTATATCTCTCAGCTCGTATTCGTAGCGTCTCTCGTATGCTCCGTTATCGGCTATACGCTTCTTTCCGTGCAGATACTCATCTGGTGGATAATGCAGCTGACCTGCATTCTTACTATCACATGTATCCGTGACTGGTTTAAGGAATACGGCAAGCATACGCATCAGGAGGAGCTCCCAATCACCAAGACGTGGCATCTCCGCCTCTTCTATTGGGTCATTCTCCCAGCCAGCGCCGTGATGTCTATCGTCATAAGCCTCTATTGGGCAGCAGATGTATTCAATCTGAGCGACCTTACCAGGGAACTCTTCACCACGCCGTTCATCAATTCCGAGAACTTCTCCGCAAGCATCTTCGGTATTGCCCTCGTGGTGATAATGTGGTTTGTATTCCATTACGTCAACCAGACGGTACAGGCGCTGATAGCACTCTATTTTGAGAAGATAGATCCTGAGTCAGCACCTTCCCGCATAATGATGGTGAAGAATGTTCTCCAGATTCTCATCTATGGCATCTGGTTCCTTGCCAGCCTTGCCGTCTTCAATGTCAGCAACCAATGGCTCATCATCATCTCTGGAGGTCTTTCTACAGGTATCGGCTTCGCATCGAAGGACCTTCTGGAAAACATCTATTATGGCATCTCGCTGATGACGGGACGTATAAAGATTGGCGACCTTATCGTCTGCGATGGCGTGAGAGGTACTGTAACGAGTATTTCCTATACCAGCACTATGATTACTGCCGTGGATGGTTCTGTTATTGCTTTCACCAATTCCCAGCTCTTTACAAAGAACTATAAGAATCTCACTCGTAATCATGGTTGGGAGTGCCATATCCTCGATGTTGGTGTGGCTTATGGCACAAATGTGGCAAAATGTAAGAAGGTGCTCATCGAGGCTCTCTCGCAGCTCGATTGCATCAACAAGGAAAAGGGCGTGAACATCGTCTTGAAGGAACTTGGCGATTCCGCCCTTGTCCTCAAAGTCATCGTCTGGGTTAGTGTATATACGCAGTTTGCCGATGATGGCACTATTCTCGAATGCGTCTATAACACTCTCAATGACAACAATATTGAGATTCCATTCCCACAGACGGATGTTCATATGAAATAAGAAGCCCCCTCCCAACCTCCCCGGGGGGAGGAGTTTTGAAGTATGTAATGAAGTTAAAGAATTTTATATATAACGGACAGTTGAAACACTTTTATATATTCATACTACTGATAATAAGCGCATCGGCAAAGGCGCAGACGTCTGATTCCCTTCTCGTAGATGCAATGAGAAAAGAAGGCGTAACTTTCTCTCATAACAATAGCATAGCACTTCTGACCTCAGGAACAGAGAAGTTCAAGGATATGTTCTGTGCCATTCGTCAGGCAAAGAAGAGCGTACACCTCGAATACTTCAATTTCCGCAATGACTCCATAGCCAACGCCCTCTTTGACCTTCTTGCAGAGAAAGCTCGTGAAGGCGTAGAGGTGAGGGCTTTGTATGATGCCTTCGGCAATGAGTCGAACAATCAGCCTTTGCGTGATGAGCATGTTGCCTACCAGCGCTCCCGAGGCATTCAGCTTTATATCTTCGACCAGCTGAGTTTCCCTTATATCAACCACGTCTTCCATCGCGACCATAGAAAGATTGTTGTCATAGATGGAGAGATAGCCTATACGGGAGGTATGAACGTGGCAGATTATTACATCCACGGCACCGAGCAGGTCGGTTCATGGCATGATATGCATTGCCGCATAGAAGGGGAAGAGGTAAACACTCTCCAGAAGATTTTCCTGCGAATGTGGAAGCGCGTTACTGGCGAGGAAATCTCTGGCAGTCAGTATTTCCGCAGTTCTTCGTTTGATAATTACTTTCATGAACTCAAACAAGACACCACAGCCACAGCAGGTCATAAGATGGTGGGCATAGCAAATCGCGAACCGCATACATCTCCAAAGGTTGTTCGCCGATTCTATCAGAATGCCATCAATCTTGCTCAGGACAGCATAAAACTCCTCAATCCATATTTCACGCTTACCAGTTCGCTGAAGAAAGCACTCAAGCGTGCCCTCAAGCGTGGAGTGAAGATAGAGATAATGCTGGCAAAGAACAGCGACATTCCTCTCACCCCTGATTGCGCCTTCTATAATCTTCATTGGCTCATGAAGCGAGGTGCCGACGTATGGATTTACACTCCTGGTTTCCATCATACGAAGATAATTATGGTGGATGGCAGGTTCTGCACCGTAGGAAGTACGAACCTCGATGCCCGTTCCCTTAGATGGGATTATGAGGAGAATGCCATTATCATCGACAAGAATACTACGGCAGAGCTTTCGCGACTATTTGATGAAGACAAGAAGGAATCGTTCTATCTTACTCAGGAATCATGGAATAAATGGCGCTCGTGTGGCGATAAGTTCCGAGGATGGTTTGCGCATATTCTTGCCACATGGCTTTAGAAAGAGTGAAGGGTGATATCTCTTCACTCTTTGCTTTTTATCAAACCATATCGCTTTTTGTTAATCCTTATCCCTTTTTGTTAAACCTAATAATTCAAATATCGTCAAAAGTTCATAGATACACAATACTATATGAACCAGATATACAGAATTATTATATTTCTTTCCCTTATCTTTACGGCGCAGACAGCTGTGTCACAAAACTATAAAATCTCTGGACAGGTGATAGACCTTGAGGAATACGCTCCGGTTCAGAGAGCTACCGTATCTCTTCTTGCCAAGGATAGCGCCGTGATAAAGAATGTGTTGACAAATGATAATGGAGAGTATCTTCTCTATGCCGAAAAGAAAGGTGATTATATACTGCGAGTTTCTTTTCTTGGATTCTCCACTCAGACGAAAGACGTCCATGTCTCAAGCAAGAATACTGTCGTGCCAATAACGAAATTAGAACAGGATGCTCAGCTTCTCGAAAACCTTGAAGTGACGGGCAATCTGCCAAAGGTACAGATGGTTGAGGATACGCTTATCTATAATGCCGATGCCTATCGTTTGCCTGAAGGTTCCGTACTTGAGGAACTCATAGAGCGACTCCCTGGCGCAGAACTCTCAGATGATGGAAAGATAACCATCAACGGACGCGAGGTGAAGAAGATTCTCTTGGATGGAAAGGAATTCTTCGTTGGCGATATGAATACTGCGTTGAAGAACATTCCTACAGCCATCATCGATAAACTTAAGCATTACGACGAGAAGTCGGACATGGCAAAGGTTACAGGCATTGAGGATGGTGAGGAAAAGGCTGTCATTGATGTGCGTATCAAGAAAGGAATGAATCATGGCTATAATATAAATGCAGATGGTTCTATCGGCACTCACAATCGCTATGCAGAGCGCCTCAATGCCAACGACTTCACGGATAAGATGAAACTGTCCCTCGTGGCAAATGCCGGCAACGTAAACGGACGTAGCACTCCTGGTCGCGGTGGCGGTCGTGGAGCTGGCGGTGGAGGCGGCGGTGGCCTTACTGCAAATAAGGACGTCGGTCTTAACCTCAACTATGACAATCGCAAGATTCTTCAGATGGACGGAAACGTGAAATGGTCACATTCCGATTCCGAGCAGACGACAAAACAGAGTTCTGAGAGCTTCGTGAGTAGGGTAGGTGCTTTCAGCAATAGCCTCTCGCAGTCGTTGAATAGAAACGATGGCTGGAATACCGATTTCCGAATAGAATGGAAACCTACAGCCGACTGGAATATCCAGCTGCGTCCTTCTGCAGGAATATCCACGCGTGATGGTATCTCTTCTTCCCGCAATGCTTCCTTCAATAAGGACCCTTTCCTCTTTGTTGAAGACCCTCTCGATGAGGATGCCGATTATGGTGAGAATGATACTATCAGAGTGAATTCACGAAAGAATCAGTCGTTCTCTTATTCGCGCTCACGCAATGTGGGCACTTCTCTTCAGATAAATCGTAAACTGGGTAGCGACGGAAGGAATATTACTTTCCGCGCAGAAGGCTCATATAATGATTCTGAAGGTAATGGCATTACCAATAATCTCGTTCATCTTTATAAGGTGAAGAACAAGGAGGGTAATGACTCCACATATTATACTAATAGATATAACGACACGCCTTCCAGCACTCGTGGATATTCCGTTCAGCTCACTTATTCCGAGCCGATAATAAAGAACACATTCCTGCAGGCAAGCTATCGTTTCCAGTATCGTAACAACTCTTCTGACCGTAAGACCTATGATTTCTCTAAGATGGGTGACAGGTTTGGTCAGGGCGTTGCTCCTGGATATCGTGTATGGGAGGATTATCTCGCCACCGTGCCTGGAGGATATCAGAAATTCCTTAATGATTCTCTGTCGCGATATTCTGAATACAGCAACTTCATCCATGATGTGAATCTCTCGCTGCGTATCGTTCGCACTAAGTTTAATCTTAGTGTTGGTGCTCGCTGGATGCCTCAGTCGTCTCATTATAAACAGGATTTCCGTGGTGTGTTTGTAGATACCATCCGTCATACAACGACTATTACGCCGACGATGACATTCCGCTATCGTTTCTCGCGTCAGCATACGCTCAACATCGACTATCACGGACAGACACAGCATCCAAGCATCTCTCAGCTGTTGGAGATTACGGATGATTCAAATCCTTTGAATATCTCAAAGGGTAACTCTGCGCTGAAACCTGCATTCACCAACACCCTGCAGTTGAAATATAACAATTACATCATGGCTCGTAAGCAGTCGTGGGCTGCAAACCTTAATTTCTCTACTACGAGCAATAGCATCTCAAACAAGGTGACATACGATGACGAGACGGGTGGTAGAGTTACTCAGCCGGAGAATATCAATGGCAACTGGAGTATGCGTGGTGATATGACTTTTACCTCGGCGCTCGATAAGGAGGCAAACTGGAATGTGTCTAATACGGCATCCGTAAACTACAGTAATCATGTCAGTTACATTACCCTGAACCGCAAAAGTGATTCGGAGAAGAATACAACCACGTCAACTACGGCAAGTGAACGCTTTTCTGGTTCATATCGCAACAAATGGCTTGAGGTAGAGTTGAATGGAAGAGTGAACTATACCAGTTCGCGCAACGTGCTCCAGACTTCTGGAAATAGGGATACATGGCAGTATTCCTATGGTTGCTCGTTCAATATCACGCTGCCTTGGGGAACAATTATCGATACAAGCTTGAATCAGAGTATGCGTCGTGGTTTCAGCGATGCTGCATACAATACTACTGAGATGATATGGAATGCGCAGATAAGCCAGTCGCTGATGTCGAGAAAGCGTCTTGTGGTCACTCTTCAGCTATATGATATCCTTCATCAGCAGAATACTTTCTCTCGCCAGATTAGCGCCAACAGACGAAGCGATACAGACCGTTTTGCCATCAACAGCTATGCCATGCTCCATGTGGTTTATCAGATTCGCAACTTTGGAGGAAAGAATGGTCGTATAGGTCGTCGAGGTGGCGAAGGCGGCGGTTTCGGAGGAAACTTCGGAGGCGGTGGCAACCGCGGAGGAAATGGTGGTGGCGGCAACCGTGGTGGCAATGGCGGTGGTGGCAATCGTGGCGGAAGAAGATAGTTAAAATCGGCAATTCGATTAAAATACTATCTATTCCATCCCCATCTGCTCCAGTCAACAATCTTTGTCCATTCCATGTTCATAATGGCTTGGTTCATGTTCATGTTGGTATAGCAGCCGCGAGGAACATAAATTGACATACCTCCGAAATTCTCATCAGCCATGACAAAACTATCGAAGTTGATGTCATATTCCGTGTACCAGTATTTCTTTGGATGAACGGAATATAGAACTGTATTTTGAAACATTTTATCCCATGTATTGAAGTCCTCGGTGGTGAGGTTGCGGAGCATTAAATCCCTTATGTCATACATTGCAGGGCGATAGCTTGAACATGCATCGTTGTAATAATAAATACATTGGTTTACAATAGGTTCCTTAGGATAAGTGAAGTCATTTTTGAATTTACCAAGCGCCGTCATTGTTGCTTTCGCAAACTCTTCCATGTTGCTTGTTTTGACAACCGAAAGAGGCACTCCATAATTTTCCTTGAAGTGACAATAGGTAACATAGTCATCAATAAGTTTCTTTCCCACCTGATCTTTTGGAAGGAAGAGGTCGTTCATTATGTGGTCGTAAGGCGCACCGACATCAGGCACCTCTGCTGGTGAACCGATGATGTAGTCGCAGACGTTTCTTAGCTCGTAGCCAACTTCTGCTGTCAGCATTCCGCAGCAGTCGAAGAGAATAAAGTCGAAGCGGGGCAGGGTAGAGAGTACATTCCTGAAGGTCGTAATGTTGAGCATCTTCTGCGGTTTCTGACTATCCGTTCCATCGTCAGGCAGAATGGCACGCGTGCGGTTCTCCTTGGCGTATGCGTTATTGGAATTTCTCAAGAACCAACCATCAGCATGTCCCCATATCACAAGGCCGTATGACTCTGCTGCATAATTGTTTACAATCCATTGCATAACATCTTTCATCACCGCAGGGTCACATGAATAATGTTCTTCATCAAAAATACGAACCTTCTTCATTCCATTGCCGTCTATCTTTGCGATATAAGGCTTCTCCGTTTTGCTGAGCCTGTCAGCATAGACGATGAAGTTCGTGTTTTTACCTAACGCCTTCGCACCGTCTATCATCTCAGCCAGATCCCTTCCGCAATAAGAGTTTGCAGGATTTGATTCTGAGTCGAGATTATTCTCTGCGCCCATATACACGATAACAGTCCTCCCCGCTTTTGAAGAGTTGTTTTCATCTTCATCATCTCTACAGCTTGAAAGGAATGAGCTGGAGAAGAGAACTACTATAGTGATAAGAAAAAGATGTTTTAATGCGTTCATAATCAAGAATATGTTTTTTGCTTCTTTTTTTGTTTGAGTGTGGTTTGAACTTTTGATTTTATTTCATTTGCAAAGGTACGGTTTTTATTTTATTTAAACAAATTTCGAGAGAAAATTTGACACTAATATACTCCACTCTTCGATGGAGGTGGATAAGAACAAAAGTAAAGGTTTTGCTTGAATATTGACGATAAACCGCAGCCCTCGGAGGAGAGCAACGGTTTATCAAAGAGTATTTGAGATTCGAGTTGTCTGTCCAAAGTCCTATCAAAACAAAGCTACTTTACCCATGCTTCCGAGGTCAAGCATTGCTCTGATGTTCATTGCATTAAAAAGTCGGGCTATGGTAGAAAATGTAACGTTACTACCATTTTCTATCTTGCTGCTGTAGTGGTTGAAAAGAATATGGGGATAAAGAAAAACCGCTGCCCTCGGAGGAAAGCAACGGTTTATCATAGAGTATTTGAGATTTGTTGTCAATTGTCAATTTATTCGTCTTTGCTCATCAGGCTAAAGCAGGTTACTCAGCCAGCACCGCGCGGACAGAGTGGCCTTCGCGGCGGTTGTTGGCGTACGTGTCATAGCCGCCAGAACCGAAGCGCAGGTTGTGCGCGGTGGTGTCGGCGAAAGGCGTAGAAGGCCAGTAGTCGCCGTAGACGTTCTGTTGGACGACTTCTTTAATTTCGTTGTTGTTGTAGCCGGCAGCAGGAAGGAAAATGCTGTTAGAAGCGTAATCACCCTTGCCTGTTAATTTTCTGCCTTTAATGCCATTGACTGTTGTCCATGCTGCATCGCAGTTGGCAAGAAGTGCATCTAGTTCTGCCTTAGTTGGCATACGCCAGTTGCTGCCCCAGAGGTTGGTAGCAGTATCGTCAGTGCCGGTGAGAGGATCAGTACCGCTCTTGTATGCACCGCTTGAATCCTTGTCTATGCTCTTACCCCAGCAGTAATAACCACCGAAGCTCTCTGCCTTACCATCTGTTACACCTACGTTATACTCAGCGAACAGAGGACCATCTTCCCAGAGCTGTATCCAGGTTACGTCGATGTCGCCAGTGCGCTTAGCGGTACCGGTGGTGGTAGAATTTATTTACTCCTCAGCCTGCACAAGACGCAGAGAGAAACCATTGATGCGGCCATAATGTTTCACAATCTGGCCGTTCGAGTAGAAGCGCAAGGAATGTGCGCGGGACGCTAGTTCCGCATAAGGCGTAGAAGACCAGCAGTAGCCTTCGTCATCTATGTCGCCGCTAGAGCTGCTAGTGAACCAACCTGCAGGAGGAAGGCAGACGAAATCCTTTTCTTTAATTTCTGTGAGAGTATAAGAGGATTTTAGTGCGTTCTCACCGCTGAAGTCGTAAGTGTCAGGTGCAATGATAAGACAGTTGGCTATGTCTTTTGTTCCATCATTAACTGTTACGCCATACTTATACAAACTTGATGCATTTGTGCGGGTATTGAGAAGGTATTCCCATTCGGTGCTTGAAAGAACATAGAGATTGTTTATGCCTTCTACGGAAAGAGTATGGCTAGCATCGCTTCCGTCAGCAAAGAATTTATCTGTGACATCCCATGCTGCTTCGTTAAAGGATTCAGCATAAGAAGCGGCTGCAGTCTTGGTCCAAAAGAAGTGACCTATGTGTGTTGCCTCTCTTGTGGAGGGATAATCAGTGGGGTTAGTCTCGAACTTCAATGCGCTACCATCCCAATACAGGTTGCACCTGGTGAACTTGACAGTCTTGCTAGCACTAACCGAGAAGGAACCTGAGAGGAGAGGATAAGCAGATGCCTCTTCAAACACTACGTTGTCTGCCTGGTCAGCAGTGTATGTTGCTACAACTGTATTGCCTTTCATCACCTTGATGACCTGGGCATTGATGCTCAAAGTGCACATGAGCGCCACGAGCGAGAAAATTATTTTTTTCATTGTATTTCTTTTTTTTGTTTATAAATCATTAAATTTGATACGGATAACACCATTTTCTTAATATGAAAAGCGTGTGTTGCGCTTAGCATGCATGATGTCAGTAGTTCCTTCAGAGAAGAATATTGTAGGACCACCTGTCTCGCTACTACTTGCAATGATTTGTGCAGGCTCCATATTGACGAGCTTTACCACAGGGGGAGTGAATTTCTTTTTCATTGTCTTATTCTTTTTTACTTTATTACCTGACCGGCTACGTTATACTTCACACCGTTCTTGATGATGACGATGCCATCCTTTGTACGGAACTTGCCATCGCGTGCCGACTTCTCGATTACAGCGTTATCGATGCCTGTTGCCTCTTCGTCGCTGAAAATCATGCGCATTGCCTTGGCGCCGCTGACAGTAGCTTCATGAACAAGATAAGCACGGTTGTGGATGAAAGCATTGCCTGTGTAGCGGAGGAACATGTTTTCATTGCCGAGTGCCCATGAGTTTGATGGCTTTTCTGCCAAAGTGCCGTCAGCCTTTGTTGTTGGCAGCAGACTGTTGTCAGCCACATTGGTAGCTACATTGCCTTCAGCAACAGGAAGCTCTACTGTCTTTCCTGCCATATCCTTGCCATAAAGCATTACGCCAGTGGCAGCAGGGATGTTGCCATTGAGGGCTGTGAGAGTGATGGTCTCACCGTTTACAACAGCCTTGTATGCCTTCACGCCGTTTGTGGCGATGTATGACACCTCAGCAGCAGAGAAGGTGGCGAAGCCTGCATTGTTGAGCGCTAGGACAACCCATGAGTCATAACTCACCTTCATAGTCATTCCGTCCTTCATAGGAACGGATACAACAGGGGAAACTTCCCCCTGGATGTAGAGGTTGGCATTCATCACGCCCTCTACACTTTCAAACTTGACGGTAGGTTTCTTTTCGAACAGGTAGCGAACAGTCTGCTCGCCGCTTGTCACCAGCACGCCTGTGTACTCCTTCGCATTAGCAGAGCACAAGGCTAATACCGACAAGATGAATGAAAATAAGAGTTTCTTCATTTTGCTTTTGAGATTAGTGAATTAATTGTTTATTATTAGAATTATTATATACACGAAAAAGCCTGCCACAAACACTCATGCAGAGTGCTCGTAGCAGGCTATATAAGCTACTGTAATCGCCTGAAATTAAATCGCTTGCGTTACCCCCCCCCTATCGCACACAACAGAGGCTCAGAAGCCACGAAAGCACCGTCTTCACCCTTTGCAGGGCAAGCCTCAGTGCGGAGTGTGTATGTAGGAAATGTGTGGAGCATGATTTATTATTATTACCTTTCTTTTGTCTAAATGCAATTTTTCGCCTGCAAAAGTACTAAGAATTCTCCGAAAAACAATAATTTAGTCACATTTTTTGACGATAAGATACATAATTCAAGATTCACTCTGCAAAATTAAAGCGAAACTTGAATACATAATTCCTTGTGTGTCCGCACCGTTTTTAGTTCTCTGATATAATAGGATGTGTCCCATATAGCTTGGTGCCTTCTTGTTATTTAACACGTAATTGTGTTGTAATATCAATGCTTTGATGCTGTAATATCAATGCTTTCATGTTGTAATATCAGCGCTTTTGGGTTGTAATAGCGGTGCTTTCATGTTGTCATATCAAAGGAAGGAAAGTTGTCCTAAGCTGTAGGAAAGTTTTCCTTGCTGCGAAATGATGAGGGGAAAACTTTCCTTGATTGAAAACGAAGGGTAGGAAAAGAGTGTAGTTTAGATATTTATTAATTGATTTCATATACTTAAATTTTAAAAAAACTACACTAACTACACTAAAGAGGTGGAAAATACAGAAACACAATAATATAAGCGTAGTGTTGTTATGGTGTATATAAGTGTATAAAAAAATTAAGTACACTAAAAATATTTGTATCCGTCTCCGGGTTTATCTATTGTCCAATCCTTTGTCATGTATTACCTTTGCTGTCGTTTAACTCAACCATTAATTAATATGACAGCAAATGAACGTTATGAGAAAGCCTGGAATGCTTATCTCGTATTATTGAACCG
>JAZQOH010000045.1:0-67723 GCA_045627725.1 Prevotella sp. | reverse complement strand
TAGCGTTCATCCTGAGCCAGGATCAAACTCTCCATTGTAAAATTTCTCTATAATGACTCCGCCAAGGACGGCGGAGCAGTTGTCTTGACCAGAACGACTATCTCGTATCTATTAAGAAGTATTTAATCTCTTGCCTCGCCTTCCCTTTTGACCCGAAGACGAAATCTTCGGAAACGGTGGCGGCGGGCGGATTGATCGGTTCGTTTCTTTACCCAAGTAATATTTTACTTGCTTCTTGTACTACTACTTTCTGTTTATGTAAATCTTTCAAAGAACTCTTTCTTTATTAGTTTTTGCGAGTGACTTTCTCGTGTCTGAGGGAAGTTTTGCACCGCATTTGCAGGGGTGTTTCCCAAAAGCGAGTGCAAAGGTAATGCTTTTCTACGAACTGACAAAATATTTCAGGAACTTTTTTCAAGAATTGTCGCTTTTTCTCGCTTTCGTTGAGAAAAATCAAGGAAAAAGCGCGATTATTCTTTCTTTTCAAGGGCTGAATAGCGGATTTTAAGTGCATCTGCCTTGCGGAGCTCCGTCTTCAGTTCGTTGATGATGGACATAGGTGTTTCGCGGTCGGCACGGATGTTGACAACCATCTCTTCCTGGGTCTCTTCAGACAGCGAAGAGCGGTATTCCCTCACGCGATCGTTGACGTCCTTTATATCGCAAAGATTCTCATTCACCTGAATGCGTGTTACGCCTCGCGCGTCCGTACCTATATATATATTAATAATGGAACGCTTGGTGGCAGGCTTGGACACCTCCGTTCCCTCTGGCACGGAGAGGTCAACCTTCACCGTCTCGTTTCTCATATGAGTGACTATCATAAAGAAAAACAAAACAGTGAAGATGAGGTCAGGCATGCTTGTCATATTGAGACCGGGCACCTGACGTTGTTTCTTCCTGCGGATATTCAGTGCCATTATTAATAAGTTTCGTGTATTCGCTGTGGGAAATCGTCATCGATTGCCTGTTGCTGCTCTTCGTTGCAAAGGGAATAGCCTCTTCCGTATCTCTGCTTCGCCGCAGCCTCACGTATTTCGCGATACGAACGTATTATCTCATTCTGTACGGAGAAATATGTGTCATAGTCACAATCACCATCTGCCTTTACGTCTATGATATGAGATGGGCCGACCTTGACTATGAACTCCTTAACCTTTCTTCGCATCTGTGGGGAGACGGTGTAATGCGTAGAGTCTTCACCTATAGTCATCTCCTTACCTTCAAGAAGATGTATTGTCATCACCTTGGAGCGGTCGATATCCATTCTCTCCTGTCGTTCCGGTTCCAATGGAGGAAGCACGGAACCCATTCCCTTGTCAGTATCCATAGAGGTGGTGACAAGGAAAAAGACGAGAAGCATGAACGATATGTCAGACGTGGAGGTGGTGTTCAAGCCCGGAACCTCACGACGCTTGCGACGAAACAGCATTTACCTTAACCTCCTATTCTTTATCGTGGCATAGAGAATGACAGACAATCCCATAGCGATAAGGGCAAGGCTGGTAAAAACAAACATATTTGCCATGCGAAGCCATATCTCATTAGAATACACCTGTCCGCCGATAATGCTATAGTTGCCGGTAGGAAAGGCAATGAATGAGATTGCCATGATGAGTAAGACACAGAGAATAACCAAACGGGTTATCTTCTTTCCATTGATGCCATTCACCACAGTTTCTGTATGGCTGACCTTAAGAGAACGCACCTTAGAATACACCGTAACAGCAAGTGCCGATACGAGCATAAGAATCATTAGGACAAGGACAAGATCAGTGAGAAGAGGACTGTTTACGCTCTCGTTCCACATTGACGGCATATTATATCCTATGCAATAAAACAGCATGAAGACGACAGCCGTAAGCGCAGTGATAGAATACAGGATAGCATATGATAACTTTCCTGCAGACCATTTTCCTATATCAAGACCTTTCATTGCCATATCAGTCTTTCTTTTCTTCCTTCATCTCCACTACTATATCCATCAGAGTGATAGCACTCTCCTCCATCTGTGCTGTCAGATGATTTATCTTTGAGAGGACATAATTATAGAAAAGTTGGAGAATAAGCGCTGTGATGATACCAAAGATTGTGGTGATAAGTGCCACCTTCATACCTGCAGCCACTACGTCAGGACGAATATCGCCAACTGCCTGTATCCTATCAAAAGCCATCACCATACCGATGACGGTGCCAAGGAAACCGAGGGAAGGAGCCATGGCGATGAGGAGCGTAATCCAGGAGCATCCTTTCTCCATATTGCCAATCTGCACAGAAGCATAGCTGGATACACTTCGCTCTATGCTTTCCTTCTTCTCACGGATTCTCAACAAGCCCTGATAACATATGGAAGCCACAGGTCCGCGCGTATCACGGCATAGAGTCTTTGCAGCCTCAACGCCTTCGTTCTTCAGTTTTGCCTCCAGATCCATCATGAATTTCTTTGCATCAATCTCTGACATAGAGAGATAGATGATGCGCTCAATGCATATAGCAAGACCAAGGACGAGAGCCAATGCCACAAGGGACATAAAGCCAGCGCCACCCTCGATGAACTTTGTCTTCAACTGGGTATATGCGCCACCCTCAGACTGAGCCACAAGGGCAGAGTCGAGAGCACTTTCCTCGCCGTCAGACAGGAGAGCCTCGTCAATAGTGTCTCCTACGACAGTCTCAGTAGCATTAGTTGTATCAGCAACAGTCTCAACCTTTTGGGCATCCTTTCCTTCCACATTCTGCTGAGCAGAAACGCTGAGCGACAACATCAAGAGCAATACTGTCGCAACGATATAGTATTTCAATCTTATCATTCTTTTTACCGTTTTCTTGAATTCCGGTGCAAAAGTAGTTATTTATTTGTAATATACCAAATAAATTAAGAACTACTTTACTATAAGCAAGCCGCCCATAGGTTGGAGAGTAACCTTCATTCTACCCGACTTATCCACCTTCACCCTCTTGAGGAAGGAAGATGCAACAGTCTCATCCTTCTTCTTCACATTGTCTGCATAGAGGGAAACCTCCTGTCCCGCAAACTGAGGGAGGGAAAGAGTGGTGACGATAGGCTTATCCGTTCCATTAAGACCTGCTACATACCAGTCATCGCCCGAACGACGCATCTCAATAATATAATGTGTAGGGAAACCTTCAAGGAAAACTGTCTCGTCCCATGCTGTAGGAATCTTCTTGAGGATATCAAGTTCAAACTGCGGAAGCTCAGCGAGATTGTTTGGTTGGATGGCGATACACTGAATGCTCGTTTGATTTACGATGGCAGAGGCAATCTCAAAGACGTCAGTAGTATATCGCTGATGACGGCTTTTATTATCTTTGCTGAGATAACGATTCATAATGGTTCCACCCCAGTCCATTGAAGCAACAGCATTACGCGAGAAAGGATGCATGGTGAGTTCAAAGCCCTGCTGCTTAGCATGATAGTCGGAGAAAAACACATTCTCAGAAGCGAGGACAGCCTCAGAAGCAACGAAGTTAGGATACATACGCTCCCATCCACGAGGAAGAGTACAACCATGGAAGACAACCTGCAAGCCATGACGATTTGCATCAGATAGGATATCCTCATACTGCTGCATCGTGACCTGCTTGTCACCACCGAAGAAGTCAACCTTAATACCCTTCACACCAATGCTCTCAAGCCATGACATCTCACGCTCACGAGCTATGGAAGTGTTCATACAGTCATAAGGAGTCTGAGGTGCATCATTCACCCCACCGTTACTATTATACCAAAGCATCAGACTCACGCCCTTCTTCTGAGCATACTCCGAAAGCTTCGCCATACGCTCCCTTCCGATGGTCTCGTCCCAGAAGTTATCAACAAGACAATACTCATAACCCATCTCTGCAGCAGTATCGATGAACTTTATCTGATCATCCCAATTGATGGAGTTATCCTGCCAGACAAGCCAGCTCCATGTATAGCGACCAGGCTTATATTCCTGACGAGGCTCATACAATGGCTTTACAACATCATAGCTGATAGTCGTCTCAACAATAGGTTTCAGATTTGCACCCACGGTGATTGTGCGCCAAGGAGTGTATGCAGGAAGATGGAAAGCAGGAGTACTTGCCGACAATCCTCTGTTCTCCGTATGATGCGGGAAGTCAACTTTATACCCATTCACAGGGTCATAGTCGCCGAGATGCGATCCACAATAATTGCTACCGACACCGGTTTCACTGACCAACACCCAACCATCATCACCTACACGGAAAAGACAAGGGAAGGTGTAGCCGACACCATACAGCGACTTATCCGTCATAGATGCATCAGCCTTATAATCCTCCTCATAGCTTGGCTTAGTATTCATCCAACCCTTATGGTCGCCATCAATCTGAGGGCAGAGGAAGGTCGTTGTCTTCTCAGGGAAGCAGAAAGAAGAAGCTTCGCTAAGAACAGTTACGCGACGAGCCTCATTCTTGTCCCTGTTATTAGAACCAGTGAGATAATAGCGATAAGCAATATCATTATTGCTCACCTGCATTATAAGCTTCATGGAATGCTGAGCTCCCTTGGCAGTGAACAGCATATCAATAGCATTTGCCTGATAATGTGCCGATGAAGCTTTTGTACGACTCATAGTATAGGTTTCATCCACCTGTCTGTTCTTTTTTTCCTTTAAAGAAAGATTAGATGTAAAGTCACCCATATCGGTAAGCAATCCGAGACGCGAAGGCTTAAGCATCTGCTTTCCGTCATACTCCACATCATATTTGATTACTCCACCATCAGTATTGATATTCACCTTCAAACGACCATCTGGAGACACAACGGAATCAGTATCTGCATACGTAAGAACAGAGAAAAGGAGAGCAACGGAAATTGTCAGAAACTTTTTCATATCATGAGGTTTTTAGTGTAGAATAATAATCTTTATAACAATATTTATGCAAAGATAGTATTTTCCGATGAAAATTCAAAAAGAAAAGGGAAAATATTTGGTAAATTGAAATTTTTCGTCTAATTTTGCGCTCAATAAAAAACATAACAAATGGCACATAGATTAGATTCTTTAGACAAGAAGATATTGGAGCTTATCATTGCAGATGCTCGTATCCCATTTCTGGAAGTTGCCCGCGCATGCAATGTCAGCGGTGCTGCTATCCACCAGCGTATCCAAAAGCTAAATGCACTCGGTGTACTGAAAGGCTCACAGTTCTGCATCAATCCAGAGGCCGTAGGTTATGAAACCTGCGCCTACATAGGTCTTTACCTTAAAGATCCGGAGAAATTCGATGAGGTAGTAGAGGAACTGAGAAAGATTCCTGAAGTAGTGGAATGCCACTATACAACAGGTGGTTTTGATATGTTCATCAAAATCTACGCTTTCAACAATCATCATCTCCTCACCATCATCCACGACAAGCTTCAGCCTCTCGGACTCTCACGCAGCGAAACTATCATCAGTTTCAACGAGGCAATAAACCGCCCTATCGCTATTCTCGAAAGAGAAGACGATGATGCAATTGACGATTAATCAATTGACAATTGACAATTAATGCGCCCCCAAGACTATCATGCGATAATCTTGGGGGCGTTTTTAGTAACATTAATATAACAAACTTTGTTATTACTTAACAATTCTTCCATCTCGGCTACTTCACATAATCCACGAAACTGTATCTATGAGCATGCTTCTCATCCGTTTCGTGATCCTCTCTAAACGATTCCTTCCATTCTGAATAGTCTGGGAAGAAAGCATCTGCCTCAGCAGGGACATCATCTATCTCGGTAAGGCATAAGCGATCTGCGATAGAAAGCGACTGAGAATATACCGAGTCGCCACCTATTATATATATATCTTCATCAGGAGTTGTATGGGCAAGCGCCTCCTCCAAAGAAGGATACACATCACAACCAGGAAGTTCCTTCACGTTTCTCGAAAGAACAACATTTCTGCGATTAGGGAGCGCACCTTTAGGGAGAGACTCAAAGGTCTTGCGCCCCATGATGATAGTATGTCCCGTTGTCAATGCCTTGAAGCGCTTCAAGTCGTTTGGCAACCAATACAGCAGTTTATTCTGATAGCCAATGGCACGATTCTTTGCCACGGCAGCGATGATATTAATCATAATAATAGAAAGCCCCACCCCTGCCCTCCCCTAAGGGGAGGGGGTATTTAGATAGTACCTGAGGGATTAAGGGGATGATTATGGGGGAAATTAAAAAGTTACGAATTAGAATTCAATGTTTAGAAGTTTGGGGACTCAAATCGCCTTCATTACTATCAAAGTACTCCCCCTTGGGGGGAGATAGAGGGGGCTTGATTTTTTTTACACACTTACCTCAGCCTTGATATGTGGCCATGGATCGTAATCAACAAGTTCGAAGTCCTCATACTGGAAAGAGAAGAGATCCTTCACGTCAGGGTTTATCTTCATCTTTGGCAGAGGGCGAGGAGAGCGGGTAAGCTGGAGTTCTGCCTGCTCGAGATGATTGAGATAAAGATGGGTGTCGCCAGTGGTATGCACGAAATCACCACACTCAAGTCCTGTAACCTGTGCCATCATCTGAAGGAGGAGAGCATACGAAGCTATGTTGAAAGGCACGCCAAGGAACGTATCAGCAGAGCGCTGATAGAGTTGGAGGGATAGTTTTCCGTCAGCCACATAGAACTGGAACAGGCAATGACAAGGAGGCAAAGCCATCTGATCCACCTCTGCAGGATTCCATGCCGACACAAGCATACGACGAGAATCAGGATGATTCTTTATAAGATCGAGCACCTGCTGTATCTGATCGATAGTGCCACCCTTATAATCAGGCCATGAACGCCACTGATGTCCATAGACAGGACCGAGCTCACCATTCTCATCTGCCCATTCATTCCAGATACGAACTCCATGATCCTGAAGATACTTCACGTTGGTGTCACCCTTCAGGAACCAAAGCAGTTCATAGATGATAGACTTCAGATGGAGTTTCTTTGTGGTCAGCAGAGGAAAACCATCTGCCATATTGAAGCGCATCTGATTGCCGAAGACAGACTTAGTACCAGTGCCTGTACGGTCGGTCTTCACAACGCCATCCGTCATAATGCGATTCAGTAAGTCGAGATATTGTTTCATCTTATAGTTGTATAATTAATGTTGTAAGTTTACTGATTGCAAGTTGTATATTTAATGTTGTAAGTTGTATGTTTATTGTTTGTTAATGGCAAATTGTACATTGTCAATTGTAAATTGTCAAACACCTTTTCTTATCTTCCACTCCTGCGGATAGAGGTTATTTGCCCTGTTCCCAATATTCTTCACAAAGCCGAGAGGGTGCCCTTTATACCTGACAAGAACTATGCCACGAGGCGATTCCTCAGGCAAGACTATCGCCTCATGATGCAGATAATGAAGAGATTGTTCAAGAGAAAGCTCCACGGAAGGATATTTCTCCTTTGGCAGAGAGCACAACAGCGATTCCGCATGAGCAGGGATGATGTTCTTTCCCTTTACTATAGCCTGAGGATTTCCGTCAGAAAGCACGCGGAGAGCCTTCATATTTGGTTTACCTGACAATACAGTATCGGAAGTTTTCCTCAATACAGCTATGAACAAACCTTCGCCCTTTGTTGTTCCGGGGATGAATCTATACACCGACTTATCCCATCCTTCGAGCAGAGAACCTGTGATGTTCCATTCATCGGAAATATCCACAGGAAGCACTTCTGCGCCTAATGTCTCACATATCCACTTGACATTCTCTTCGTCTTCATGCAGATTGAACGTGCAAGTGCTATACACGAGCAGTCCTCCTGGATGGAGATTTTCCCATATATCCTCAATGATAGAGCGTTGCAACTGAGCACATTTCATCACATTCTGCATGCTCCACTCCCCTATCGCGCCTTCATCCTTTCGGAACATTCCTTCTCCCGAGCAAGGTACATCCGTCACTATGAGGTCAAAGAGCAACTTAGACTTACGATAGTCAGCAGGGTAGTTATTCGTTACAGTAACCAAAGGATGTCCCTGCTTCTGCATATTCTCCATCAGGATGTTTGCCCTTCTTCGGTCCGGTTCATTGCTATAGAGCCTCACGCCCTCAGGCAGAGCAGCGCGAAGCAATGTTGACTTGCCTCCTGGGGCTGCGCAAAGATCAAGAGCCTGCTGCATATTTGAGGGCATATACTGCTGCAATACTCTGTCAAGAAACATCGATGATGCCTCCTGCACATAGTAAACGCCTGCATGGAGCAGAGGATCACAGGTGAAGTCTGGGCGTTCCTTCAGATAGAAAGCATTACGACACCAAGGCACATCATCACCTCTATTATCTTCAAAGATGCTTTCCCCATCCCCAATCTTGAAAGGATTGAGCCTTATACTTACAGGAATATCCACATCGAAAGCAGACAAGTAGCGTTGCCATCTGTCCTCTCCAAAGAGTTTTCTCGTATATTCTATAAATTCTAAAGGAAGCACCGTTCTAATGAATAATTAAGAATGAAAAATGAATAATTAAGGATGAAGAACGAAAAGTCGTCTGCTACATATCCAAGATAAAGAATCCATCATCATCAGATTGATTGTCCTCCACCTTAGGCTTTGGCTTTGGTGGATTCTTCAGATTTCCGTCCTTATCAAACATGTTGTATGTGGTGCGAAGTACGCGGAACTCCGTTCTACGGTTCAGGGCATTTGCTGTCTCCTGTTCCTTCGGCTTCAGTTTCAGGATGAACTCCTCCGTAAGCTGGTCATTCTCCTTGAGCCACGAGTAGCGCTCCGCTACTTTCTTGCGTATCGTCTTTGGTTTCTCCTCACCATAGCCTACAGCTGTAAGGCGATCTGCAGCGATACCATGGGCGATGAGATAGTTGACACATGACTCAGCACGTCTTTGCGAAAGTTTTTTGTTATATTCATCAGAGCCTCTGAAATCGGTATGTGCAGACAATTCTATCGTGATGTTCGGATTCTCATTCAGCAACAACACAAGTGAATCCAGCGCCTGAGCACTCTCAGGAAGAAGAGTCGCCTTATCGAATGCATAGAAAATATTGTCTATAAGCACAGGAGATGACAATGAAGCAAGAGGGAACTGAAGGTCATATATCGTTGATTCCTTCACGCTATCGACACGAATTTCTTCCTTATGATTGAGGAAACCACCACATGATGCGAGGAGAATATAATCCACTCCAGGATTTATCACATACTCAAAACTTCCATCACCACGAACACCGAGGCGTTCATTAGTGCCGTCACTACCCACGAGGCGAACTTCTGCAGCAGTCAGTTCATAACCATCCTGCTCATAAACCCATCCACGAATGGACTGCACGATTTCCGGATTCTCAAAGGAGAAGATATGGTCCCATCCTCGTCCGTCACCTCTATTGCTTGAGAAGAAACCACGATTCTGCATCCCCTCAAAGGTCATTCCGAAGTCATCGCCCTGGGAATTGAGAGGATAACCAGGATGAGAGAGGTGATACTTATTATCGTCTCCAACAGTTGCGATGAAGATGTCAAGGCCTCCCATGCCAGGATGTCCGTCGCTGGAGAAATAGAAGTCACCATTTGGACGGAATGCAGGGAACATCTCATTGCCCGGAGTATTTATCGGTTCGCCAAGATTCTCCACCGTCGTGACCTGGTTGCCTATCAGCCTTGTTCGCCAAATATCAAGGCCACCCTTGCCTCCTGGCATATCACTAACGAAATACAACCACTCTCCATCAGGACTGACAGCTGGATGAGCGTATGCAGAAAGGGTGTCGTTGACAATCTTCAACTCTGTTGGTTTACCCCATGCCGCATCACTACGAGGTGCTGTGGCTATGGTAGCATAGCGAGGGTACTGTGGATCAGAACCACACACCGTGAGATACATCGTGGAACCATCAGGAGAAAGCGAACAAGCACCTTCATCATTCTCGCTGTTCAGTCCGCTCTCTATGGTCTGCGGTTTGCCCCATCTACCCTTATCATCCTTCTCAGAGAAGAATATATCACCAGCCTTCGCACCCGTAATACCACTATACTCATCACCCTGAGCCTCGTTTCTCGTAGATGAGAAATACAGGCGGTCATGCTGATCACCAGCAAGACAAGGGGAATAATCAGCACGACGTGAATTGAAGATAGTCATCTTCTTCACCGTATAGGCTGAGCCATCAGCCTTCCATTGCGGTGCCTTGCGTGCTGATATAAGACCATTCTTTACGAGAATGTTGTTAGGAAGCGAATCCTGCAATGCCTCAAACTCATTCAAAGCAGTCTTGTATTCACCATTTTTCAAAAGAAGACGAGCGAATGACAGACGATCTTCCGCTGTTCCTGCACCATATCTCAAGGCATTACGATAGGCAGCAAGTGCCTTCTGAGTACTGCTGATATGCTCATAGCACTTTGCCATCTTCAACGCCCTTTGTCCGCGAAGAGGCTTATCTGTCGTAGGAGTCTTGGAATAAGCTTTCTTGAATTGCTCTGCTGCATCATAGTATTCTCCAAGTGAAAGGAACTTCTCGCCCTTACGCATAGCATTATCTGCCGCACATGAGCACAGCAGAAACACCATAAGGCAATATATTATTCTTTGGAGATTCCTCATTATTATAATATAAACGCAGCGCAAATCGATTTATTGTTATAAGGTGGTGACGGATTTTCCTGTTAGGGAACAAGGCTCATACCCCGTAACTAAGTTCCTCCCCTTGGGGGAGGTTAGGTGGGGCTTACTTCCTCTTCTTCGCTTTCTTCACCTTCTTGAAAACAGGGCGTTCACTCTTCACTACTTCGGATATGATCTCTGCCATCTTTGCCACACCCTTGTCATTTGGATGGATACCATCTGACTGCACCCACTCAGCATGTCCCGTGAAAGGAGTGTAAAGATCAAGAAACTCCATCTGGTTCTTTGCTGTATAATCCTTCAAGGTAGGGATGATATTGTTCACGATGATAGAGTCTGTAATGTTCCATGTTGATTTGAACGCTGGAATTGGAGAGCAGAGGATAATGCGTGGGTCATTTGGCTGAGCGCGAAGGGAGTCTATCATCTGCTGCAAGCTGCTCACATAGTCTTCCTGAGCGTACTTCCAGTTTTCTGGCTTTGTATCATTCGTTCCAAGTTTGATAACGACGACATCAGGCTGCCAAGCCTTGCAGTCCATCCATGCAAGTTCCTGCTGATAAGGATGGTCTCCGCGATTCGACATAGTGCGGGCACTCACTCCGAAGTTCTTCACATACATTCCTTCGCCGAGCTTCTTCTGCAGAAGAGCTGGGTAACCCTTGAGG
Organism: Prevotella sp.; assembly: GCA_045627725.1. Taxonomy (GTDB): domain Bacteria; phylum Bacteroidota; class Bacteroidia; order Bacteroidales; family Bacteroidaceae; genus Prevotella. Next base: position 56,467 of record JAZQOH010000045.1, on the reverse strand, counting down.
TCACACATATCAATACCATGTCCGTCTGTGATGGAATTGCCCACGCATGCCACCTTCACATCCGCAACTTTCTCTACAGGAAGATGCTTCAACCACTCTGTCAGGTCGTTCAACATCTGGTCATGATGTGGCCAAGTTGAACGGAAACCGAAGCCGTGACCTCCTGATGGATAGACATAGAGGGAACAATCATTACCAGAATTGCGCATAGCAGAATAATAGGCAATACCATTTGTCACAGGAGGAACAACACCATCATCATTCGCTGTGAGTATGATAGCAGGAGGAGTGAGATGGCGGCGAACAGCCCTTTCGTTGCTCCATTCCTTCACGAGAGCAGCATCTTTCTGACCTTCGCCGAGGAAGTTGACGCACGAACCCTTATGGGTTACCTTCTGATCCATTGAGATAACAGGATAGAAGAGTATTGAGAAATTAGGACGAACGGCAAAAGGGGCATGGGTAGAGACTGAAGAAGCAAGATGTCCTCCTGCTGATGAGCCCATGATACCTACGTCATACGGATTCACATTCCATACATTAGCGCTGTCACGAACAGTCTTTATAGCATTATAAGCATCTGAGAGAGGGATATTCCTATCACCCTTTGGCATACTATATTTCAACACGGCGAGTGCTATGCCCTGAGAATTGAAATATTCTGCCCAATCCTTACCCTCATGGTCGATGGCAAGATGCGTATAGCCACCACCTGGGCAGCACACTACAGCGCGGCCAGAAGGATTCTGAGGAAGAAATACTGTCAGTTCAGATTGCCCGTCTGCTGAGTTGGAAAGAGTAAATTTACGTGCCGTACTCTGCGCCATTGCCATGGCAGAAACGGCTACGAATGCTAATATAAAGGAAAGTTTTCTCATCGTTTTATGTTAGTTTTTGTTCTGTTGCTATGCTTTAGGCATCGAGAAGCTAAGCTTTAGACATCGAGAAGCTAAGCTTTAGCCCTCCTGTTTCTATGCTTTAGACATCGTGAAGCCATGCTTTAGGATTTCCATGTCTCAGAGATACCAGAATCACCGGTAATACATCTGCCCGTTAGCATCAAGTCCCGCGGCTGATATCGTGACTCGAGTCTCTCGACAATTGTTATAGATGATGGTTGAGAACCTGCCATCAGCATCAAGCTTTGCATTTGGATTCCAATAGAGAGTGCGACGATAGTCCTTCGGTTCCTCAGGAATTGCCTGACTGTAATCTGGCGAATAGAACTCCTCTGGATAAGTTATTCCATCAAGAACATAGCGACGGTCACGATACGTATAGCGCTTTGCATCATCATCAAGAGGAACGAAATCAAGCGTAACGTCTGGAGAACTTGACTCAAGGACGTCTCCTGAGTCTGTTCGCAATTCGTAATCAGTAAAGACACGTATCTCCTTCAGCCTTTTCAGTTGCATCCTCTCAAACATATATGCCGAACTCTTCGGTTTGTCATATTCCGCCACATTAGGGGTATAGTTGCGGAAGAAGGATGTGCCTTCCAGCAAAGCACGGATATTAAACTGATTCATTCTTCCCATATTACCGAAGAAAAGCGTAGAGACAGCGAGTGGCATTCTCCTAATATCAAATACTCCAAAAGACAATCCATAGTCGGTAATGTCGTTATAGAGCTCGTAGGCATCGCGAACGATAGCAGGTTTTGTCATATCCAGACTTCGCTTACCACGGCGACGAGCCTTTACGACAACGGTCTGAAGGGTATGGTTTCCTGCCAGTTTACTTTCCTCTGGGATAAATTCATCGTCTTCTTCATCAACGAAGAGAAGCTCTGGTGAGTTGATCTGATACCAGGAATATTTCTGCGAGTAAATAGGGAAGAACATGTCTCTCCTTACGAAATAGTCAGGATATGACCTCTCATCGGCCCAATGCTTGTCGAATTTCTTACTCTGCATGCACTTATTCAGCGAATCGGCAACGTCGTATGCCTTAACGAAAAGGATTGCCTTATCGTAATAAGCTGGGAGATTTATCTTGAAACGACCTGCTTTATCAGTACGCGTTATTGCTCCCATGCTCTTGCCGTCATGTTCCAACTCAGCCTCCACGAGCACCTGCTTGCGCAGTCTTCCTGCCCAGGCTCTGTCGTCATGTTCTGCATACTGCACCTCTGGCTCTACTATCTCTGTTGTCTGACTATCGTCAATCGTTTCTTCCATCACAGCTCCGCCTCCTTCATTTTCCTTGAAGGCGAAATCTGCTACCGTCGCTGTAGGCTCGCCGACATTGATAAGGTCATCAATCTCAAGCATTGATACCGTGTCAGGCAACTTGCCAACGACGCCCTCGAAGGTAAGTGAGCGCTCTGGCATGTAGCGATACTCCTCCACTCTCTTATATCTGCGCCATCCCTGAACCCTCATAAGGAGGTCAAGATTCTGCAGATGTTCCTCATCTTCAGAGGCGAAATAGTAAGCAGGATTGGCAACAAAGCCCTTCAGTTCTGAAGACAACAGCATATCTGTCATGATGTTTCCGTCATTATAGCCTCTATCATCTGTCTGTGCATCTCTTACAGCCACGCTGAAAGTCTGCAGTTCTGAATCTGCTCCACGCTCGGAAGACAATATCATTTGCGCGTATGGCTTCACGGATGTTGTTCGCTTCACCTCATCGCCATCCAAGAGAAGCGACATCTCCATCGTCTTTCCATAGTCATGGTTATTGATGAAGAAAAGTCGGGATGCAAGTGGCTGTGCGTCGCTATCGTAGAGAATGATTTCGTTGACACCTGTTGGGCAGTTTGCTTCCTTGATATTTATAGATGCAGAAGATGCGCCATTGAGCCTCTCAAACTTCACAAGCTGACCTCTACACATAACGGAATAGGCAGCAACATCCACTCCTTTCGCACTTACCTTCACCGTCATCGACATAGGATTGAGCGCCAACGATGCTCCCGTTTCCTTTATCTTTGGGAGATTGAATGTATAATTCTTGCCATTATACATAAAGGATGCCTTCGCAGATGTATGCAGCTGAGGGGTATAAACAAATGAACCACGACCAAGATGACGCGTCTTCAAGACTGTTCCATCGGACAACTTGCCTTCTATCTCAAGTCCTTTGCCATGATTATCCGTCACTTCGAAAGCCATATTGCAAGACAAACCGTCAACAACATTTCCACCTTCCGGATAGAAAGACGCTACGATAAAGTCCTTATCCTTGAGAACGCGCTGCTTAGGTCGGTTCAGCATATATCTGTCAACATAGTTTCCTGCTTCCGTAGGCTTGCTGTAAACCGGAACGACACGCGAATAGAGTCCTTCATAATCGCGGAAGAAGTCCTTGGCAAGCTGCTTGCTGTAGAATTTCCATCTGTCATCAATGGTGTAATCTCTTTCCGTCACGTTGAAATTCAACTGCCAACGCGTATATGCTCTCACTTCATAATAACCGGAATAAAGGGAATCAGGCAAAGCGAACTGACCGCAAGTGACGCTATTCTGGTTTATTACTACATGCTGACGCTCTACTACTATTCCGTCAGGATTCAAGAGTTCTACATACAGAAGCTTGCTGAGATCCGTTGGCAAAAGATTATCCGAACGTACCACATATGCCTTATACCAAAGGGTATCGCCTATGAAATAACAGCTGTTGTCTGTATGCACATATATTTTCTCTTGCACCTGTGGTTTCTCGCGCAAGAGTTTCTCCAGTTCATCAATGGAATCTGCCATGACGAAGAGAGGGAAAAAGAGTATGAATAATAGTAGATTACGTTTCATTTTTGTCATTTGAAGTATCGCTACAAAATTACAACAAAAAAACCAATCCGCAAAATTTTCATATAGAAAACTTGCGGATTGGGATGTTAAAATGAAGAGGGGGCTACTTATTTACTTGAATGGCAAGTAGCAATTAGTTGTTGTTATGCCAGGCTTCTTGCTTTCAAGCTTCTTGCTGAGCCATGTATCACCGAAGTTGGCACCATAGGTTCCTGCATTGTTCTTATGGCGGGCAATACGGAGGAGGTCAGAGAAACGACGTCCTTCGAAGGCGAACTCAAGGGCATACTCATCGCAAAGGAGATCCTCAACAGCGTTGACATACTCTTCAACGTCGTATGTTTGCTTATCGAGATTGACATTGAACTGCTTACGAATCTTCTCAATGCGCTCCTCAACGATAGACTTATACGTATATGGAGAGCGTATATCCTCTACAGCACCTGCACCATGGAAGTGGATACCAACGATTTCCTTGGAACCAGAGTTGGTAAAGTTGACCTTGTTGCTCTCTGAAAGGAATGGGAATGGACCTTCCTTCAGACGATCGTATGCTGGCTTTGGAATGTAATAATTCTCCTGAGGAATAAAGTTTGTCTCAACGTATGCTGTGTCAACATACTGCTTGATACCATCATGGAGACCGCTCTTCAACACAGCAAATGCAAGTTCTGGATACTTAAGACGGTTGAGAGCCTCTGCAAGATGCATGAATACAGTTGTTGTTCTGTAAAGGATAAAGTTTGCAGTACATGCCTTCTGTGTGTAAACTATGAGTGAGTCTTCACCTTCACCATTAACAATCATGTTAGCACGACCATCACCTACGTTAACAGCATCGAGAAGATAACGGGTAGTCTTTGACAGAGGATCCTTATTGATTGTATAATAGTAATAAGGATTATTGTATGCCATATCGGTATAAACCTCCGAAGGAGTAATCTGTACCTCCTTTATCTCAGGACAATTAGTCAGATGATATCTTGAAACAGCACGTCCTGATGTTGCATAATAGTCATAGCCGAATGCCTTTGGAACCTCTGTTGTCTGACCTGCTGTGTAGTTTACAGCCATAGGAATGTATGAAACTACCTCATCTTGCGCAAAGCCATTTGTTGAGAACAGATTATCCCACATACTCATACCATTGGTCAAGTCGTTATTTGCAGAAACATTATAGTCAAGAGGGAACTCAAAAGGAATGGAAGATGAGCGTGGTTGACGGTAATTCGACCAGTTGATATCGAGTGCCTCTACGCCATGTTCTTGTGACTCATGGTTGAGGTAGTCGAAGTAGCATGTTGCAGCCTTCTCATATTCTCCAATCTCAAGATAGAGATCACCGAGCACTACATTGAATGGAACGAAGCACTTACGTGTCATCACAACCTTCTGGCTATTGTTCCAGTTAGGATGTCCTACCTGAATACCACTATTATAACCAGAATAAACAGGAGCATCAAGTTTCTCTATTGGATAACGATTCTTGAGTGCCTGCATATACTCTGCCTGCGAAGCAAGAATTGACTTATAGTTTGTTGATGCTGTGTTTGCATTAATCTGCGATACAGATGTCACAGGTTCTGTGATGTAAGGAACATCACCATACTGGCTTGTGAGCTGAAGGTATGTCCATGCACGGAATGCTGCGATGTTTACAAACTCATTGATGGTTACGTTCTCTGTACCCTTCAGGAGAGTTGTATCACGATGCTGGAGATAATAGTTACAGTTGTTGATTACCTTATAATAAAGGTAAACACTATCATACTTATTCTCTGTACCAGCATCGAAGTTCGAGAGATTACGCAGATGTGTTGTAGCATCACTTGTTGTGCTTACAAGCTCACCACGCATCTCGTTCTGGAAGTAATACTGATCCGCAAGCTGCTGCATTGCCTGCATGATGCCGAAAGCAGAGAAGATAGAGTCCGTCTTGTTGTCCAACTCTGGGTTCTGCACGAAATGAGAACTCTCTGTCTCAAGCATATCGGCACACGAAGTAGCACCGAAGATGCCAAAAGCAGCTATGATTGTATATATAATCTTTTTCATTATAATAATCGATAAATTATTAATTATGAATTATGCACTATGAATTAATTAGAGGTTGATATTCACACCAAGGAAGAATGAACGTCCCTGAGCAATGTTGCCGCAGTCAATACCCTGATAGAAGTGGTTATTGTTGATGCTGAACTCAGGATCACTACCTGTATAACGAGTCAGAGTAAAGAGGTTACGTGCCTCACCCCATACAGAGATACCCTGCAACCATGACTCCCATGCCTCAGGAATAGGAATCTGATAAGAGAGAGAGAGAGACTTCATACGGAGATATGAACCGTCTTCAATCCAACGGTCAGAGAAACGGTTGTTACCCTTTGGATCGCCATAGTTAACCTTAGGAAGATCTGTTACCTGTCCCTCATAGCGCCAACGACCTACTTCTGCAACCTGCTGGTTCCAGAGTGTAGAGCCAGAGTTGAGGATGCTACGCTGGTAGTTATATACATCATTGCCAAGGCTATAGTTGAATGCCATAGCAAGAGTGAAGCGCTTATACTTGAGTGAAGCAAAGATATTACCATAGATATCAGGATTAGGATTACCAATGATGGTCTTGTCTGCCTCACTGATGATGCCATCACCATTCTGATCTACGAACCAAACGTCACCAGCCTCAAAGTCAACCTTTGCACCAGTCTCATCAACATAGCAGAGATTGCTTGTTGTCTTGCCAGCCTTGTTTACATGAGACTTACCTGCCTTTGCTGCTTCCTCTGTTGTGCTGAACACGTGGTCTCTTGTCTGATAGCCATAGAATACGCCTACAGGGTTACCTACAGATGTAAGGATGTTGTCCTTGCCATAGATTGAACTTGTGTAGTCGCCATTAGCAAGCTTCATTACCTTATTATCATAGTGACCTACGCTTGCACCAACTTCAAGATGCCAATCCTTGAGAGCTACAGGCTTACCGCTTACAGTAACCTCGAAACCAGAATTGCGAACCTCACCATCGTTCACCCAGTAGTTGTTGATACCACCGATAGGGTTAGCGAATGACTTGAGAGCAAGAAGATCCTTTGTATTATGGATGAAGTAGTTGAAGTTTACAGCGAGACGGTTGTTGAGCATGTTAGCCTGGAAACCAGCATTCCACTTTGTTGTTGTCTCCCACTTCACCTCGTCATTACCTACATTGGTAAGCTGAAGACCAATCAAACCATTGTTGAAACGAACGCTTGAGAATGCGTTTACGGCTGCATAGTTGGAGATATCATCGTTACCGCTCATATCAAAGCCTGCGTTGATGCGGAGGTAATCGATACCGATGTTCTTAGGGAACCAGTTCTCATTTGTCATCACCCAGCCGAGCTGTACGCTTGGGAAGATAGCCCACTTGGTACCGAATGCGCTCAATGCACCAGAAGCCTTCGAACCGAAACGGCTGTTAGCCTCTGCAAGAACGGAAACAGTAGCGAAGTATTTGTTCATATAGCTATAGTCGCCAGATGCATACCACTGCATGTTCTTCCATACATCATCAACACCCTTGATGGTAGAATAGTAATCTGCACCTACTGCAAGCTGTGGGTTCTTATCATCAGTACCCTTCTTCTGGTATTCAGTAGCGAGGTCACTGTTGTCGTAAGAGAAATAGTTGTAGCGGAAACCACCTGTCACAGCGACATCATGAGCGCCGAACTTATTAGCCCAGTCAATGTGGGTATTGCTAATGATATTTGTCTCCTTAGAGAAGATGGAAGCTGTCTTAGAATATACAGTTCCGAGTTCCTCAATGTTGAATGAAGACATACCAAGATTTGGACGATAGTAGCCCTGAGAGTTACGGTTCAGATAGTAGCTGAAGAGTGAAGTGAGACTCAGGTGACTGTTAATCTCATACTTAGGCATCACAGCCACGTTGAAGAATGTATTCTCGTTCTTGTTCTTACGATCACCATTTGCATTTTCGAGAAGAGCAAGAGGGTTTGAGAGTGAATAGCCGTCACCAAGGTCTTCATAGATATCATCAGCCTCGCAAAGGAGCGATGTGAATCCCTTAATATTCTGGTTGTACTGGTAAGGGTTGAGCAGAGGACTCTTGATGAGAGCAAGGTTTGTTGGCGATGTGATAGGAGAAGCATTCACATTTGCAGCAAAGCCATCATCAAAGAGACGGGTATTTGTCTTTGAGAAAGACATATCAAACTTTGTGCTCAGATTGTAAAGAATAGAGATGTCAGTATTGAAACGTACATTGATACGGTCGAAAGCAGTGCTCTTTGTATTCTTCATTGACTGAACGTATGCAACAGAAAGATTGTACATACCAATGTCATCACCACCCTGTACGTTGATACTGTAGTTGTGTGTCAATGCCTCTCTGTACATATAGTCGCTCCAGTCAGTATCGTTATGATAGTTCTGGTAGCCGTATGTAGCAGGATTATCATTGAGGAACTTGAAATCAAACATTGTAGTTGCACTCTTCTGAGCCTCCTGAACGACAGGGATAGTACCGAGCTGCTCGACAGCATAGCTGCGATACTGGTTTGCGTTCATCATTGTTGGAGTGTTAGGCACGAGAGTGATGCCAGCAGAGAGCTTTGCATCGATACGTGTAGCCATAGAGTGACCACGCTTTGTATCAATGAGAACAACGCCATTTGCGCCACGGGCACCATAGAGAGCTGTAGCATTCTTCAATACAGTCACCTTGTCTATATCCTCAGGAGATATTGTCGAGAGCATATTGAAGATATCACCCTGATGGAGTGATGTGCGTGAACGCTGCATGTCAAGCTCTACGCCATCGAGAATAATGAGTGGCTGAGCATTTGCATTGATGGAATTGATACCGCGGATAAACATGGCAGCGCCCTGCTCAAGGTTACCAGAATGCATTGTAGCATGCACATCAGCACCTAAGCGGCGTGAGATTTCCTCGTCAATGGAAAGACCCTTGTTATCGGAAACGAAGCCTGCCTTTGCTGTATATGAAGTTCCATTCTCATACATTTCATCGAAAGCGCTGCTGAGCATCGCAATCTTAACCTTCTGATTAGCATCGTTGCTACGGATAGCAACCTGCTGTGAGAGGTAGTTAGGAGCCTGTACGAAGAGTGAAGTAGCAAATGTAGGAACCTTTATTGTAAACTGTCCCTCAGCATTTGTCATTGCAGCATAGCGCTTGTCGTTGAGTGTCTGGATACGAACACCTGCGAGAGGCTTCTTTGTTGCCTGATCAACAACAAAACCACTTACCTCTACGGTAGGATTCTTGTCGGCAGCCGTAGTACGCTTTGGCTGCTTTACGCTCACAACCTCCTCGTCATCAAATTCGTCCTGTGCGAATGATGCTGTCGCTGTAGTCATGGCGATAGCACAGAGGAAGAGTCTGAGACTCTTGCCTTGTAAGATATTGAATATATTCTTATACATAATTAATAAGTCATGTTGTTAACGTAATCCTCAGCACCAGCTGGTACAAGGTAAACACCTGCTACGCGAAGCTCCTGCTCGTATTTGTTACGGTTAGACGTTGTTGTGAACGACTTTGTATGTGAGATAAAGAGCGTTGGGAACGCATCGATACCATAATAGCTGATAGGGAATGTATATTCGAGTTCTACAGCATGGAACTTTCCATCAGCAGGCACGATGATATCGTTCGATGTCTTGGATGCTCCAGGAACATTGATACGCTGATAAAGCTGAGTACCATCAGCCTTGTTGCATGCCATATCGAAACGCAGATAGAGATCCTTTGGCTCATTGATGAGTACGCCTTGTCTTGACTTGAGAGGACAGAACACAACGTAGATCTTATACTTCTGCGAAAGCACGTTTCTCAAAGCGAAGTCAAGCTCTGGCTTTGCAGATGTAGAAGAGAAATTCGTTGAGTCAGTAACAACCCATGTAAGATAGTCAGAAGTCTTAGGAACAATCACCGTCTTGAGGAAGTCAGACAACTCTGAAAACATAGGATCCTTGTGAGTATTCTCATCCGTTAACATCGCTACTGTTGTATAACGGGTGTTAGCCTTCAAACCGAGAGTACGAAGTGGACGTGTATAACCGAGAATAGGTTCGTATGTCTCGTATGACTTGAATGGTAAATAAGTAAGCGGACGAACAAAACCATTACTCATGCGCTCTGCCGCACCACAATGTGAGAGAACATCTTTCACGCCTGAGAGATAGTTATACGTTGTAGAGTATATTGTATCATTCTCAGAAGCTGAACCCTTCTCAGAAAGCATAATCTCGTTTCTTGGGTAAGAGAGAGAATAAACGAGGTTACGTGTAATGAAGCGCTTAGGCAGAGAGTCATTGTAAAGATCTGCATCAATTGCAATAGCCTTTTCACTCGCAGCAGTTGTCGCAGAGATGGAAGCAGCAGCTGTTGTGTTAGGATCCTTACCCTCTGGAGCAACATTCATATACTTGAAATTTGTGATGTAGTTGAAGTCTGGCTTTATTTTCTCCACAGCAGCAGCCCATGCATCATCGGTAGGAAGAAGCATTACGTATGTGCTGTCCTCATTCTCGATGTCAGCGCGAAGAATAGACTTTATCACAGGGTTTGTATAAGTCCAAACAGTATCAAGATAAGTCTGCTGACCATTCACCAATGGACCCTTCACCGACTTGCGGGTATTGATGTATTTGGTATCGTATGCCTTGATAAACTTTACGATGCTTGTATCTGTAACGTTGTCAAGGTTCTGATAGATGCTTGGAAGATAAGTAGAGCTACCATTGATGATATGCATCAAACCATTCGATGAAGGGATATTGACCTTAGCAACATCCAAACCATCAAACTTATCATTTGTAAACTCATGATGCTTATCATTGAGAGTGATTACTCGTGTATCTACATCACCTGACACAGGATAAGAGAACTGTGCTATATGCTGATTGATGAAACGGTCAACTATAGTTGCACTGTCCTGTGAGAGAATAGCCTTGGCATCGTATGTGCCGTTTGCTGGAGCCCAAAGAGTATAACTCTGAGCAGCATTCAACTTATTGGCATAACCCGCCTTATCGATGATAGCTGCAAAATCTGAGAGCTCGGGATTGCTCTTGATATTCTCATACAACGTGAGACCGGCAGCGGCATTGTTATCCACTGGAGCTGTGTTGTAGTCAGAATAGTCAGAGCATGAGGTGATGGCAAGTGCTGCACCTGCCACAACCATCATACCTATTTTATTTATATATTTCATATAACTATGAATTATTTACTATAAACCATGAATTAATTAATACCAGTCCTCAGACATTGTCTGGCTACCATATACAGATACAGGACAAAGCTCAATGAAGTCGAATGACCAACCGAGGTTAGCATCATTCACAAGGTTCTTGATGCGCAACCAATAGTCCTTACCCTGCTCTATACGCTGAGTACAGATGATACGGCGAAGCATCATAGTACCATAACCCCATTCTGAGCGGCAACTTGTAGAACCTGTGATACTCTTTGCTGCAGAGTAGATATCTGTTGCATCGTAAGAGAGCTTATCAGTAATTGTGTTATAAGTACCACGAGAGAAGCTTGCAGGAGCGCGCATATATCCACGAACGTGCATTACCTGATCTGACTCCAATCCATAGTCTGTATTCTCATTCTCATCTGCAGTCTGAATAGGTACACAACCCATGATGTTACCTTCAGCTGTAGGATCGGCACAAGCATCGAAAGGAATACCCTGAGCCACCATATCTGTCTGTGCAGGAGAGTTACCGAGATAGAACTGCATAAGACCACCACGGTTCATTGGAGGATATACGATACGAACTTCGTATGTACCTGTAGGAACGTGAGGAAGCTTGATAGCGAAGTCGTATGCATCCCATCCCTGGAACTGATCCGAGTTGTTTGCACGCCATGCACCCATTACGTTGAAGCGGAGGAGGGTGTTAGGGTTGTAACATACGATATTGTCAAAGTATGTGTTATCGAAAGCAACACGGTTACCATCACCACCATTGTTGAGAGTAGAAATCTCACCAGCAGAAGCAAAGCGGATACCATTGTTGATAATCTCATAGAGGAATGTAGAAGAATCGAAACGCATACGTTCATTCTGACTCTGTACAGCAAGGTCGTCATACTTCAGGACGCCCTTGATACGATGGATATAGCCATTGAGGGTCTCAATGCTTCTACCCTTTGAACGCTCAATCTCAATACCCTTGAAGATGATTGGGTGAGTAGCCTCATTACCGAAGGTACCAATCTCATCTGTCAGAGTATTGTTCTTACGATAGCGATTGATATAAAGTGTACGGTTATCAGCGTTTGATGCGCCAGGGTTAATCTGCCAGATCTTCATCAGAGCATTAGGAAGAAGAGTCTCGAAATACTCCTGTGGCTCATAGCCGAAGCAGATATTCCATGTACCCTGTGACTTTGAGTTCTTCTCATACACAATCTTATCCACAGCCATACCTGCACGGAGGATGTGATAAGCGACGAACATGTGAAGCACATGGAACTCATCGGTATAGTCGCCATCAATATCAGTCTTTATCTCAATACCCTTTTCCTTTATGTAGTTATACCAAGTAGGGTTGCTGTACCATTCCTGACATTTTTTAACGAGGTCAGGAAGTGAATGAATACCGGCAGCTGCAAACACCTCATCAGTCTCAGCGAAGATAGTCCACTTGACAAGACACTCTTCTGGGCAGTAGATTCTATTACCGTCACGGTCAGTATTCTGACCTGTCTGTGCGTATGGATACTTAGCGTCCTTCTTCTCCTGCTGAACTACCTTGTCAAGTCCTGTAGCCTGAAGAGCAGCATGGAAAATCTTCATATCCTTCTCAACACCCATCTGGTCGTCAACGGTACGGTCAGAACGTGGGATAACCTTTGAGCAAACATGGAGACGACCATTGAGAGCCTCAAGGTCACCATCGATGATGGCAGAGTATGAGTTGAGGGAAGACTTACCAGCATATTCGCCAGACTCAAAAGTACTTGCCTCAATGCTACGTCCTGTGAGCAATGTGCTACATGTTGTAGTACCATCAATGTTAATCTGCTCAAACAACTCACCTGACATGTGATACCTACAGATATCCTCACACAGAGAGTCTGACATGAGCGCAACCTTATCCACTACAGAGAGTGTTTGGAAGTTTGATGCTTCCTGAATACCATTATGTGGGAAACGCTTATTGTCATCTTTGTACAGAGAGTCAAGATATTCATTCACGCCCTCATTAACTGGAGCGAAACAAGTATATTCCAGATAAGTAGAGAGTTTCTTGTCATATCCGCACTTCTTGAGAATTGCGTTGAAAGCAGTAAGATTCTCGCGTTCGGTAATCATCTGCTCAATGGTAAGCTCATCTGCTCCGTATGGCTGAACGTCATCAGGAGACTCATAGCATGATGTGAGTACCGAAGCACCGAAGAGTGCAACAGCCATCAGCATACCACCTTTTTTGAATATATTTTTATTCATATTATATTTTGCTTAATTTTACAACCTACTTTGATATTATCTCTTGGATGTTGACTTATACACAGGATTCTGCTTGAGCAGATTGTTTACCTCCAACTCATTCTCGTTGATAGGGAGATAGAGGTAAGGCTCTGTAGGCATCTTTGCCTTCATCGCAGTCTGAGCTGTATATTTGTTCAATGCTATTTCATAGAACTGGTCAGACAGCTTCACGAAGTTGCCATCCATCTCAGAAAGCTTCTTTGTATAGTCAGTACCCTCTACGTGACGATAGTTGTAACGCATGAGGTCAAACCAGCGCTTACCCTCGAAGCAGAGCTCACGGGCACGTTCCATAAGAACAAGCTCTTCCATACGATCCTGGTATGTAGTGAACTTGAGAGCTACGGAAGCATCATTGTTGATAGCACGGTCATTTACAACCTTCACGAGATCGAATGCATCATTCAAAGTCTTTGTCTTTTCCTCCTCGTCTGCCTCAAATTCAGCAAGCTGAACGAGAGCCTCAGCCTTCATGAGGATTACATCTGTGAGGCGATAGATAATCCAGTTCTGCTGGAATGCAGTACGTCCGGTAGAAACCTTCGTAGCTGTCTGTCCTGTATTGCCGGACTCTGACGTAAACTTACGAATTGCATGCTGATCAAGTCCCTCATTGGTGTTATGACAATAGTCCCAGAGTCTCTGGTCAACAATATTCTTGAATATGTTTGCTGTTGTACCACTACCGCTATAGTCACCATAATTGCCAGTAGCCTTCACATAGCCATAGCCGGAAGTTGCAGAAGAGTAACCGTAGTACATCTGCGAGAGGGCAATGTTCTGCACGTTATTAGCCTTATACTGAAGCTCAAAGATACTCTCCTCAGCATTCTGACCATTATCACCGATAGAACCGAAGAGCTCATCATACATATCGGCAGCAGTTGCCAAATAATAAGGCACATCCTCCTGATCGCGATCAAAACGCTTGAAGGTATGGTTGTCATGCTTTGCCTTGATAACCTTATCACAATAGTCAACAGCCGTCTTATAGTCAGCCTGATTATGGTTCACAGATGCGCGCCAGAGATAGATATCAGCAAGGAGTGCATTGATACCATCTTTGTTGAAAAGGCCACGGTCACGACTGTCACCGTAAGCATTACCCTGAGGTGCATCATTTACTACAGACTCAAGATCCTTGATACACATTTCAAGCACTTCAGCAGGAGCTGACTGAGCCACGTTGAGGTCCTCACTACTATTGAGGTAAGCATGTGGAGTAACAGGAACGTCACGGAACACGCGAACAAGATAGAAGTAGCAGAGAGCTCTCAGGGCTGTTACCTGTGCCTTGTTTGCAAGCCAGTCACCCATTGTATAGTCAGGATCATAGTTCATCACGCCCTGTCCCTTCTCAAGTGCGAGGTTACAGTAGTTGATACATGAATAGAGAGGGAACCATGTGGTGAATGTATTGTTTGGCTGAATCTGAGCTGAGTAAAGCTCAGTCAAAGCCTCTGTGATAGCATTTGTTGACTTGAAGTCGTTAGCGAGCATCATCTCGTCTGAACGGAAACCGCCCCAAACGATAACATTACGCTGGAAAGAAGGTTTATTTACATTTCTTTCATTTGACTTATAATCCAGATATCCGCCATCGCGAAGCTGAGCGTAAGCCGTAGCAACAATAGACTCCACCTCGGTCTTCTTCTGCCAGAAATCCTCATCAAGTGTCTTGTTCTCAGGCAGAATCACCGTATCGACACATGATGTCATAGAAGTAGCAAGAATTAAAAGATTAAAAGATGCAAAGATTAATCTCTTAATTGTAGGATATTTAAACTTTTTCATATTTTAACATTTTAATCTTTTTAGAAACTAACACTGATAGATGCTGTTACAGAACGGTCCACAGGTGTACTGTTTCCATCCTTTGCAGGAGTCCACAGGCCAGGAGCATGCTCTGGATCGATACCAGAATACTTTGTGAATGTGAACAGACGGTTCATAGTAACGTATGCCTGGAGGTTTGAAAGACCCCACTTCTTAATCTGCTTCTTAGGGAAGTTGTAAGAAATCTGAATGTTCTGGAAGCGGAGGAAAGAACCATCCTCTACATAGCGTGAAGACATCTGATAGTTGTAACCTGCATTCCAGAGAGCGCGTGGCATCTGAGTAACATCACCATCCTTACGCCAACGATATGTTACAGAAGAACACTGGTTCTCTGTGCCATACATTGACTCAAGGTTCATACGTGCAGTATTCACAATCTTAGCACCGTAACGGTATGTGAAACGTGAAACGAACTTCCAGTTACCATACTGAAGGGTAAGGCTGAAACCACCCTGAAGCTTTGGACGTGAGTTGCCGAGATATACCATATCAAGCTCATTGATTGTACCGTCATGGTTTACATCCTCATAAAGAGCATCACCACCCTGGAAGTCATAGCTTGTATCACCATACCAATAGGTAAGGCGCTGTGGGCTGTTACCATTCATAACGACATGACCATCAGCATCCACAACGATAGGGAATGTAGCACCGGCAGCGAGCTGATCATTAATCCAAGCCTCATATTTTGCAGGTGTCCATGTAGCATCCTGCTGCTTCATCTTGGTATTGTAGTTCTGCATGTACTCGTAAGTGTACTGGATAGCGCCCTTATACTGATATCCGTAGATAGAGTTGAGAGGCTGACCAACCACAACTTTCTGATAAACAGAATTACCACCGCGCTGGTTATACAGAGGAGTACTGTTCAGGTTTTCAAGAACTCGCTCATCCATCTCAAGGAGCTTATTGTTGTCCTGACCGAGGTTGAACGATGCAGATACGTTGAACTTACCAGCCTTGATGAACTTGTTACCCTTGATAGCAAGCTCCCAACCCTTATTGTGCATAGAACCTACGTTACCATAACCGAGAGTAGTAGAAGTGTTCCATGTAGCAGTTGTAGGGATAGGAATACCTGACATAATCATATCCTTTGTCTTGTTCTGATATACATCGAGGTTGAGCTGGAACATATCATCGAGGAGACCGAGGTCGAAACCTACGTTGACACCAATCTTCTTCTCAGGACGGAGAGCGTCAAGCTTAAGACCACTCATCTGTACGAGATATGCCTCACCATAACGGTCAGTAAGTGTTGTATATTGGTTGAAGTAGTTATCAACCTTAGCCTTCTGGCTACCGTTGATACCCCATGAACCACGGAAACCGAGTTCTGAAACGACCTTACGGAGTGGCTCGAAGAATGCCTCCTCATGGAGATTCCACTTACCGGAAACAGAAGGAGAATAGAACCAAGGATTCTTAGGACCGTACTTTGAAGAACCGTCAGCACGGAGAGAGAAGCCAATGTTATAGCGCGACTTGTAAGAGAAGTGAGTCTGAACGAGGAAGTTCTGGTCAGCAAGACGTGTTGAACCAGGCTGGTTGCTCATTGAACCCATGTTACCAGTCACGTTAGAAGACATGATATCATTAGGAAGCTGGCTCTGTCCTACGTACTGATGAGTATATTTTGTAGTGTTACACTCATAACGACCACGCATTGTGAAATAGAAGTCCTCATTCTTGAATGCAGGAGTGAAAATCAATTCTGCACGTGCACCCATCTTGAATGTGTTATCCTCCGAACTTGTTGCAGCATTGTAGTTGCCATTATCATTATATCTCTTATCTACGAGATCAGCAGCAATATATGTAGGCTGTGAGTTTGCATAGATATCGAAATAAACGCGTCCATTGAAAGTCAGACGATGCTGACCTGTCTCTGTACCGAGAAGCTCGTACTTGATGTTGAAGTCAGGAACGATACTGTAGGTCTGCTGCTTAGCCCATGCTCTGTTAGCGTAAGCAATAGGGTTACCGATACCAACGATGGAAGAAAGCTGGTAAGATGTATAATGGCTGTCAATACCTGATTCTACTGTACCTGTCACTGGATTCATGAGGAAGTACTCGCCAGAGTAGCTACCATCAAAGTTACGACGATAGATACTTGCGTTAGGAGCCTGTGAGAATGCCATGGCGAGGATGCTGTTGCCACCCTTCGAGCTACCAGAAGTATTGTTCTTCAGGTTGTCATTGTAAGTCAGGGCGAAGTTTGTTGAGAAACGGATACGGTCTGATACGTTGTAGTCAAGTACGAGACGTGTTGTCAGCTGATTGAACTGCTGCTTGATGATAGTACCTGTCTGGTTCTTATAACCTGCAGAGATACGGAACTGAGCCTTCTGACCACCACCAGTGATGTTGGCATTGAACTCATGCTTGTTACTGAACTGTGTCACAGCACCTACCCAGTCGGTATTGTTGTTCCAGTTCCAGTAGTCACCCCATGAAGAGTCATAGTTGATTTCCTTGATGTTGGCAGTAGCACTTGCGCTCTGCTCACGGTTATAGATAGCCTCCTTGAGCATCATGGTGTAGTTGTCACCATTCAGCATGTCGTAGCCAGTAGGCATCCAACCACCAGAATACTTATATGAAAGACTGAGTCTTGGCTTCTGACGCTTACCACGCTTTGTTGTAATCTGGATTACACCGTCAGCACCCTGTGAACCCCAGATAGCTGTAGCAGCAGCATCCTTGAGTACGGTAATGCTCGCGATATCCTCCACATTGATTGAAAGGAGAGAAGAGAATGCCTCATTGTCGGCATTGTCAAGGTCGATATCATCACTGTTGTACTCGAAAATCTTATCATCAACAACGATAAGAGGCTCGCCCGAGCTACCACGAAGCTTCATGGAAGTACCGGCACCGAGGTTACCAGAGGAACTTACGATATCAAGACCGGCAATCTCACCCTGAAGAGCCTCGTCGGCAGAGGTGAACGCCATACCCTCGACATTCTCCATGTTCATCGATGCAGAAGCGATTGTCATATCCTTGGCATTGATTGCAAGACCAGAGTCAGTACGACGACTACTCTTTACCACAACTTCACCAAGCGTTGTGTTCTCATCCTCAAGTTTGATATTGAAGGTTGTCTCATCACCAATCACCTTAGTGAAAGTCTTACATCCCACGTAAGAAACGACGAGTTTATTCTTTGGGTTCTTAATCTCAAGAGAGAAGTTACCCATCATGTCAGTCTGTGTTGCTGACACGATACGCTTGTTGGCATCCGTCTCTGTAACGTTTGCCATCATTATTGGTCCCATAGAGTCTTCTACGGTACCAGAAATGACCTTCTTCTGCGCCATCGCCAGTTGAGCGAAGATACAGAGAATAAGCGTCAGCAGAAATTTATGTTTAGACATAATATTTAGTCTTTTAATGAAAATTTTACTGATTAGTTAGTTTAGAAGCCGTATTTGCTGTTGTAGCAGAGAGGCTTGTTGATACCGTGAACAACTACGAATGATGAAGATACGATTCTCTTGTATGTGAAACTTGTATTGTTTGTATCCTGACCAGTCTTAGTCTCTGTTGTAATATCACGTGCAAGGATGTTAGCATCAACGATGTATGGCTTTTCAGCACGACCGCTTGTAACCTCATCATTGACAGTAACAGTATTGCCACTCTTTGTCAGCGAGAGAGTTCTTGCGATACCAAGTTCATTGGTATAGAAAGTCTGATTGCTCTCTTTGCTTACAGTAACATCATCAAATACAGAGTTGTTCTGGATGTGATAGAGCACGAAGTTGTGCATCTTCTCCAGCATTGCCCTTACTTCCTTCTGCGCTTCCTTCTTTCCAGGATCACTATCTGGGAGTTCATTATAGTCATCATATTTTTCCTGCACTGTTTTCCACTGTGGCAGGCCGTTATTATAAGCCTCCTTCATATCCTCAGGCACGTACATTGTATAATTATATGTACCGAGCATATTCATACGGTTGTTCTCACCGAATATTACCCACTTCTTCATCTTTGTGTCCTTGGATGCCTGACTGTCGTCGTCAGCAAGGATACCTGCGAATGAAAGGATAGCTTCATCATTGAATCTTTCGCAGAACTCAAGGAAATCATGATACTTAGAATTCTCCTGAAGAACTGTATAAACGCTCTTGATTGTTGGCTGTATTGGTGTATTAAGACGATATACCGAACCGTTGGTAATATTTGCGTCTTCACTACCCTCTGAGAAGAAACCTGTAACACCTGCTGCATCAGCGATGCCTGACAGCTGTGCTCCGCCCATGATTGCAGAGTTAAGTGTACCAAGACCGTCTGATACATAGATTGCACCACCATGCTTTGTCATGTAGTAGTGGTTGCCGTTGAGCTGCTTTGTACCATCAAGCACCACGGTGTGATAGTTGAGCATATCAGAGAGCTGAGTATTGAAGTATTTTTTCTCAATAGCAACAGGACCTACATTTGAGTCCTCAGTCATCTTCTTGGTCTTTGGATCATAGAGGTATCTCTGTACGAGGACATTGTATGAGCTGAGACCAGAGTTATCCCAATAGAACTTGAGAGCCTTCATACCGTCAACATCGTTTACAGATGCAGGGTCGATATAGAAGAACGCGTCGTTATCTGTTGGCACGAAGAGTGCGTAGCTTGCATTCATCGAGAGCAGATAGTAGTACATGTCACATCCGAGGGTTGACTCAACACCAGGAGTAATCTGGTGGTCGTTGAGCAGTTTACCCATGATGCGCATATCTGTATATACAGATGCAGGACCGAGAACAGAGTTGTAAAGCTCAGGAGCGAAGAACTTCTTCATCTTGTAGATTACACCGTTGTTGGCAATCTGCACGTTATACGTAGAATCCTTCATTGCAATGTCGCTAAGCTTTACATTGAGGAACTCGAAAGCATCGTTCTGTACAGTAGCGAACTTACTTGGAACAGTCTTTGACAGGTATGGCTTCATGATATTGTTGAGCATACTTGCAAAAATCGTTGGGTCTGAGTTGTAGATAGCATCAAGATGCTCATTGATGTTAGCCTTGATAAGCTCTTTAGTTCCGCTCTTTTCCTTTACGCCAAGGTTCTTGACAATATAAGCACCAGGACCAGCGAAATAGTTTTCGATGACGGTATCTGTAGGAGCAAGGATAGCTGCTATCTCTGCCTGATTGTTAGCAGTTGTAGTTGGAGCGAAATAGTTCCAACCTGGATCGAAGTCAAGGAGCTTGTCATCGCTGACAACGACACCACGTGCAGGAGAAGCGAACTTCTTCTTCTGTGAGTTCTTTGCAAGATAGCGGAATGCGAATACAGAGTCGGTAGTGCCGAACTCCTTGGCATACTGCTGATACTGTGCATCAAATGTAGCACCCATCTCCACTGGAACAGCGAAATAGTCAAGCATGCGTGAGATGTGGTGTGTATCGTGGTTCTCACGAAGTATCTGTGCCATGTTACCTGGGTTGAGGAGCACTCCGTCAATCTGGTGGATATAACCGTTCTGACAGGTAACGTCAGACTTGATTACCTTATGATCGAAAACGTATGTAGCACCATCCTCGTAATCTGAACCTGTGATAACCTTGAAGTCGCTGGTGGTACCAGCAACGGTCATGCCATTGTTGAGCATGTACTCGCCAGAGAAGTGTACCATAGGAGCCTCTGTGTCATCATAGAGGATATTAACAGCACGACCTGCATCCTTCCACTTTGCGAAGTATGGATTGTTGGCAGGCATGTTCTGTGAGAAGAGAGATGTTACCGACTGCACGAGCGAAATGTTTGTAGGGTGCTTCACAATCATACCCTGAGCCATTTCACCTGCAGCGTTCTGCTGTGTAGAAAGGTTTCCTACAAGCACAGCATTGTCAAGCATTGAAGAATAGAGCAACTGAGCCTTCTCAGAAGTAGTCAGTTCCTCATAGCTCGACTTACCGAAGCGATTGTTACCATTACGGAAGAACTCCTCGAATGCCTTATCGTTAGCTGGGAAGATAGTCTTACTACCCGTCTTGCCAAGAACTTCTGCATAACCGAGATCGTCAATAAGACGAAGATAGGTATTGAAAGTTCCATCTAACGACTTAGGATTCTTCAATTCCTCGTAAATACTCTCACCGAGCCACTCAGGAAGATCGCCTTCAGGCACAAGGAAGTCCTTGCTACAAGACGTAAATCCTAAGCACACGATTGATGCGTACAAAAAGAATTTTTTCATAAGTTTTTATAGTTAGTTATTTTGATTTAATTATCTCATTGTTAGTTAGTTTAGCAACGCATTACTACGTGCTTACGCGCACATGTATGGACACACGCACGCATTATAAACCTAATTTAATTTGCAAAGTTACTAAAAAAAATGAAATATGCAACAATTTAGCAAAGAATTTGCAAAAATAATATAAATATTATGTAAGAACAAAAAAAAGACCCGCAAAGCAATCAATTGCTTTGCGGGTCATTATGTATTGTGCATCACGGTTCTCCGTGATGGACTGATGGTTTACTTAACCTGAGCACCAGCAGCTGTGAATGTACCCTTAGCAGTCTTGATAACTACCTGGCCATTAACGAGAGCCTTAACTGGAGCAACTACAGCGTTAGCAGCATTTACGTTCTTGATACCATCGTACTCACCAGCGTCAACTGTAACAATCTTAAGGTTGTCGAACCAGCAACGACGCTCATTGTTGTTATAGTCACTATTAAGAACGAACTGTGTTGGAACAACGTCCTCATTCTCCATAGCAACAGTCTCTGTTGTGAATGTACCCTTAGCACCAGATGTAGTACATGTCATTTTCTTAGCAGCGAGGTCAAGAACAACGTTGAAGTTTGTCTTGTTAGTCTCTGCAGCAATAAGAACGTGGTTATTCTGGTTCTGAGCACCTACAGCAGTAATGTTATTATTGAAATCAATGCCGAATGGATTGTATGATGAAGTGCCGCTATACTTTGAGCAATAGAAACCGCTTACATTCTCAGCAGCAGCATTTCTCAGATAGAAACCAGCACTCTTTCCTGAAAGCGCGCCATAATAGAGATCAAGTGAAAGTACAACGATAGCATCGCTTGCAACGCCAGAGAAGTCAACAGTTGCATCACCAGCACCTACGCGGAGAAGGTCACCGAAAACAAGCTCACCATTATCGTAGAAACCCTTTGAGTAGTTGTTGTCAGCAGCTTCCTCACTAGGTGTGTAGTTAGGAAGAATCATAGTACCCTTAGCACCAGCAATCTCATAGAGCTGAGACTCCTCGTTGAGTACTGGAGCATTAGCGAAGTCAATGTCAACGACTGTTGTCATCTTATCAGCTGGGATAGTAGTCTTGAATGTAGCAGCAGCGTCATTAAGAGTAGCGATAGCCTCATTTACTGCAGCTTCATTATCCTCGCTATAGTCATCAGCTCTCATAGCTGTCTCAACAGCCTTAGCAGCATCGATAGCAGCCTTGAAGTCTGCCTTACCCGTAGCGTTATTATAGATACGAGCATTATAGGTTTCCTCTGCACTAGCGATAGCAGTTGTCAAAGCGTCAATAACACCATTCTGAGTATCGAATGCCTTTACAGCAGCAATAATCTGCTTTGTTGCATTTCTGTAAACCTCAGAAGCCAAAAGACGACAATATGCAGATTCGTCGTCTGTAAGAGCCTCAAGACCCTTAGAAGCATCATACACTTCTTCGTCGTATGTAGCAATAATATCATCCTGAGACATTGCCTCATACTTCTCAATTACAGGAGTGAACTCATCAACTACTGCCTTAAGAGCAGCCTTGCCCCAAGACCTTGATGCATCAGCAAGATATTCATTTGCCTTTGTGATATTATCACGACCAGCAGTAATCTGACCACGTACATCAACTTCATAGTCGAGCTGAGCCTTAGAATACTTCTCTGCAGTCTTTGCATAGATAGAAGCCTGATAAGGATAAGCTACAGAACCATACTTAAGACTTGCATAAGCCTCGATAGCTGTTGTGTTCATGCAGAACTGATACTTACCAGCTGTCTCAACATTGAGAACTACAGTATTTCTCTTGAACTCAGCTGGAGAAAGTACATACTTACCAGTTGTAGCAATTCTTTCCTCTGTAACTGTTGTTCCATCCTCACCAATAAGGTTTACATAAAGCTCACCCTCAGCGAAAGAAAGACCTTCGTTCATAGTCCAAGAATTCTTAACATTCTCACGGCAAGCAGCCTTAAGGTTTACAGAGAATACATATACACCAGGAGCAAGTTCTATTGTTGTCTGCAAGCCAATATTTCCTGCACCATTACCCCAAGAGTTTGCCTGCTGGAAGTGACCGAGATCATAATAATCATTAGCATTAGAGTGGATACGATTTGTTGCACCGTAATCTTTCCATATACCGATATTGCCCACCTTAGAAACCTTTGAAGCAGCCTTAGGGAGCTTATCAATTGCATTTGGAAGGAAGTCATCCATCTGTGTCTTAGTGAAATCATCAATACCAGCCTGGAGATCCAAGAGGACACCCTCAAACTCTTCTGCTGTTGTCTCAGGATTTTCGATCATTCCTTCAACAGTCTGAATGAGCTCAACGAGACCAGTGTATTCGTCGCTCTCTTCCCATTCGTATGCATCTCTAATCTTCTTTGCCCAATCAAGAATGCCTTCAGCCTTACGTGGGTCAGCATACTCATTAGCTTCATAAACAGTGATATTCTTAATGGTAAGATTAGCATCGATGCCAGCCAACTTAATAAAATAAGTAAGAGCCTCTGCAGTAAATGCAAAAGAATAAATCTGTGCCTCACCAGGAAGAATTTCTACAGATTTTGCAAGATTAACAAGTGTTTTCTCTGTTCCTTCTTCAGCTGGAGCCGAACCGTCAATAGTACCATCAGAACTACCAATGATATCTATAAGGTTAGCACCTGCTGTTACTTCTTGTGCATAGTGCTTAGTATTCTGATTAGGAACAACTTCCTGAGAAGCGATAGTGAAGCTAACTACATAAGTAGCACCAGCATTAAGACCTTTGAGTTCAGTGTAGATACCCTCAGTATTAGCATTACTGTTTGATACGATGCCTTCTCCATTGTAAGGCAAAACATCTTCTGGAGCAAGCTCACCGAGCTGTGTCCAACCAGCAAAGCCATCAACGAAAGTACCGTTTGGTAACAGGTTCTCACCTACAAGCTGATATCGTCCCTGCACTGCATTGACGAAATCACCTGCACTCTGCGCGAACCCTGTGAGCGCTGTTGCTATGAAAGCAAGAGCAAGGAGTAAACGTTTTTTCATAAGATAAGTGTTTAAGTTATTAATAATTAGTTTAAAATATTCGGTTCTGTTAATTGCAATAGATACAATTTTCCGATGCAAAACTACAAAATATTTGCTTATATTCCAAATTTTCTTACCTATTTTTTTGCAAAAAGTACAAAAAACATAAAACAGAGGGGGAATACATGCCTGCTGAGTGACATAATAAAATTAATGTTTTCACGCACGCGCGCGCCCGTGAGAATTTCACTCTTATCCTTCATTTTTTCATATTTTCCGTTATATCTTTCTGACATTCTTTTCGTTACAACTATGAAGGATCGTAATTTATCCTTCATTATCCTTCATTACCCTTCATAATCATTCATAGGTCTTCATAGCCCCACCCAACCCCTCCCAAAGGGAGGGAGTTCGTTTCTCACGGTGGGAACTGTCGTTTCTCACGGTGGGAACGAGCGTTTCTCACGGTGGAAACGAAATAACACCTTCTTTTTATAACGCGAATTAACGTGAATTAAACGCGAATTATCAGAAATTTTAATTTTATAAACATACATTTAATTCTCGATAATTCACGCCTAATTCACGCTAATTCACGTAAACCGAAGGTAAAAATATATGAGGGCTACTTACGCAACCTTATTGCGCCACCGTCCTTTCCATTGCGGATGCGGAGCACATAGACGCCCTTAGGTATTGAAAGTCTTGCGAACCTTGACTTAACATCAGAGAATACAGAGGTGTAGTTGGCAACCTTGACACCTGCGGTATTGATAACCTCCACAGAAACCTCATCGGTAGAGATGACGCCTCTTATACCAGTTTCAGGAGAATAGCGAACGAAGAGTTTGCCATCTTCTATCTGGGCAGTATCCCAATAGTAATGCTCTGGGAGATCAGGAAGATCAAAGTTCACATTACCCATGGTCACCTTCTCGAAGTCATTGAAGATAAAGAATGAATCTGCCTTCTCCTCTGTCGCTGTAGGAGCGTAGGTAGAAGCGAGGAAGACCTTTATCGTAGCACCATCCTTGAAGGTGATAGACGAGCCAGAAGCACCGCCACGAATCTGTGTACAGCCTGGAGATGTGGCACTTGTAGCACACTTGCCAATGCCTACGATATAAGTACCAGTAGAGCCGAAGGTAAGAGCATGACTGCCGAAGTTCCAGAAAGAAGCTGTTGTAGATGTGGCATTTGTTCCACACTGGAGTGTACCATTGACAGTAACGCTGCTGTTTGTCATTGGCTTTGTCTTTGCCGAAGAGTTTGTCACAGCGCCAAGACCTGTGAGAGACGCACCTGCTGCTACGGTAAGGGCACCTGTGCCGAGGGTTACACCAGCGTTCACATGGAGTTCGCCAGCAGTAACCTTCACCGTTCCTGAGTTTGTCCATGCCTTGCTTGCAATCATCTTACATGTGCCAACCTTCTCAAAGTTTGACTTATTGGCACCGCCACCATCAGTCACCTCACCGCCATATGTGAAGTCACCATCAGTCTCCCAGCTATTACCTACCTTCCAGGTGTTGCTTCCAGAGACAGCATTTCCGTTCTGGAAGTTGGAATATGGATGCATAAGGCTACCTGTGCCCGTGAGTTTGCCAATGGCAAATATTTTGGCAACATTACTGATGGAAGTTCCCGTTCCAAGATCGAGAGTTGCGTTTGGAAGTCCGTTAGCATTATCGAATGGGAAAGTAACAGAACCAGAGACCTTTACCGTTCCCTCAAACTTTGACCAGTTGCCCGTCACGCGAACACGATTGACCGTATTTGTTGCTGTAACCGTAATAGTTCCAGCACCTGTGAGAGAACCTGTATATGCCTGATAATTTGTTGATGTCAACGTAGAAGTAACATTAGCTTTAGCAGGCACGATGAGCGAAGAAGTGACAAAGCCATTACCTGCAATCTTTGCAGTTCCCTCAAGACGAACAGGCTTTGCAAAGGCGATGTTGTTGGTGAACGTGCCTTGCTTCACAACAATGTACTTAGCACTCAGAGCACCACTTTCCATATAGAACTCACCCGCACCACGCTTAACGATAGTGTCACCAGAGATTGTTGCCTGCTGAGTGAACTTAGCACTATTCTCAATAACGCCACGAGCCGAACCTAAATCACCAGTAACCTTAATGGCACTACCATTGGTCACAGCTGCTGTAGCCTTCAGCACAGCATCATTAGTGATAAGGATTGGGTTTGATGTAGTATAAAAACCGCCAAGGTTACCTGTAGGGTCGATAGAGTTGGCGAGCTTGCTGACAGCAACAGTACCGCCAATAATCGCATTGCCACCTGTGTAGGTATTTTCGGTATTCATTGTAACCGTACCAGTACCCTCCTTAACGAAAGCACCAGCAACGATAGAACCTTCGCCAGAGAATGTGAAGTTCTTTGAACTGTTCACATTGATAGCAGCAGGGGAGATATTCTCTGTGATGTTGACATTAGTGCTTACAGCATCGTCATTGAAGATTACCTCATCACCGGAAACGAAGAAATCAGAAGAGCCACCATTGAGGAAGTTCTTTGTGTTGGCGAGGTCCCAGTTGCCATTCTCTGAACCTGTCCATACGATTTCCGAAGCATCGCGCATGCCCTGCACATCGAGATAAAGCTTGCCATCTTCCTGAACGAGAGTGGCTTTTGCACCAGAGAGACCTTCAAGGATAATGTCAGAGAGATTGCCCTCAACCTCAGCAAGAGTGCCAAGGAGATACTTACCGCCCTTGAGGAACTGCTCACCAGCATTAAGATGAGCATTGATTATGATAACTGGAGCGAGGTATGCAGGACCATATTTCCAATCCTTATGATGATTGATAACAAGCTTACTCATGTTGACATTATCAGCAGTCAGGTCCTCACTATATACATCGAGAATAACCTTTGCACCCATATTGAGGGTAAGTGTACCTACTGATATTGAACCCTTAACATCTTTGCCAGCCACATTTATCGTAGCATTATAGTCAGCTTCGATGCCACCCTTGAAGTCACCGCCATTTGAAAGCAATGTAGTGTGACGGTTGAGCCATACACGACTCTTCTCCATAGTGCCGTCGAAAGAGAGAGTTCCGTTCCAGATATCTGTATTACCTGTGTACTTCTGAGTCACATTAGGAAGGACGAGAGTGCCTTCACCTTGCTTCACAAGGCGCATATCGCCAGCAAAAGCACCGCCTGTGAGGGTGTGAGTATAGTATTTGTAGGTTATCTTGCTTGGGTCATTAGCCATGTTTGTCTCCTGTGGAGCATAGCCCTGAACCCATGATGGAGCATTGTCTATATATATATAAGGTGTAGCACCATCAACAACGGAAACGGTCATATCGTTAGTCTCGCACATGATGATTTCCTCATCATTGTTTGAGATAGTAGCACCGTTTGCAATCTCCTTACGACCTTCCATCGTGAGAGAAGGAGGAGCCACGGTGATTCCCTCGAGTTCGCCGAGGAAATAGGAAGTATGAGGTGGCTGGTTGTATCCACATGGCTCCCAAACCATACCGTTACGATACTGGTGGTCATACCAGAGAGAATAGTTGCGCCACTGTGTTGGCTCGGTAGTGGAATAGATACGAATCCTGTTGTTAGGAGTACGAACAACGAACTCTTCGCGCCAGTCACCGAGAATATCACCCATATAACTTGGTGTTGCCTTGGTAGAGTTGTTGGTCAGAGAGCCTGTCAACTGCCAAGACTTCACACCTCCATACTTAGTGATAGTGCCTACGGTATTGTCGCCACCATTGTAAGTCTCTTCGCAAAGGTCACCATCCCAATAGCAACGGAAGTTCATGCCAACACCAGTCTTTGTCAATACACTCTCCACTTTACCCGTAACACAGCTGATGGCATCCTCATGGGCAGAGAAGCCCATAGCACCAGGGATTGTGTTGCAGAAGTTACCAGCTATGGCACGACCGTCATCACCTGATGCTGCATAGCGATGATAGAGTTTTGCTGTGGTGAGGTCACGATAGTTGTTGGCTGGCTTTTCCTCGTTACAGAAGAAGCCTTCAAGTCCCCATGTGTAAGGATCGAGGTCGCCATGATGCTGAGCATCGCCATGACCGAGACCTGTTGTAGAGAGTCCCTTACCATTATCATCGATAACCATTGAGCCCCAGATAATCTCATCACGACCGTCCATATCCACGTCGGCAATAGCATAGTTGTGATAACCCTGTCCCTTCCAAGGACCATTGGTATTGTTATACCAGCGCCAACGCTCTGTGAGCTGATGGGTTTCAGGATTAACGTCAAGAGCCACAAACTTATGACGAGTATAGATACCACGACCAAGGAAGATGCTTGGCTTACGTCCATCAAGATATGGTGCACCGAAGAAGAACTTGTTTGCACGGTGTCCATAGCCGTCACCCCATGCCTTGTTGAGGTCTGTCTCGCCTGGCTCAAGTCGTGCACAAGGGTAAGGAATACACTGATATGGCTTACCTGTAGCACCTTCGCAATAGAAGAGATATTCGTTTCCGTAATATGTAAACCACTCTACCCCACCAGTCTTTGGCTGACGATAGTTGGTCCAAGTTGTTCCGTTCTTACCATCAGCACCGAGAGTATATACAGTACCGTCAGCCATGTGAACCTGAGCTCCTTCGCAAAGACGCATGATAACCTCGCCCTTGCCATCCATATCCCAGTCATAGCCTACGATATTCTGCTCGTTGTTCTGGAAGTCGCCCATGTTAGGACCGCAGTTAACCCACCAGAGTACAGTGCCGTCAAGCTTCAGACACTCAAACAAAGTATATTCGCCATTGTTGCCTGCCTTAGGATAACTTGCGTAGCTCTCTTCTTGATTGTTATACTTCATGAGTATCTCAACGACTCCGTCTCCATCCACATCAACGCAGCACGCATCGTTAGGAACGTATGTTGAAGTGAGACTTGCATCATGCTTTGGGATTATCTCAAGATAATTCTGTGCCCAAGGCTTAACGGCAGCACACTGAGTCTGCTCCTTGCCGCGAACAACAGCTGCAACGGTATAGGTGCTACTTGTTGTGCCTGCAGCATCATTGTAGTTGGATACATTGAGATTCTCCGCAATCTTCGTACCATCGCGATAGAGATTATACTTCACATCGAAGTATTCATTTGACTGGATTCGCCAGTTGACATAAACGCCAGATGTGGTCTTGATAGCTATAAGACCACGGTCGAGTTTGTCAATAGTTCGCTGAGCTGATGCTGTCAATGTCATCAGCGCAAGCAATAAGATAGTTAGTATTTTCTTCATATTTATTTGTATTGGTGCTTCTTCCTTTTTTTGATGTACTATCTTTACTAATTCTCCCCCCCTGGGGGAGTTAGTGGGGGGCTTTAGTTTCCATCAGGCTTCTTACCATCGAAGAGCAAGGACTGAGGCCAGTAGAATGTCTCCCAGTTATCAGGCTGAGAAGGAGAGAAATCCTGCCAGTCAGCCTTGAGATAATCCACGAGTGGAGAGCCTATCTGCTTCAATCCCATAACGATAAGCTTCGATACTTCGTAGGCACCGAAAGGATTGAAATGGGTATTGTCGGCAAATTCCTTCAACTGCCAAGGGAAGGTGCCCATAGGATAATGCACGAGGAGATGCTTACTTCCCTCTTCTCCCATTGCCTCGAAGAGTGTCTTAGTAGTGGCATTGAGGTCGATGCAAGGCACTTTCTCGCGCTCTGCCACAGACTTCATTGCCTCAGGGAACTCGCCATGAGTATTTCTTATCGTGCCGTTCTTCTCAAAGAAACGACGCTGGGTAGGTGTGCAGAAGATGATATTGCCGCCCTTTGCGCGCACCATATCCACGAATTTCTTCAGCGAAACGCAGTAATGATACCAAGCACCGGTACCTGGTCCCTTCTCCTTCTCATCGTTATGGCCGAACTCGCAGAAGACATAATCGCCCTTCTTCATCACCGAGAGAATCTTCTCAAGACGGTTCTGGGCAAGGAAACTCGTTGCCGTAAGTCCGCTCTCGCCATAGTTTGCCACGCAGATTTTATCGTTGAACCAGCGAGGGAACATCTGTCCCCATGATGCCCAAGGCTCTTTTCCCTGGTCCACAACGGTGGAGTTGCCGCAGAGGAAAAGCGTAACGGCTTCGTTCTCTGGCTCGATGGTGATGCTCTGAACGGCAGGACTTGCACCGTTGAACTCAAGTGTAAGTTTCTCATCCCATGTCATGGAACCCACCTCGCCTGGCTTGATGCGAACCTTCGACGCCTTTGTCATCTTGCCGTCAATGCCTTCGTATTCAGGAATATCCACGCTTCGCTTGTTCACATTGAAAGAGATTGTCTCAAACTTTCCCTTCTTCGTCACGCATTTCTCCACCATCATACGGCGGCATTCGGCACGGACTGTTGTCTCAGCAGCACGCTTCTTGCTGCCGAGAGTAACGGTGACGCGATAGTTTCCGTCAGGAAGCTTCACTGAGAAATAGAATGGCGACGTGCTTTTTGCCGTAGGAGCATCGGCAATATCATAACCAAAGCCCTCAGCCTCACTATACACAGGCTGTGGTTTTGTCATATCAAAAGTCTTCACCTGAGCCTTTACAGCAAGGATAGAAAGTACAGAAAGGAGTACTATACAGAATGTTTTTTTCATAATCCAGATTTATATTTGACAGTTAGCAGTTTAATAAAACTGTCTGCAAATTTACTTATTTTTTATATAAAGATGTGTATTTGTAGGAAAATAATGTAGAAAAAAATCAAAAAAAGCACGTTTTCACGTCTTATCTCGATTATTTTTCTTAAATTTGCAACGATTATATACAAAAACGAACACTCAATTAATCGAAAACTCGAAAACTCGAAAACAAAAATATATGAAAGATTTTTTGAAATACACTTTCGCCACAGTTGTTGGCATCGTAATCTTCTGCATCATCTGCACGATATTCACTTTGATGAGCATCGTGGGCATCGTTGCTTCGCAGAGTCAGACAACAAACGTAAAGGACAACTCTGTCCTCGTGCTTAACCTGAAGGGTGAGATTACCGACCATAGCGGTTCTCCAGACCCTATCAACCAGCTTCTTGGCGACGATGCACAGTCGTTAGGACTCGACAAACTGACTGCTGTCATCGAGAAAGCAAAGTCCAATGACAACATAAAAGGTATTTATATCGAGGCTGGAAACATCAGCGCGGATCCTGCTACGCTGACAGCTCTGCGCAATTCCTTGAAGGATTTCCGCAAATCAAAGAAGTTCATCGTGTCTTACGCAGACCAGTATTCACAGGGGGCATACTATATCTGCTCCGTTGCAGACAAGGTTTGGATGAATCCTAAGGGCATGCTCTCTTGGCACGGACTTGCTTCACAGCCTCGTTATGTCAGGGATTTCCTCAACAAGGTAGGCGTGAAGATGCAGGTTGTAAAGGTTGGCACATACAAGAGTGCTACCGAGACCTACACGGAAGACCACATGAGCGATGCTAACCGCGAGCAGATTACGGCTTATATCAGCGGTATCTGGCAGACAATGCTCAAGGATGTGAGCGAGAGTCGTAAGATAAGTGTTGACTCTCTCAACTCATACGCTGACCAGGTGATGGATTTCAGCAACTCTAAGGAGCTTCTGAAGAACAAGTTCATCGATGCCGTCTTCTATGGTGACGAGGTGAAGGGTGAGGTAAAGAAGCTGCTCAAGATAGAAAATGACGATGAGATAAACCAGATAGGCATCGCTGGTATGGAGAAGGCAAAGGATAGCCGTGACAGCGGTGACAATCAGATTGCCGTATATTACTGCGAGGGAAGCATCGTGCAGCAACCTATGCAGGGTATCCTTCTCGGTGATGCAGGTATCGTGAGCGATGTCGTCTGCAAGGACCTTGAGGCTCTGGCAAAGGATGATGATGTGAAGGCTGTGGTCATCCGCATCAACTCAGGCGGTGGTGATGCCTACGCTTCCGAACTCATCTGGCATCAGATAATGCAGTTGAAGAAGAAGAAGCCTGTAGTTGTTTCCATGGGAGGCAAAGCTGCATCTGGTGGATATTATATGTCGTGTGCAGCCAACTGGATTGTAGCAGAGCCAACAACCCTTACAGGTAGCATCGGTATTTTCGGCACCTTCCCTGACGCGAGTGTGCTGATGACGGATAAACTCGGTTTCAAATACGATGCTGTGAAGACTAACAAGCACTCGGATATGTCGCTCTTTGCAGAGGCTCGTTCATTCTCTGCCGATGAACTTGATTTGCTTCAGAAATACATCAACAATGGATATTCTCTCTTCCGCCAGCGTGTTGCTGATGGCAGAAAGATGAAGGTTGAAGAGGTTGAACGCATTGCCCAGGGTCATGTATGGCTGGGTAAGGATGCTATCGGCATCAGACTCGTTGACCAGCTTGGCAGCATCAACGACGCTATCGCAATGGCTTCAAAGCTCGCAAAGATAGATAACGATTATTACACAGAGGCTTATCCTGGCGAGGCTGACTGGACAGAGCAGCTTCTCAACAAGACCAAAGGTGGTGGCAACTATCTGGATGAGCAGCTCAAGCTCACTCTCGGCGAATACTATCAGCCTTTCGTCATCCTACGCACCATAAAGGAGCAGAACCCTATTCAGGCAAGAATGGAGTTTGAATTTAAAGTAAAATAAAACATCGAAACCTCGATATCTCGAAACATCGAACTATCGAATCATCGAAACATCGATTCATCGAAACATCGAACTATCGAAACATCGAAACATCGAGAGAAAAAACAACACCCCCCTTGGAAGGAGATTTCATCAAAATAAATGAGTGGCTGTTGCCTTTTTCCTGGCTCTACGGCATTGGCGTAGGAGTCAGGAATGCGATGTTCGACCTCGGAATATTGAAGAGCAGGTCGTTCAAGGTACCTGTCATATCCGTAGGAAACATCACCGTGGGCGGTTCTGGCAAGACTCCCCACGTGGAATATCTCATCCGCTTGCTATCAAAGAAATCGCAGGTGGCTGTCCTCTCTCGCGGCTATAAGCGCAAGAGCAAGGGCTATGTGCTTGCCGACAAGGACACTGCAATGAGCGAGATAGGCGATGAACCATATCAGATGCACCGTAAGTTTGATGGAATCTACGTGGCTGTAGATAAGGATAGATGCCACGGAATAGAGCGCCTAACCTCTGATGAGGAGACGAAAGACACAGACGTTATCCTTCTCGATGATGCCTATCAGCATAGATATGTGAAGCCGGGCATCAATATTCTTCTCGTTGACTATCACAGACTTATAATATACGACAAGCTCCTCCCTGCAGGTCGCCTTCGCGAACCTATGTCGGGAAAGACGAGAGCAGACATCGTTATTGTCACTAAATGCCCTAAGGACCTGAAGCCAATGTCGTTCAGGGTGCTGACAAGAGCAATGAGCCTGTTCCCTTACCAGCAACTATACTTCACCTGCCTTGAATATGGCGAGATTACTCCCCTATTCCCAGAAGGAAGAAAAGGCATCAACGATATCGGGGAAGGCACTAACGTAATGCTCCTCACGGGCATCGCTTCGCCAGAGCAGATGGAGAAAGACCTTAAGTCGAGATATAAGTCTATCACCCCTCTTCGTTTCAGCGACCATCATCAGTTTGACGAGAAGGATGTGGAGACTATCAATCAGACCTTCAGCGAGATGCCTTCGCCAAAAGCTATCATCACAACGGAGAAGGACTCCACACGTCTGGAAGGTCTTGAAGGCTTGTCCGACGAGGTAAGAAAGAGTCTCTATGTCATACCGATAGAGGTGAAGGTGATGCTCGACCAGGAGGAGAAGTTCAACGATACGATGACAAACTACGTTCTGAAGAATTCCCGCAACAGCACTCTCTACAGGAATGCAACAATGAAGAAAGAGGAAAAGGAGCAGAAGAATCCTAACAAACCCAAAACAATTAGATTTTAACAATAACAATTAATTACCCCATACATACCATTCCTCCCCTCGGGGAGGTTAGGAGGGGGCTACTTTATGGACATTTCAAAACTTGGCGAATTCGGTCTTATAGACCATCTTACAAAGGATATTAAACATAAGAACACATCCACGATAAAGGGTGTGGGCGATGACTGTGCCGTAATGCACTATGGCGAGAAGGAGACTCTCGTGACCACCGACATGCTGATGGAAGGTGTCCACTTCGACCTTACCTATATGGACATGCGACATCTCGGATATAAGTCGGCTATGGTGAACATCTCCGATATCTTCGCCATGGGCGGAACACCTCGCCAGATGGTTATCAGCATCGCTCTCTCAAAGCGTTTCTCCGTGGAGGATCTTGAGGCGTTCTATGAGGGCCTTCGCATGGCTTGCGATAAATGGGAGGTTGATATCGTTGGTGGCGACACCACATCTTCGCTCACAGGTCTCGCCATCTCCATCACCTGCATAGGCGATGCCAACAAGGAAGACATCATCTATCGCTCTGGGGCAAAGGATACTGACCTGATTTGCGTAAGTGGAGACCTCGGCGCTGCATACTGCGGACTGCAACTTCTTGAGCGTGAGAAGACAGTTTATTATCAGCAGTTGCGCGAAGCACAGCAGAGAGATAAGAATGCAACTATTGAGTTCCAGCCAGATTTCTCAGGGAGGGAGTATCTCCTTGAGCGCCAACTTCAGCCTGAGGCACGCGGCGATGTGCAGAAACAGCTCCGCGAGGCAGGCATCCATCCTACGAGTATGATAGACATCTCCGATGGTCTCAGCTCGGAGATAATGCATATATGCAAGGAAAGCAACGTGGGTTGCCGCCTCTTTGAGAAGGAGATACCTATCGACTATCAGACAGCCGTGATGGCAGAGGAAATGAACATGAGCCTAACCACCTGCGCCCTCAATGGCGGCGAAGACTACGAACTGCTCTTCACCTGCCCTATCGGCGACTATGACAAGGTGAAGGACCTTGAAGGTATCCGCATCATCGGTCATATCACCCGACCAGAACTCGGTATGCTCCTCGTCACCCGCGACGGTCAGGAGTTTGAACTGAAGGCGCAAGGGTGGCAGCATATGTAGTCAATTGACAATTGACAATGTACAATTGACGATTAGTTCGATTGAAAATTGACGATTAACAAATACCATAAAGAAAGCCAAACCTCGTAATGAAGTTTGGCTTTCTTCGTGTGGTGCCACCAGGAATCGACCCGGGGACACAAGGATTTTCAGTCCTTTGCTCTACCAACTGAGCTATGGCACCTTCTCAATTGACGATTGACAATTGACAATGTACAATTGATTCGATTGACAATTATTTTCAATTGCGGGTGCAAAAGTACAACTTTTTTTTGAAACCACCAAATAATTATTCAAATTATTCGTTTCCTCTCTCAAATTAATTGTCAATCGTCAACGTTTAACTGTTAATTGTTAACTTCTATACAACAATATGTTATTGACTTAACCATTCTTCAAGTTCCTCCCCTTCGGGGTAGTCCGATGTTGATAACATCGGAGTATGTGACTACGGGAGGGGGCTTTTACTCATTCCTATAGCTCACCTCATCCACATCTGGGATGGAAGAGATGGAAGCCACGATAGTCTGCAGCTCATCGTATGAATGAACATAGAAGTTCACGGTGCAGGTAACAATCTCATCCTCCGTAACGGTATGCAGATTATTGATGGACAGATGGAACTTATTCGATATGCCATCGATAAGGTCACTCAGAAGATGCTGACGATCAACGGCACGAATCGTTATATTCGCAGGATAGAAAACACTCTCATCAGCCTGATAGTCAACAGCAACGATAGAGTCACCATCACTCGACGCAAGGGCGATAGCATCAGCACAGTCACGGCGATGCACCACTACCCTGCCATCTTCCTTCTTAAAGCCGATAACCTCCTCGCCAGGGATAGGATGGCAGAGCGGACAACGGTCATACTGCTGTCTTGGTCTGCGGTCAAGATACTGATGAATATGACGCAGAGCCTTATATGATTTAGCATGCATTGCCCAATCATCCTGTGGCCACAAATCATCCTGAGTGCCAATCTCCACACAATCACCGCGATGCAAGACCGTCTTGATGCTTGCGAGGTGACCGTTCACCTTCGCATACTTCGCATGCATACCCACCTGAGTATGTATATTGAAGGCAAAATCAATAGCTGTGGATTTCTTTGGCAGGCGAAGTGCCTTACCCTGAGGAGTATAGCAGATGATATCATCATTATAGAACTGTGCCCTCACCGACTCTATGAAGAACGATTCTCCGCCCTTGTTCTCCACCTGATTGTTGGCGATATCCCTCAACACACTACGGAAGTTATCTATCCATGCCGTGATATCATTATCGCGACGAGCCTCGATACATCCAAGGCGCGACTTGCGAATCATTCGCTCTGAAGAGATATGAATTTCCTCCCAAACGCCATAGTCTGACAAGAGATTGACATGGAAACTCTGATAACCGTTCTGCTTAGGCTGGTCTATATAGTTCATCATCGAGCCTGGTCGCTCACGGAAACAGTTGGTGAGGAAGGAATATATGTTCAGACACATGTTCTTCTCCGACACATAGATATCCTCAGGGAATACGATACGGGTGAAGTGGCGACCTGCAAGATGCTCAAAGTCAACCTTCTGCGCCTTCATCTTACGGTACAGGCTATATGGAGCGCGATAGGCTATCTCTCTACGATAGCGTATTCCGTTTGCCTGGAGTACCTCGTCTATCCGCGTTGAGAACGAAGCCATACGTATCTTGTCCTTCTGCTTCTCTGCCTCAATAAGATCTACCAGCTTCTGATACACCTGCGGACAACGATAGCGGAACGACAGGTTCTCCAACTCAATCTTGATGGTATATAGTCCGAGACGATTAGCCAATGGTGCATAGAAATAGTCCGTCTCGCCAGCTATCTTCATCTGCTTGGCAGGAGCCATAGAGTTAAGCGTACGCATATTATGCAGACGGTCCGCAAGCTTTATGAGAATGGCACGCACGTCATAGTGCATCGAGTCAAGCATCTGCTTGAAGTTGTCAAGCTGCTTTGACATCGCATAGCTGTTGTTCTTCTTTTTCGTTACTACACGGACAAGGAAAGCAACATCGTCGCCAAACATACGCTTCATATCCTCATCGGTATAGTCCGTATCCTCTACCACATCATGAAGGAATGCAGCACAAACAGGTGCAGCGCTGAGTTTCATCTCCTGCGCCACAATCTTTGCCACGGCAATAGGATGAATGATATAAGGTTCTCCAGACTTACGTCGTTGGTTGGCATGTGCAGTATGAGCCAGTTGAAACGCCTTGCGCATCAACGTAATCTCTTCCAAAGTGCTACGAGTGGCCATAGAGGCAATCACATCGTCTGCCATTTTCAGGATGTCTTCTTCCGGAATGTTGGTATTTGACATACTATTATCCTCCTATTGAGTTGTTTTTGAGGGCATCAACGGAATGTCCTTCCTTATTAAAAAAATATTAATAGGATGCAAAAATAACTTAATTATTTGGAATGACAAAATAAATAGGGAAATAATCTATGAAATTTCGTTTTTTTTTATTTACTTTGCAGTCAATATATAATACTAAACCTAAAAAGTATGAAGACAGACATCGAAATTGCACGCGAAACAGTGCTAGAACCAATTGAACAGATTGCAGAAAAGGTAGGCATTCCTACCGACATGCTGGAACACTATGGAAAATACATGGCGAAGGTGCCAGAGACTCTCATCGATGAAGAGAAGGTGAAGAAATCAAAGCTCATCCTCGTTACTGCTATGACACCTACCAAGTCGGGCAATGGTAAGACAACTGTTTCCATCGGTCTTGCCC
The DNA here is from genome assembly GCA_045627725.1 of Prevotella sp. Classification (GTDB taxonomy): domain Bacteria; phylum Bacteroidota; class Bacteroidia; order Bacteroidales; family Bacteroidaceae; genus Prevotella. The sequence continues at coordinate 18,269 of JAZQOH010000045.1, read as the reverse complement.
TCGGACTCAACCGTCTCGGCAAGAAGGCTATCCTCGCTCTGCGCGAGCCTTCCCTCGGCCCTTGCTTCGGAATGAAGGGCGGCGCTGCTGGTGGCGGCTATGCACAGGTGCTTCCTATGGAGAAAATCAACCTCCATTTCACAGGCGACTTCCATGCCATCACCTCTGCCCACAATATGATTACGGCATTGCTCGACAACTATATCTATCAGCATCAGGAGGACCGTTTCCATCTGAAGCACGTTCTCTGGAAGCGCGTACTCGACATCAACGACCGCAACCTTCGCTTCATCACCACTGGTCTTGGAGGCTCAAAGGACGGCATCACCATGCAGTCGGGCTTCGACATCACTCCTGCCAGCGAGATAATGGCTATCCTCTGCCTCGCCACATCCCTCGACGACCTGCGTCATCGCATCGAGAACATCCTTCTCGGCATTCAGGATGACGACACTCCTTTCACCGTGAAGGATATGGGCGTGGCTGGCGCTATCACCACCCTGCTCGCTGATGCCATCCATCCTAACCTCGTACAGACAACGGAGCATACCCCAGCATTCGTTCATGGTGGTCCTTTCGCCAACATCGCTCATGGATGTAACTCCGTTCTCGCCACAAAACTCGCTATGACCTACGGCGAATATGCCATCACAGAGGCAGGCTTCGGTGCTGATCTCGGTGCAGAGAAGTTCTTCGACATCAAGTGTCGCAAGGCAGGTCTCGTACCTTCTGCCACCGTTCTCATCATCACGTCAGCTGCCCTTGCCATCCACGGCTGGGAGAACGTAGAGCGCCATCTGCGCAATCTCCGTGCCTTCGGTCAGCAGGTTGTCGTTTGTCTCAACAAGTTCCCCCAGGACACGGAAGAGGTCATCGCCGACATCGAGGCTCATGTTCGCCAGCTCGGCGCACCATTCTGCGTCAACCGTTCCTTCGCAGAAGGCGGCGAGGGCGCTGAGGAGTTCGCACAGACCGTCATCGATGCCGTTGAGCGCAACGATAACCCTTCCCTCTTCTATACATATAACGACACCGACTCCGTAGGCAGGAAGATAGAGAATATCTGCCATCGCATCTATGACGCCAAGGAGGTGATGTATAGCGAGGAAGCCCTTGAGACCATCGAGTGGATTAACAAGATGAACATCTCCCACTTCCCTGTCTGCGTGGCAAAGACACAGTATTCCTTCTCCACCGATGCAAAGCTCACAGGTGCTCCAAAGGATCACACCGTAAGCATCCGCAACATTGTCATCAACCGTGGCGCAGGAATGATCGTTGCCATCGCCGGCACCATACTCCGTATGCCAGGACTCCCTAAGTCGCCACAGGCAGAGCGCATCGACATCGTCAACGGTCAGATAGAAGGACTCAGCTAAAGACCCTCTCCCCGCTCCCCCTTAAAGGGGGAGAGCCGGAGGGCGAAAGGGAGCAGCGAAAACAAAAGTCGGGAAATCGAAACATCGAAAAGTCGAAAGATTGAATCCTCGAAAAATCGAATCATCGAAAAAAATCGAAACAAATAAATGAGAAAATTATTCTATTCAGGAATCGCACTATTATCTCTATACTCGTTATCCTCCTGCAAACAGAAGCAGGAGAATAACGATATCATAGTAGAGAAAATCGTAGAAAAACCACAAAACAGTTCCATCACCTCCCCAAGCAAGGAGTCGTCAGGCAGTGTCAAATGGGTCAATGGAGACGACTACACCTATTCCATCCACATCTCTGCCGACAACGAGTTACCAGAGGTAACCATCGGCGGAGAGACCTACAAGGACAATAGCGCCAAGCTCAGCGTGAAGCGTAGCGACGGCACCGAGTTCTTCGCCGGCACATTCACCAAGAACAGTTTCAGCGGACTCCTCACCAGCGACATGAGAAGCAACGGCGCCCTCGTTGGCTTCGCCTTCGACCATGCCGACGAGTCCCACCTCTACTTCGTAGCAAGCATCGGCTCCCCAGACGAGTCAAGCGAGCAATTCGCCCTCGTTCAGCTCATCGTCGATAGGATGGGCACCACCAGCGTCGCTGCCTACACCCCAGACGATATTCCTAACGAATAATTTTTTCGTGAAAATAACTGCACAACTGCACGCTACATCGTAACTGCTTGATTAACAGATACGATTAGCGTGCAGTTTTCATAAATAAAACTGCACGCTAACTGCACGAAACTGCACATCTTCAAAAAAACGCTTTCATCCTCAAGTTTACAGGCATCCTTACCCGCCCTTGGTTTCTTAAAAAATGTAAATTGTTTAAGATTATAGTTTATTGATTACTACATAACAAATTACTTCATCTTACTTATAATCCATACGTTTCCTCCCCTAAAGGGGAGGACAGGGGAAATATCCCCCTTAAATTATGATATTTTCACTGCAAAAAACAGGCAAAAATAGGGGCGTGCAGTTTCCGTGCAGTTTTGTGCAGTTATTTTAGCATAACTGCACGCTTAACCTATCTGTCTTTCTGCTACTTATAACAAAACGTGCAGTTGTGCAGTTATTTTTGCGAAAAAATAATTCAAAAATCGTGAAGCTATGCTTCTCAATAGCTAAAGCATAGAGTTAGGAGAGCAAAAGCACCGCTTTAGGTAGGCGAAAGCACCGCTTTTACCCTACAAACCCACCGCTTTCATCTGGTAATATCACCGCTTTTACAAGACATAATGGCTGACAAAATGACAGCGTGCAGTTGTACTATTATTTCTGTCAAAAGTCTATGGGAAAATATCAATCTGCTATAACACAGCAAATCGCCCATCCTCTTAGGTCTGTGCCTAAAGGAATGGGCGATTGTGATATACGGAGAAATCAACGCTTTACTTTACCTGAATCTTGTAAGCTTTCTTACCCACATTTACTATATAAGGCGCTTTGGGCAGATTGGAAAGAGACACTGAATTATGGTTAGTCACAGAAGTAGTGAAGAGCAGACCTGAGATAGAATAGACATAAACAGGTGTTCCGTCTGGTGCATTAAGATTATCAAGCGCCCCGTCCTTGAAGACAACCCCTTTAGGAGAGACGTTTATATCTTCTATTGCATCAACAATATCATTGCTGAAGATAAGCATCTTGAGGTCAATCTGATCAAACTCGCGAATTCCCTCACTGGAATACACCTGCACCTTGCCTTCTGCGAAGGTAATCTTCTGAATCTTTGCCTTCACGAAAGGAGTGTCACCAGTGGTTGTGCGGACAGTCATGTAATCGTAGTCTGTACCGTTATCGTCGCTCTGTGCCGCTGCTGGCATTGCAGTGAGCAATGCCAGGGCAGCTATGATGATATGGATATAATGTTTCATTGTCATGATTATTTGTATTGTATGGTTATTCCTCTTCTTTTGCAATCTTAAATTCAAAGGTGTCTTCCCAACTGCAAGTGCCGCTGCTTGATACAGGATTAGTAATAACAGTAGCTTTGCGATAGTCGGACAAGCCGGCCGCATAGTTGGTTATCTCAGGAGTGTTACCGTCCAGGTTGAAGGTACCATTACCCATGAATTTATATGACAATCGATATGGAGTCACCTGTTCCACGGTGAAATTACCTGTAATCTTATGACCTATCGATCCATCAAGAATCCATCCATATTTGTACAGGTCAAACATCTCATCCAGACGGGTTTCAGGCTCCCACGTTCCTATGATCTTTTGCTCACACAATGTCACAAAAAAGTTTTTGGCTTCCTCTGGGGTTGCATACTTGAAGAAAGTCTCACAGTCAAGGGTGAATGTTCCATCACCCGTCTTTGTCTTCTCGTTGAACGTACCATTAAGAGTCAGTCCCTTGCCCTTGATTTCTATTGTCTCAGGATGTCTTTTACCAAGCAGAGGTATGTTCTCTTTTATGCACTCGCGTATGTCTTCTGTGAATACACCAAGAGAGAATTTACCTTTCGCTCTTGACCTGGCAGGGTGAAGTGTATACTGTGTTTCATCAAAAGGATTAAAGGACTTATAATCTCCGCTAATAGGCACTTCAAAATCCAGGGAATCCGGGTTGGTAACAACATGTAATTCCATATTGTCTATATTATCCACTGGCATGAAGTCCTCAGCGCCATAGCTGACATCGATATTTGTCGTACCAAGATCCAGCGCAAAAGGAATAGCATTGAGCACCTTGCCATCTTCTGGATCAACAACCTCAAGCACTGGCTCTATCTTATTGGCAATCTGAGCGTATGCCCTGAACTGAATCTTGCCATTTCCCCGCTCGTCTAATCGACACTGCCATGCCTCCCTGTCGGTGATATTCTCTGGCAACTCCTGGAAGCGTACGATGCAGTCGGCAAACTCACTGCCCTCTGATGTGGAGCTATTGTCGTAGAGGTTGAGGGTTATAACCTGATTGAGCATATTCATATAGTTCTTTATCTGCTTGTAGCTCTCATCCCAGTTCATTTTCAATGCTTCATCGCCGATGCTCTTCATTACCGGAGCAATGGTGAAATCATACGTCCACTTCTTGCCCTCTTCCGAGATTTCGTGCTCGATGGCTGGCGTCAAACCGCCAAGTGCAGTGAATTTTAGGTTGGTGGCCTCGTTGAGATAGTATGAAACGATGGTTGGATCTTCCCAGAACTTCTTCGCATATTCCGTCACCATCCTGTCTATCTCCTCCCTCATCTCATCCTCGGTAAGGTTCTTGTCGGTAAACAGAGGCTTGATCAACTTTACCCATTGTGGGCGCGAACGGTATCCCTCTGCCGAGTGGTAATACAAGTCATAGGCAGCACGGTACAGGTCCTTGCGGCCATTCCATGCCTCTTCGCCAAACTTCGTGAGAGAATAGTTGATGATGCCGAGCGTGGCAGCAGTAGCATAGAATGCAGAGCCCTCGAGTATCTTGCCCAGATAGCTCATGGTCTGGTCAAGTGCCATCTTCACCATGCCTGATGCCGCCTCGTAGTCTTTGCCATCCTCAATATTGCGTATTATCTGATATGCACTCAATGCCGTACCGATATAACCTATTGCGTCACCGGCTTCCTCGAGGAAACTATTTGTATAACCAGCCGCCTTAATCATGTTGTAGTTAATATCCATGCCTATCTGCGATGCCGTGCCCCACTTGTCAGCCACCCAGTCGCGGTAAGCCCTTTTGTCCCATTCGTATATTTCAGACAAGTCAAGGAGCGTCTTTGCTGCCTCCTGGCTAGTCATATCGTCCTCAATCATGAATCGCTCAAAGTCGTTGAGTACCAGTCCCTCAGCCCTTGTATCTCTTTTCGCAACCTTAAATACAGAGAACTCCGAGAGGTGATCGGTAAGGATTACCACTTCGTTTGTCTTGTCGTCATAGAACGAGCATATAGGCTCCCAGCAACTCGTTTCCTGATTATACCATGCAGCTCCAGGGCAGTAGCCTTCTGTCTGCTCCAAAGGAATCCTGATTCTTGCCACGCCACCAAGTTCGTGAGTACCGTCGCTCATACTTATCTCATACGACTTCACACCCCTCAGATTTGCTTTGTTGATAAGGGTTGTGCTGCGCAACGGCTCTACGGTTACGGTCTTGCCCTCGCCCAGATCGATTGCTGCACCGAAGTTGATGCTATAGTCAGGGGTAACGATCTCACGGTACATGTCGCTTACATGGAACACACCTTTCTCTGCTGTCTCAGGACGCTCGAATGAGATGCTGTCGATACTGTTTACATCGTAGTATTCATTGTCGATGAGCAAGGCGAGACCATCAGAAGGTATGGTATCACACTTTGCTATAGATACTTCCTTGTATCTGTTGCCAGCATGTATATACATCTTAGGCGAATCATCCTTGCTCCAGTCAGTCTTCTGGTATGCTGTGAGGTCATAGTCGCAACCTACGATGTAGTGCAGTTTCTTAGCATCGAATGAGTTTTGCAATGCTCCATCATATCCTAAAACATTGGCGCGACCATCCTTGAAGTCAAGTTTGGCAAAGTTCTCTCGTGGGAGAGTGATCTGATTGCCATTACGGAAGGAAATGAGGATGTGTCCAGAGACTGGATAGTCATCAACCTGTGGTTCTGGCACTGTGATCTGTTGCAGATAATCCGTCTTGCTACTTGCCCAGTCGTTGTCAGGATAGAAGAATGTAGAATCGTTCTCCGTATAGAAATACAATCTGGTTGAAAGAGGACTATAACCTTCATTGTCAGACCACACATTATTATAATACCAAGACTCAACCTTATACTTGTAGCGGAATATCTCCGTTTCTTCATCCTGCTCGTTGAAGGTCAGTTCCGTATATTCACCGATCTTCTGGTTTCTGAGTGTATTGTTCTGATGATCCTTCACCTGTACGGTGCCGTCCTTTATCACCAGTTTGCTGATATCCTTCAATGCTCCCTTGTATTCTGCGGCAATGTTATAACTGCCGTCGTATTGTTTCAGGTTCATATAGCGATAACCTGAACCGTCATACACACCACTTACCACAATACTGTCGAGATTTTCATACGCCACACCACCGAAGAGACTTACCTTGTCTGCATCCAAGTCTATTCGGCTGAAACCTGTGTTCTCATGTTTTTCTATCATCTCCCAAGAACTGCCGTCCCATTCCTCGCTGCGGTAATATACGGTAAGCATCTGCACCTTGCTTGCATCAGGATAGATACCATGCACGTCATCCATGAACTGGTAGCTTTCCTTCCAGCCCTGAGCATTGCGATAGTAGTCAATACGTCCGTAAGGCATATGGATCTCCGTGTGGTAGGTCAGGAGGTCATGCTTTTCCATGGAATAAGTATATACTGGCGCATTCTGCGAATAGCAATATATTATCCTTGGCTCATTGAAGGCTGTGGAGTCTATCATGGTGACAGTCTCTGGGATGCGGATTACTTTCTTGCAGGCAAGTGCTCCATCCATGATATATGTCACACCTTCAGGCACATTGAAGAAATCGCGTCCCATATCCTGATTTACAGGTTGCTGATTGTTGACAGGCACGAAGCACAGGGTTTTCATATCCTTTGAGAACAGCACACCATCCTCTGATGCATAGTAAGGATTGTCCTCTGCCACTTCGATGCTCTCAAGTTCCTTACAGTCAAAAGCCTTTGTACCGACGAACTCCGTGCAGGCAGGAAGAATGACTTTATAAATCGTATTGTTTCCACCGAATGCACTGCTGTCGATGTGTTTAGCCTGAGTGAAGGCAAGTTCATTCCTGTAGATATTGCAATTGAAGAATGCCTGATGACCTATCACGCTTGCATTCTCAATGTTGATGTCATAAGCCAGATACTTGCATCCGGAGAATGCATTGGCACCTATGATGACTCCATCCTGCAGAGTAACATTCATGAGTTCTCCACACGCGAAGAAACTCATGTCGCCGAATTTCTTTATCTTCGATGTATTGACCTGTTTCAGGGAAGTGCAGAAACAAAAACAACTGTCGCTCAACTCTGTCACCTTTGAATTTTCCAATCCATTGACTACTGTCAGATTACGAAGGGCATGGAATGCGTCTGTGCCGATCTTCTCCAATGAGGAAGGCAGGGTTATTGTCTCAAGTGAAGGTACAAACTGGAAGCACTCAGGTTCAATCTCCGTCGTGCCTTCGCCAACTGTAATATTCTTTATCTTTCCGTTGTAGAAGTAGAACCATTCGCGCTTGAGTGTCTTGAATGAACCTGGCAAAGTCAATGACTCTATGGGAACGCCCTGAAGGGCTATCTCGTTAATGCTGGTCACCTTTCTCACCTTGCCATCTATCGTTACTTCGGCAGGGATGACAACCTCTTTTGCTTCGGAGCAAGCCAACAGTTCTGCCTCGTCATCACCTATGGCACGATACACTGCATGCTCATATTCTGCTATCGGAGTGTGGTCAGGAATAAATACAATACCTTCCTCCCAATTGCTGAAGTTATCCATTCCTGGATGCAGACTGACAGTAAGATAGTAGCCATTATAGAGTCCTCCCCAGCCAAGATTGAAATGGAAATAGTCACTGGAATCATATCCATCGCATACTAAAGCATGTACACTTCTTGGGCCCCCACTCCCGACGTAAAAGACTGGATGACCTGCGTCAAGTTCTGCTCTGAGGTCCTCATCTGTCCTTTTCACAAATGCACAGGTATATTTAAAGTATTTGCGCATGGCATTACACAAATCTCTGGTAGGGGTACCAGTTTCTCCAGGCTTATATTGAGCATTTGCAGCCGTACCAAGATCTGCCATCAGTCGGGCAACACCACTGTTACTCCAATTCGTATAATTAGACTCAGAGAAATGACCATATTGTGCCGTCTCCCACTGTGATGTATGCTCGCCAACGCCACTCTCCGGCCAACGCCAATATGCCATAATCTGCGCTGCAGCTGTAGGTACACAGCCGGTGGGGCACAGCGTATCATTGATGATAGGAGTATAAGCATCAAAAGGGGCGAACTGATTGTAGTTCACATTCAGCAATGGTCCAACCACAGGTTCTATTTTACCACCAGTAGTTCCATCTACATCGGCAGCAAGTGTGATGTTATGTTCACGTAACCATTGAATTCTGCTTTGGAAACCTTCGAGCAACATCAGGACGACCTCAGGAGTGTTCTCGTCGATAACCAGATTGTTCTCATCACTGTAACCGAGAATCTTGTTTGGCATAGCATCCGTGCCAGCCACGATGACAAAGCCCTTGCCATCGTTTTGGTTGAATACATAAAGGTCTGCCGGGGCTTCCTTTGTCTTTCGGGCAACATAGGTTGTGATAAGCGACTTATCGCTCATAACGCGTTTTGCTCTCAGGCCATCAGCCTGCTTTGGCAATTTGCTATTGAGAAACTGCACTGCAATTTCTTGTGCCTGCTGCATCGTCACATCGTCTGCCCAAAGACTATGCGCCATAAACAGGACTGCAAAAATGGTTAGGATTCTTCTCATATTATGTAGTTTTTAGTTTATTTCTATTGTGGTTCTTTAGATTCTCCACGCTGAATTTTCTCAAGCCAATCCTTAGGAGTTGTACCCGCTACTTTCTTGAAATTACGATAGAAAGACTGTTCACTGGCAAATCCTGACTGATTGGCAATCTCAATGTGTTTCGTATCTTCCGCAGCTGACGCAAGGAGCGTCATAGCATATTCTATTCGTAGTTTGTTGACGAGTTCAGAAAAAGAACAATTGTATGTACGATTGATATAGTTGGATACATACGTACGGTTTGAACCTATCTCCGTTGCAATATCCCCAATCTTCAAGTCTTTCTTCGTGAAGTAGTGCTGGACGGTGAGAAGTTCGTCAATCTTCCTTCCTATCTGTGCGATATCCCTTTCCTCTACATGTTCTTGTGTCAGTTCCTCAGCAACTCTTTCGTCAGATTGCAGGTTGTCTATAGTGAAATCCCTGACAAAGCAGATATAGCTTAGGGAGAAAAGCAAGCATGAAAATGCCGACGAGATAGGGATAAGCAGCCAAAGACTCTCTCCGAAGAAATCCTTACCGATGGAATTTGCTATGCCCGCCAATATGCTTACAACGATTATTGCGACGAGCAGATGATGTACTGCTGTGGTGTCGCGCCCTTCCACATCGGCATATACAGACTGTATCTCCCTGTCGAAGGCTTTCAGCTTACCGATGCCTAAATAGCATACACCGATTATCTGAAATACAAACAATAACATGCGAAGCTTATCTACACCTGCATCAGGAAATAGATATTTCGCCAAAGCCACGATTATGCATGGTACAAGCCATGGGATGATTTTGCGTGTATTATATTCACTGGAAGTCAGTCGGCACAGATAAGCATAGAACATTGGATATACCGACAGCGAGCATAGTGTCCATAGGCACTCCATCTCATACGTCAATCCTATCGTGAAAAACAAAGCATGACAAAGGTATAGCACCACACATGTAGCGATATATACCGTAAAGTAGAGTTTTGGCTCATCATCTCTTCTTGTATGCACCACAAAGCAGATGAACCAAAACAGGCACACCAGAAATGGGAGGAAACTGAATAATATATGTAGTAATAGTTGACTTGTTATCATTCCTTTTTTATTTCATTGAATATTATTTGCTATTGCAAAGTTATAAAAAAAACTGATAATGCCGTTTTTGTTTACTCTTTTAATATTGCTATCTTCCCTATTTCCTGTATTTTGTACAATATGATAGTTATTTTTTACGATTTGTTAGTCGTAACTTAAACAAGAAGAAAACTATTAGATGCATTATCATTAACTTTGCAAAAAATTATGTGTACTAAAAAAAATTAGCAATCCTTGTATCTTTCGCAATCTAAAAACAACAACTATCATGCGTATGAGAAAAAATCTATTACTTATGTTTCTTGCTGCATTTGTCATTCAAACTGCATGGGCAGATGACATCAGCTTAGAGCAAGCCATAAGCATTGCCCAGCAGTTTGTGAGCCATGATGCCAGGGCGAAGTCTATTGGCAGGACGAATGGTAAAAGCGTAGAGCCTCGTCTGGCACATGCCGTCAAGTCAAAAACTTCACAGAAAGATAACGTCTATGTCATCAACCTTGGCGATGACCAGGGCTTTGTCATCGTAGCAGGTGACGATGGTGCTGATGCTGAAGTCCTCGGCTATTGCGACCATGGCACGTTTGAGTATGACAAGACTCCTATACAAGTGAAAGAACTGCTCGAACATTATTCCACGGAAATAGATGCTCTGAGCAATGCCTCTGTGCGTCAGCGTCAAACTGTATCCCCAAAGTCCGCTGCGCAAGATGGTATTGGTAACATTGTGGTAGCTCCATTGATCAAGACCCAATGGAATCAGACACACCCATATAATCTCATGATGCCAGAAGGATATCACGTTACAGGATGCACCAATACTGCCATGGCACAGATTATGAAGTATTGGGAATGGCCTAAGCAAGGTCGTGGCACTTATGCAAACATTCAGGCCCCCGACAACTATAAACAGCTGATAGCGGAAAAGCGTTGGGAAGAACTCGCTAAGGGTAAGAAGGTGTCGGAAGTCAACTATGCTGAATCAAAATACGATTGGGCGAACATGCACGATACATACATGGGTGATATTACTGACACCCAGAGGAATGCTGTTGCAAAACTGATGTACGACTGCTTCAATGCCGCAAATACGGTAGCGATGGCAGGAGGAGGTATGTCTGGTGGTTATCCTGATGTTTTGCTTCGCAACTCTGTTCGCCATTTGTATTATAGTCCCAACTGGCAATCACATGTGGGGTATGGCGATAGCATTATCATGAAGGAATTGGACGAAGGTCGTCCTGTGTTCTACTGCGGATACCCTAAAAAAGGCTATGGTCACGCCTTGGTCTGCGATGGCTACAGCGATGCAGGATATCTCCATTTCAATTTTGGCTGGGGTGGCACAGCAGACGGTTATTATCTTTCATCTGCTTTGACAAACGGATCTTGGAATTTTAGTTATAATGTTTGTTTTTATACAGGAATACAACCAAGCAAGACTGCGTTTGAAGTTGAAGGTGTCTGTTATGATCTTTTGGATAATGAGCGTGCATGTGTCACAGCTTGTATCGGACAGGATCCAAGGATTAAGGACTACGTAGAATACGAAGGCAAGAAGTATAGGGTGACAAAGATTATGCCACAGGCATTCTACGATACCGATATACAGTCACTATACCTTCCTGCCACCCTTGACTCCATTGGCTATTCCGCTTTTATGTTTTGCTCGAAACTTGAGACTATAGATATAGCCAGTTTAGATATGTGGCTCAAACTGCATTTCGAGGATGAGACTGCCAATCCATTGTTTTGTGGCTCGGCTAACAAAGAAATGTTGCTGAATGGCGTAGAGATGACAGATATAGTAATTCCTGGCGATATAAAGGAAATACCACCTCACATGTTTGAAGGTGTAACCACCCTTCGTAATGTTGAGATATCATCTGGCATTATGCGCATCGGTGAATACGCGTTCTCTGGTTGTAACAACCTTCAGAAGGTCACTCTGCCTCCTCATGGCATTGTGATTGAGAACGACGTCTTCCGCTGTGGCATCAATTTATCACATCTGACAGAGGTCTCGAATTTGAATTCTGCTTATAAAATAGGTGACCGTGCTTTTGCAAATTGTCCAATGACAGATGTTAGCGTCTTGAACTGGGTATTTCCCATCACTATTGGCAACGATGCTTTTTCCAGCCATAAGGCAAAGTGGATAGATATACCTGAGAAACTCGTCAAGATAGGCTTGCGTGCCTATGCTTCAAAGGAACTATATGGCTATAGGGATGTTGCGGACGGAAAGAATCCGTCTTACAGCGTCCATAATGAAGCTCTCTACAATAAGGATGGTTCACGTTTGCTTCATTGCCCTCCTATGCAAGAGTATTCTAATGGCTATGGTGGACGATATAGTTTTGGTGTGCGTAAAGGAACTCGTACTATTACAACGAATGCCTTTATCTTGTGTAACCTTCAAGAGATAATCATCCCTGAGAGTGTCACAGAGATTGAGCCACTCGCCTTTGCATATCTGGAAGAACTGAGAGATGTTTACAACTATGCTACTACTCCTCAGCCTCTTGAACCTGACGCATTCAGTAAATGGATTTTTGAATATAGCTATCGCAAGGCAAAACTGCATGTAAGGAAAGGATGTGCCGAGGCTTACGCATCCGCTCCAGGATGGAATCAGTTTGAGCTCATCGTAGAGGACCAGGCTGCTGACGCTACACCAGAGCCGGGATATGATGGCGAGGCTAACTATAATGGTTTCCTATTGACCTACTATGACGAGAATGACGAATGGCAGGAAATGACTTGTTTGCTCAGCGACAACCCAGTGTTCACTACTGATGATACAGGTTTGGTGATAACCACTGACAAGCTTAAGATGAACCTAGAATGGAATTCGAATCGCACAGCGCCTTATGAACTGAAGTTTATTGAGGTGGCAGAAATGACTGACGTGCAGCAGATTACTATTCAAAAAGGTATAAAGTTGCGTGTGGATGGATTTAATATACACGTTGAAGGTCTCAAGGCTGGTACAGAAATACAGTTATACAGCGTAGAAGGTAAACTCGCTGGCAAGACAAAGGCATCAAATTGGGGTGCTGCAGATTTGAGACTCCCAACCGACAATAAATCCACCTATGTGCTGAAAGCAGGTAAACAATCTGTTAAATTTCAAAAACTCTAATCCTATATGAATACAAAACGATATATAACAATATTGGCACTATTCTTGGCGTGTACCATTAAGGCGCAGTATATCCTGCACATTGACAGAACGGATGACGACGAGACGTATGAATATGAATTGAATAATCTGGCGGGGTTCCGATGGTGGGACTATAATTGGCTTGAGGTGTTTGATAAAAATGGTAATTTCGAACATGTGCTGGGAGATAAAGACGAGCTCAAGCGTCTATGGTGGACAAAAGCAGAGAAATCCGAAGATAGTGATGTCAAGCAATATCTCAGTCCTGAAAACCTAGAAGTTGTGACAGAAGACTATTCCATCAAACTGGATGCAACTGTGTTGGAAGATACCGTGCCACTCACAGTGAAGAGACGCTATGATCTTCCTCCTCTCTATCCAGGACATTGCCGCAGCTCCATGGTGCTCGATTTCGACCTTGGGGGATACCACGAACTGAATGGCACAGCAGAAATACGCATACCTATTGCTGTCAACAGCGATTACATTCCATGTGCGGCATACTACAATGAGAGAACTCGCAAATGGGAGCCTGTCAACTTTAAGTATGATGCTTCAACGGGTGAGGTGGTGATACACACAAGCCACCTCTCTGAGTATGGCGCTTTCAGCATTGAAAAAGCGTATTCACGTCAGGAGTTCATCAAATATGCTTATTATCCTTTTGTAGAGACTACAGTACAACAGAGCATCGACTTTATGATAAATGTGATGCAGTCATCTACTCCAGAAGCTGAAGCAATCAATTACTTCCTTGAAGATTTGGATGCGCTCAAGACTATGGAGCTCGACATCAAATATTCTGCACTCGAAGCATTAGGATTACTTCCTTCCTTGAGCGAAGAATTCAAGAGTCTTGTAGGCAATCTGGGCACAGCGTACTCCATATATCAGATACTGCAAGCAGACCTTCAGGGAGATGACGTGAAGGTTGCTGGCAATTCGCTTAAACTTGTAGTTAACCAAGTGTTCGGCACAATAACATCTGCACTGAGCAGCACTGTCATGTCTGCAGCTTTGGTGGCAGTAGCCTACATTGATTATGCCTTGAACAAATTCGCTGATGAAGCATGGGAGGGCAGAAAAGGGTTGTACGAAAGCGCCTACTATTATTATTATTCTCGTGAAGGCAAGGAACTGGCATCGGACAATAAAGAACTTGTTGGCTATCGAAGGGCGCCAGATTGGTACAAAGTTTTTCTTCCATTATTTCGCAGGACAGACTTGTCGCAGGAGAAACTTGATGCTCTTATTTATACAGAAGTTACTAACTACTGTTGGGAGTTCTGGACCGATGAGTCTGTCATTGCAGCAGCCCTTAATGAAGCACGCAATTTAGGATTCACTGGTGGTGGTGGTCTTTCGGAATCTCTTAAGCATGAGTTAGCTGATCGCCAACGTGACGAATTGTTCAGCGGTGTGCTGGTAAGTGTGTTCCAGGCCATCAAGAACAAGATGGAAGATGAGGCGTATGAGAAAATGGTGATTCAAGCAGAGAACTTCAGCGACTTCATGAACAATGTTGTGAGAATCAAGATAAAGGACAGCAGTAAGACAGAAAAGGGTTCTGACTGGAAGGGACATACAGTCACCTTTAGCGAATTCTCAGAGGAGATAACCGATTCTCAGGATTGGGCATGCAAACTGGATGAGAATGGTGAAGGAGTAATCATGTTCCGTCTTTTTCCATATCTGCATTATAAATTCAGTCCAAAGCTTGCTGTGCTCAATGAGGATGGTGAAAAGGTGAAGTTCCTGAACTTCAAGTTAGACCTTGTAAATGGTGAGATATCCCCAACCATCGACTTGGCTACCGAAGCCATCGATGTGCCAAAGGCTGTGGACTCTTGGAACTTCGAAGTGACTCCAGAAGTAGCGATGGGCATAAAATTAATTGAAGGGATTCCTTGCGGTCATGATTTGGACGACAACTGGCCTGAAGCTATTAAGCAAGCATTTGCAATAGAACGTGTTATCAACATGAATTCCGATGGAACTTTCTCCATTAAGACAGATCTGTTGGAGTTGAGTGGATATGTTGATCCTGCTACTAAATCTGGCAGTGGTACATTCAACGCCAAGGGGGCCTACCATCATATGGCTGATCCATCTTATAAACAGGATTATATTAATCGCCTCGACAAAGCCTACGATGATTACACTACATATATTAATGAAACACATGACTACGAACATGCTTATGACAATCTGGAAAAGCTTCATGGAGAGATAGGGGCTATGTGGGATGAATATAATTGTACTGCATCTGTGACAGGTACATTCTCAATAAGATTCTCTCAGAAAGAGCAATGCTACATTCTAGAATTCTCAGGCAATGGCGTGCTCGATCTTGAAGGTAATGGATACCTTTCATATGCTAAAGCTTTGGAATCTGGAATTTTAACAACCTACCTAGTATCAAATCCATTTTCTCTCCACAACGGAGAAATCAAAATGTCTGCAAGTCTGCTTTTTGGAAGTAAGTAAAAAGAGTTAGCTTTATATCCCTACTCTGTAACAATAATAACCAGGGCTATATCTCTGGATTCAAAAAGGAAACTGATGGCAACGCATCACATAATGGCGGTGTCATCAGTTTCTTTTTATGAAACTTTATACCTTATGCTGCACATAAGTAATGGTAAAATAATAACTTCCTACATTTTTTTCATTTTTTGAGTCGCTTTTGTTCAGATTGTTGGCTATTCATTTCAGTATTTTAGTTTTGTCCCATGCACAACGAGCAAACTTTTTCCAACGATTTTAGTCGCTTCATTGCTTAACTATACATAGAATAAACAATCGGCAGTCAGACTTTGCATTACAATATTGCTATATTTATTTGTCTGAATGCCATTCGTTGTCAGCATAGTGAGGTGAACAGCACTCTTTGTCTTGCTGACAGTTCGAAATACGGAAAGCTTGCTCTCCAATTCCTTTGCGTATTTTGCATCGATGACAAACACATCCTTCGAATACTTAATTTCAAACAGATTAATGATACCATCAGCTCTTGAGAAAAGCAGGTCAACCTGTGCTCCACGATGCTCATCGGTTTTCTCTGTACGCCAAGAACAGACGTTTGAAAGCATGCCGGAAATCTGCATCGAGTCCTTAATCTGCCTTGTATGCTGCAAATACACATAAAATTAATGAATAATCAGCGGAAAGCAACAAAAATGCTATAGTTTCCGCTAAGAATACGCATAAAAACACCAGATAGCCAGCGGAAAACAGCAAAAACGATACACTTTCCGCTGAAAATCGCTTCATTTCATTAGAAAAGGGAAGGTATCTTTATAGCATACAATAAAAATCGCCCATTCCCCAAGGTCTGTGCCTTAAGGAATGGGCGATTTTTAATCGTCAATTGTTAATCGTCAATTGTACATTGTCAATTGAATCAAATGCAGCTGGTCACTCCCAGCGTGGTGCCCACTGCCGTCAGTATGCTTATCAGCAACTGAAGGATGAATTTCCAAGTAGAGTTTTTCATAATCGGCCCCTCTCCCCTTGCCCTCCCCCGAGGGGGAGGGAGTGGTTAGCGCTTGAGGGGTAAAGCGGTTAGGTTAATAATAGGGTTAATTAGAGGGGTTTATCTTCTGGGTTATCTGCCGCTCCAGTACTCCCCCTTTGGGGGGAGCTAGAGGGGGCTGTTTTTGAGCGATGCCCCCTATTTACTCCCTCCCCCTCGGGGGAGGGTAAGGGGAGAGGGGCTGGTCTTCTTACTTCCCTGACTGATACTCCCCAACCTCCTGGAACCTCACGCTCGTGTCGAGCTCCTTCTTCGAGAACGAGCCAGTGCCGAGAGCGTTGATGTGAGCCGACTTGATGTTGCCAGCCACGGAGAACTTCTCCACGGTC
Organism: Prevotella sp.; assembly: GCA_045627725.1. Taxonomy (GTDB): domain Bacteria; phylum Bacteroidota; class Bacteroidia; order Bacteroidales; family Bacteroidaceae; genus Prevotella. The sequence continues at coordinate 1,221 of JAZQOH010000045.1, read as the reverse complement.
TCTGCGCCGATACCCTTGAGGCCGAGCGAGAAGATAGCGAGGTTGTCGAGCTTCACCTTCTTCGACTGGAGGAGGAGCTCACGGATGCACGATACCATATCGGTAAGCACACCCTTGATGGTACCCTCCGAGTAAGGAGTGTTGTGGTCAGACATGTGCTTGGCGAGGTCAGAGAGCGAGATAGTCTCATCGTGGTAAGCACGAGCGAAATAGAGGTTGTCTGAATCGACGCGGTTGTCGCGCTTGATTTTGAATTTAAGTGACATTGTTTTTTGAAAGTTTAAAAGGTTAATAATTTGAAACTGAGATAATTAATTTTCTTTTTCGACCACTAATCTCACTAATCTTCACTAATCTTTTTAAGCAGAGCATGCTCTGCATCATTCGTGTAGATTCGTGCTATTCGTGGTCGTTTTAAAAAAAATAATTCGTGGATAAATTTACGATTAATTTGCGGTAATTTTCGTTCAGCGTAAGCGTCTCTGCTTCAAAGAAGCTTTTCTTTTCTTTAACACGAATTGTCATGAATTAACCACGAATTTTTCATGAATTTTCTTTTATACATCGCCTGTGGACTTTAGGCGAAGGCAATCCATCAACGTGTCCTTAGTTTCTGAAATACATTGCAAAGGTACACAAAAGAAGTGGAGCAATGTACGAAGAAATACGTTTCCATACCATCATGCTTTTCCTGTACGATAAGGTACGATTATCGACGAAAAACCTGTGTTTTCTCGCTTTTTTTTCGTACCTTTGTATGGTAAATAATAACCACAGAACTCACAGAAGCCACGGAAAATTATAGAGCTGTGCTTGAAACTAATACTCGCTTTCGCGAGTTGTTGGATGGAACAAAAATTTCCAACGATATGCCAAAAATTTAATTCCGAAAATGATTTTGGAACAAAAAACGAAAGAAATAGATATGCTTATTTTGAATGAATATAATTTTTTGGGATATAATTTTTGGCGCATCGTCGCTAATTTTTGGTAAAAAAACACTTGCGAAGCAAAGCCTTATTCGTGTCTATTCGTGAAATTTGTGTTCGTTTTAATCAAGAAAAATATGGAAAATAACAAGAAAGTACCCCTTTTCATCTCAAAATCCGAGCTTGCTATGATGTATTTGCCCGGTCTTGCGCCCCATTCTGCCGTAAACAGATTCATGCTTTGGTTGGAAAAAAACGCCGAATTGATGTCAGAATTACTCAAATTAGGCTA
>JAZQOH010000044.1:0-136816 GCA_045627725.1 Prevotella sp. | reverse complement strand
CACAGACAAGACTCTTCTGAAGGATCTTTTCAGCAAAACTAAATTCAATGATGTCAAAGAACAAAGCGGTCTTGATGGACCAGATTTATTTGAAAATTTTAAATTTTAACTCGTCCCTAATTTTTAGTGGACACTAATGTTCATAAATTAAAAATTAAAAATATTATTAACGAATAATCATATCTTCTTACCTACCCTCTACGAGCGAGATTTATATTAAGAGAATACTAATATTGGTCTAAAAAAGTTCTATATTTCCCATGCCACACCTTATTTTTATAAGTATGCCAGAATTACCTCTTCTGCATCGGAATGTCAGTTTTAGAGTTTCTAATCGGGTGCAAAGTTAATAATTTTTAATAAAAAAACAAACACATTGTTAAATAAATTTTAAGTTTTAATACTTTTTACCTTACAAAACGTTATCATATATTCTATTTTTCCACCTGCTTTCCGTATTAAATTTAAATTATCGCAACCAAAGCGACATGAAGCGGTCATAAACCTGATAGCCCTCGTCATAACGATATATAAACTCATTGTCGATGAGGAAGGAAAGAGCCTTGTTGACGCTACTGCTGCCTTTAAGAGAATATTTGTTTATAAAGGCAGATGAGTTGATGGCTGCAACGTTGCCTTCCTTGGCTATGGCAGCAAGCAGTTGGTGTTGATTGGAAGTCAGAAGGTGATATAGTCTCTGGTAGTCTTCGGTATTGCTTTTTACAATCTCACGGATACATAGCATTACGGTGTCCTTATCTGCTATTGCCGGAGAAAGTTCATACAGTTTATTCAATATATACTGTATGTACCATGTATGTCCGCCAAACGTTTCGTATATATAGTGGAAAGTTTCTTTCGGAAGTATGGTCATTGTGTCAGCAAGATGCTTGGCTGCGAAATCATAGTATGTATCTTCAGGTATTACATACAGATGCTTCTTCTCTGTGCTCCTGAAGAAAGGACGCTTAGGATTGTCAAACATTGCAGACATCATGTGACTTTTACTTCCTGAGAATATGAAATGCAACATAGGGAACTGTTGTACATAGGTTCTAAGCAGTGCCTCTACGTTCTCTTCGGGATATTCTGCTATCTGTTGAAACTCATCTATAGCGATGAAACACTCCTGTTCTGCATGTCCAAGATAGGTAAAAATTTCGCTTAAGGTGGCAGAAGCATGTTCTTTCTCAAACTCCAATGTAACCTTTCCTCCAGCCAGAAGAATATCGTTAGAATAGGAGATTTTGCAATGTGTAAGAATGTTTGTCAGCGCTCCTATCGTCTTCTGCTTTATACTGTCAAGCTTCCCTAATACTGTTTCTCCAAATATCTTGACAAAGTCGGCAAATGACTTGGTAGCATAAATGTCTATATAGAAGCATATTGCATTGGGATATTTTTCTCCTATATGAAAGAATGCGTTGTGTATGAGTCCTGTCTTTCCCATCCTGCGTGGACTCATCAGGGTGATATTCCTGCCGTTTCTCATTGCAGAGATGATGCTGGTCGTTTCTTTCTCCCTATCGCAGAAATAGTCTGGAGAGACATATCCGTATGTAACAAAAGGATTGTTTATCTTCATGAATATAAGTGTTTTATGTTTATAGCACTTTTTGTGCTACACTTTTTGTGCTACAAAGATACGCATTTAAAGTGATACAGCAAAACTTTTCTATGATTATTTAGGCGTTAATATACATATTGACTCCAAATGATATTTTTCTTTTTAAACGCGAATTTCCGTGAATTGAACGTTGAATTTCCGTGAATTTTTCTTCCTTGAATTATAATTTACGATAATTCGCGTTATATTTACGATAATTTACGTTAAGCGTAAGCGTTAAATACGAATGGAGTCAGAGGAATATTTCTGTGACAGACATGAAGAGACAAACTTATTGTGTGACTATCTTCTCAATAGACAAGATATTCCTTAGGTGCGCCATCGTCAGCAAAGATAAAGAATAATCTTTGAACTACCAAATAATCTATAGGATTTTGTTCTCTATCAGAAAAAGTTAGCTAAAGCTATGCTTCTCGGGTGCTAAAGCTATGTGTTAGGTGGGCTAAAGCTATGTGTTAGGTATCGAGAAGCGGTGCTTTAGAATATGAATTAATGCTTCAACCCATCACCCATCACCTTTTCGCATTAACGTTATAATAATCAGGTGGTTATATGGGTGATGGGTTATGAAGCACCCATCACCACCCATCACCCACCCATCACCTCGGTATTTCTATGACAAACAGCCACTTAGATAGCATAGGTGATGGGTGATGGGTATTTTTAATTTCGTTTGATTTTGCCGACAAATTGGAACAAAACCTTTCATCAAAAAAGCGACATTGCCTCCATATGAATGGAAAACAATGTCGCTTTTGTTTATTATGAAAAATCAGTTATGATTATTTCTTCAAGAGCAATGGAGCCTGGTATGCACCGAGAAGGCCTTTGTAGTTAGCACCTGTAGGCTCTTCTGCTGCGAAAGCACCGATACCGAATGATGCACTTCCCTCAGATACGAAATTGCCGTACTCTGCATCATATACGAAGCTGAAGTCACATGGCAATGGACTAAGTGAAAGACTGCCATTAGCAATAATCATAGTATAGAGGAAGTATGGGCCATAAGTGCCGCAAGCTGTCACACCTGTAAATGAGAGAGTGTTTGTTTCGAAGTCAAACTTAGCAGGAATAGAAAGACCATCAATCTCGATAGCATCTTCCTTGACTTCTACCTCACCTTCCTGTTCCTCGCCGCTACCATCATAGTAATACATGATGTATGTGCCTAAGATGTTCTCTTTAGCATCAAACTGAGTAACGGTTATTGACTTCTTGAACTCACCTGCAGAGAATACCACAGTACCTGAACGAAGGTTACCTGTATCGTTCTTGTCGAGAGAAAGAGAGATACCTTCTTCCTCAACGGTAGCCTTGATCCATGAAGGACACTCTACAATATTAAGAGTACCATAATATAAAACAGGAACAAACTGAACAGAAGCAGAATTGTTTGTCTCAATGTCATAAGCTGACTTAGCATTGAATATGAAGCCATTCTGCGATACAGCAACGATTACAGAGCTCTGTGCAGACTTGATAACAAGCTTTGCATTACGTGATTCGCGTGATGCATAATTAGGGTTTACGGTGAAAGTAACCTTATTGCCCTCAACCTTAGTTGACACCCAGTCAGCAGCAGTAGTAGCCTCAACAATAGCCTGGTCAACTTCAACAAATCCTTCGCCACCCTTTGGATCAAAAGACAAGTTGGAACTGACAACCTTAAGGCTGTTATCTACGATATCGTTCTCGCTGTCGCTACAAGCCATAAAGGCTGTAGCGATAGCAAGGATAGCAAATATATTAAAAATCTTTTTCATCGTGTCAATTCTTTTTTATTAATTGAATGGATTTACGATAACATCAGCGTAAACAACGAACCACTCGTCCTCACGAGCTGGGTTCTGGAGCTTGAGCCAGTTTGGAGAGATCTCATTGTCGCAATCAACAATCTTCCATTGCTTACCTGTAGAACCACCAAGGATAGAAACTGGATAGTTATAACCTGCGTTCTGGTAATACCATACACCATTGCTTACACCTGAGAGGAGGAACTTGAGGCTTACGGTATAATCGTCAATAGGAGTTGTTGAGTAAGAGAGAATACCAGCGTAACCACCGCTGACGAATGTAAGACCGTAACCTGCAAGACCGAGGAGACCACCATCACCGAAGTACATGTACTGGATAACCTCGTTTTCACCTGCTGAACCAGCAACAGCCTGATCGAAGTAGAGCTGAACACGAGCACTCATGTTCTCCTCACCACCTTTGAAGAACCAGCTGCCATTAGCGAACTGCTCTGAGAGTGGTGGGATGATAGGAGTAAGCTCACCAATACCCTCAATAGAGATAGAACCTACAGGCTCGCCTGGTGTATAGATTACATCCTGGAACTCAACATCGTCAACAGTAACAGGACTCTGGATGTGGATACCCTTTGTAGTAAACACGAAAGGAGTACCCGTAGCGTCTTCATCGCCGACAAAGATACGACCCTGGTTCATGTTGATCTCAATCTGAGTTTCTTTTGGAGTGCCGAATGTCTTACTAATGCCAGCAATACCATATTTAACGTCGAGCCAAGCATTGATAAGTTCTGGCCAAGACTGCTTTACGCGAGTCATAACCATCTTGTTACCCCACTTCTTACCCTTAACGAAGATAGAGTCCTCAGTCATGCGCTGAACGACGAACTCATAGTCAGCCTCCTCACCATTAACAACAGAAGATGAAGGGTCGCTCAAAGAGTGAAGGATTGGAAGGTATGTTGTGAAAGAGAGTACAGGACCCTGATCCTTGTTGACAGCCCATGTACAATGCTGAACGAGGTTTGGATCGTCTGTATAGTCAGAAGAAACATAAGCATACTGATCATCGAAACGCATAAGCATATTCATACCAGCACCAGTATATTCTTCACCAGTATAGTACTGCATCAACCAGCCCTGCTCTGAAGATGTAAGCTGCTTCTTGACATCCTCAACAGACTTATTGATACGCACAGCAGCCTTGTCTGCGAACACTTCCTCGTCGTCATGCAGACATGACTGCAGAGTGAAGAGCGCAAGAGTTGCAATTGCGAATATATTTAAAAACTTTTTCATTGTTTTAATTTTTTGGGAAGTTTAAGACTTAGAGTTTGTCAAGGTCGAGGTCAGGGAGTTCGCTGTCACGACGATGAACAATTTCGCGAAGCTTGTCAATATCAAGATTGTATGACGACTTCATATAACGGCGGATAAAGTCAACCTTATCAAGGATTCTCTGATCGCCATCGCCCTTACCGTTACCGCCGCAAGTGGTACAATTGCCACCACCAACCTTACCAGAGCCAGCGCAGTCACGGCACTGAGCAGCGATAGTCATGATGCGGTCCCACTTTGCGTAAGAGTAACCTACATAGTCAGAATATGTCTCAGCGAAGTCCTCGCTTGCCTCCTGCATAGCGTAGTTACGAACGAAGCCCTTACGGTATGCATCAGCTTCTGCCTGCTGATACCAGTTACCGCTTACATAGTCAGGACGAGAGATTTCCTCGAATGAAGGGTCGAAAGCAACCTTCTGGTTGAGGATGTGCTGGAACTCATGATGGAATGTAGAGAGGTAGAGGCGGTCAAGTTCCTCTGCGTTACGAAGAACAGCGTCAGTCAAATCGTTAACGTTGGTGAGAACGATCTTGATAGAACCTGTAGCATAACCGAGGATGACAGTACCACTTGTCTGATACATACCAGAACCAACAAACATGAGCTGACGTGGTGAATACATCTTCATGAAGTCCTTGCCTACACACTCATCGTATGAATCGTAGAAGAGGTACTTAACGAGCTTAGCGAGCTTTGCAGACTTTGTAGAGTCGGCAGGAGTCACTGTGTAAGACACGTCTGACTCAATGTCTTCAAAACGATACTTCACTTCCACATTGTAAGGATATGTGAAGTTCTCAAGCAGCCAGTTATCAAAATTGTTGCGTGCTGGAGCTTCTGTAGAGAAGATGCTTTCCGAAGATACATCATCAGAATCACATGAAGCAAAGCCAGCCACAAGAGCAACTGCTGCAAGAATATTTAAAAATATCTTATTCATAATATGATATATTCCTTATTAATTAATTATTTCGTGGGTTTGGCTCAAGACCGGCAGTAACTACGTCAGCAGGAATCTGGATAGCAAGACGTGGGTCGCCAGCTTCCATTGTGTCCTTGATTTCAAGAACTTCCTGTGCCTCATTCAGAGTGCGACGGTACATTGTGATGCCATAGCGCTTAACATCCTGGAGACGGAGACCCTCATGGATAGTGAGGATACGCTTCAGGTGGAGAAGACACTGAAGGACTGGCTCCTGATTCTCCTTGTCTGTAACGAGACTGGTGTGGAATTCCTTCTTTGGAGTTGGTTCCTTAGCAGTATAGTACTTGAGACCACCATAGAAATTCTTGATAGTTTCAAGTTTGAGGGTAGTCTTACCTGCAACCTGGAACGCAGAAAGCTCAGTGTTCATATCAGCGATTGCAGCCTCAAGATTGCCAGAGAGAGCATAGGCCTCAGCACGCTCGATAAGGAGCTTGTCAGTAGTGAACTCAGCCTGTACAGAGTGTGCATAACCGATACCTGCCTGAATGTCTGTGTACTCGAAAGCATACGGAATGTTACGAGCGAAGTGACGAGCGAGTGAGTTGTTGATGAACACCTTCCAACCAAGGGTACTTGTTGTAGAACCCCAAGGACCCTGGCTCTCAAGAGTCTCCTTCTCAGAAATCTTAGCACCATGGCTGTACTTCTGACCTACACCATAAGGACCAGCCATTACACCCCACTGGGAATAAACAGAAACGAGCATGAGGTTTGCAGTGTGCTTAGAATCTACATACTCATTAGGCTGAATCTGCTGGTTAGCAGAGAGTGACTTGAGAGTCTTCCAGTCACGGAGCTTCAATACAGGGTTGTCACCAAGTACGCGAGTTGCATAGTCGATAGTCTTGTCAAACTTACGATAGTTGAGATAGAAACGACTTGCGAATGCGTAAGCAGCCTGCATGTTGAAGTGATACTTCACAGCAGAGTAGTTATTGTGAACGTAAGGAAGTGCGTTCTGGATGTCCTTGTCGATCTTATCATAGAGTTCTTCAAGAGTACCACGCTTATACTGCTCACCGATAGTCTTCTCTGGCTTCAGAGGATAAGGAAGACCAAGTTCCTTGCCAGCTGTTGCAGGGTCGTATGCCTGACAGAATATCTCAGAGAGCTTGAACATAGAATAAGCACGGCAGAGGTAAGCCTCGCAGAGCTGATCCTTGTATTCTGACTTATCTGACAGTGACTCCAGGAACTCGAGAGCCTGATTTGCAGAAGCTACAGCAGAATAGTATGAGTCCCACAAGCTCTGTGGAGTCTCATCATCAATTGAAGTAATCTTACCCCATGACCATGCTTCCTCTTGATAGAGGTCGTAAGCAGTCCAACCTGGCTTCTCGTATTCATCTGTATTATCAGAGAATGTTTCGAGAAGGTATGCTGACCACTGCGAAGGGTAAGCACTAACGAGAATGCTACTAACCTCATCCTTGTTTTTCAGCTCCATACGATTGTCAGGAAGCTCATCCAGGAAATCGTTACATGAAGTGAAAGCCAACGAAGCAGCTGCAGCAATTACAACTGTGTTATATTTATTTATAAATTTCATTGTCTTCTTATTGTTTTAATTATTGAATCTGGATAACAACACGACGATCATAGCTTGGATCACCAGAATCGCTAACGCCACCCTTGCTGTCAACAATAAGCTGATCACGGCTTACACCAAGCTTAACGAGTTCATCAGCAATGAGCTTAGCACGCTCTGCAGAAAGCTTGTCGTTGATAGCCACTGTACCTGTTGCGCTATCAGCATAACCTGTGATGTTTGCTGTGAGCTTGCTGTTAGACTTAAGAGTCTCAGCAATCTTAGTAAGGTTAACATCCTGACGGATTTCCTGCTTGAACTCCTTACCGAGAGCGTAGAAGATAGAGATTGGGAGGTACTTGTCATTTTCCTTGACAACTTCCTTAACAACTTCCTTAACTTCAGGCTTTACGTTAGCCAACTGAGCTCTGAGGCTGTTGATCTCTGCATTTGCATTGTCAAGATCTGCCTGAAGTGCAAGGAGGCGACCATCATTACGTGGAGCCTTTGAAGTCTCTGCACCGCCAATACCCATCTTAAGTGTGAGAGTGAACTGCTTTGACATAGGAGCAGATACACCACCAGCGCGGAAGAACTCTGGATCCTGACCATTCAACTTCTTATCAGCATAGATAAGGAAGAGGTTTGTAGCCTGAAGCTTCAGTGAGAGGTTGTTGAGAGGCTTAACCATTGACTTAGGGAAGTCATAAGAAAGAGAAATCTCCTTCATGCGGATGAAGTCACCCTTAGCAATGCGCTCTGAGCAATAGTTGTATGCATTGTATCCGTAACGAATCTGTGAATTCTCCTGATACTTACGGTTACTGATGATAGTAGGAACAGTTGTGTATTTCTCATCACCAGGTGTCATCCAGCGGTTATTGAACTCCTTAGTCATAGAAGAGAGGTCATTGTAGCGTGCTGAGAATACAGGATCAAGACGTACTACGTTGCCGAATGAGTATGTGATGAACACATTGAGACGGAAGTTCTTATATGTGAAGATGTTGCCCAAAGAACCAGTGATTGTTGGATCTGTAGAACCTTCATATACGAGGAAGTCTGTATTGTCACGCTCCTGGAAGTTGATATCAGAAGTTGTAATCTCACCATTCTCGTTGAGGAAAGTCGGAATACCCTCTTCATTCAGTCCCATGAAAGGAATAGAGAAGAGTGAACGTACTGGATAACCTACCTTAGCGAAACCATTACCCTTGATATAATCCATGGCAATACTCTGCGAGAGGAGGTCTGTAATCTCGTTGGTTACGTGTGAGAAGATGAAGTTTGTATCCCACTTGAAGTCCTTCTTTACGATGTTCTTTGTAGAGAGTGTGAACTCCTGACCAGAAGACTTCATTGTAGCGGTGTTACCATAGCGGATAACCTGACCACCAACACCCTGAGTAGCGATAGCACCGATGAGGTCATAGCCACGACGTGTGAAGAAGTCAGCAGCAAGACTGATACGGTTGTTGAGGAAACCGAGGTCAAAACCGATGTTGAACTCGTGCTTCTTCTCGTATGTCAGCTCACTGTTCTCAAGGTCCTCAATACGGATACCAGACTCACGGTCGCCTGTAGAAAGACGCCATGGAGTGAATGCCTTAAGGATGGCTGTTGAAGAAGTGTAGCTTGTTGGAGGTGCATCAGCAGTAAGAGAGTAAGATGCCTTCAATGTAGCATGTGAAAGGATGTGGTCGATATTCTTGAACCAGCTCTCCTCATGAGCATTCCATGAACCAGCGACATTCCATGTAGGCAACCAACGAGCTGTAGTAGAACGACCGAGCTGGTTGGTACCTTCGTATGTAAGTGTACCATTGATTGTATAGCGATGCTTGTAAGAGTAAGTCAGGTTACCAGCAAATGCTGAACGACGATAAGTTGTGTTCTTGAGTGAGTAGTAGTCAGTATTCTGCTCAGAAGACTTCTTGAAGAACTCATAAGCGATGAAAGGAATCTCACCCTTGGCATACTGCATACCAATACCGTTGAACCATGAACGTGAACGACGAACAGAAGAAATGTCAACACTACCGAACAAGTTCAGGATGTGTGTGTTTGCAAACACCTTGTTATAGCTTGCTGTTGAGCGGAAGTCATAGCTGACCATACGGTTGTCTGTACGCTGATAGAAACCACCCTGTGGAAGAACAGTTACAGGAAGAGCGTATGTGATGTCTGGGTCTGTATAGAGGTAGTTGTTGTTATCGCGAACAGAGAGAGTCTGCATAGCACGATAAGCCTCTGCCTGGTTAGAACCATCAAGAACCTTATGCTCCTGAGATGTTGTCATATACTTTACAGCACCGAGAGCTGTGAGTTCAAGATCCTTGATTGGCTTGTAAGAAAGCTGTGCCTGGAACTTTGTATCAACAACGTTGAGGTCAATGTAGTTCTTCTCAAGCTCATCGAGAATGTTGAAAGGAGCATAGTTTGTCTGATAGAATGCATCAGGATCAAGAGCACGTGAAGTGTTCAACGCATATGAATATGGGTTGATATCGAAGTCACGCTTTACGTTACCTGATACAACGTCAACGTCCTGGCTAATTGTTCCAGGAGCCTTCTGCTGACGATAGCTACCAGAACCGATGATATTGATGCTGAGGTTGTCAAGAATACGGTGAGTTACATTGAGGTTAGCAGTGTAACGGTTGATTTCACTCTGCTTGTACCAACCTGGATCAATCATTGCAGAAATAGAAGCGTAGTAGTTAGATCTCTCTGTACCACCACTGAGGCTGACAGCATGGTTCTGAGAGAGTGCGCTTGAGAACAAGCGAGAGAACCAGTCTGTATTACGCATCTCTGCCTGCTGGAGATATGCGTTGCGAGACTCAACGGTGTTCTGGAGAGAATATGCACCAGTTGCTGGGTTGTATGTATTCATGAGCTCATACATCTTACCATATACACCATAGTCTGCAGAGTTGATAGTGTTAGAGATATTCAACCAACCCTTGTCAGCAAGTTCCTGATAGATACCCATCTGGTCCTGTGAATTAAGGATGTTGAACTCATTATAGGTTGGGATGAGACGTGTGGTAAACTCACCTGTGTAGTTTACGTTAGCTGAACCAGCTCTACCCTTCTTTGTTGTTACAACGATCACACCAGCCATCGCGCGTGCACCATAAATAGAGGTAGCAGAACCGTCCTTAAGAATCTGGAATGACTCGATATCGTCTGAGTTAAGACCTGCAACGGCAGAAGAGATAAGAGTCTCTGCATCACCTGAAGAAAGGTCATCGGCAGATACGTCTGTAACATCTTCCAGGATTACACCGTCAACAACCCAAAGTGGCTTTGAAGAACCATAGATTGAAGTAGCACCACGGACGCGAATCTTTGGAGCTGTACCGAATGTACCTGATACGTTCTGAACGCTGACACCGGCAGAGTGACCTTCAAGTGAGCGCGAAATATCTGCAACACCTGCAAGCATAGCCTCATCAGCCTTAATCTGTGTAGTAGCACCGGTAAACATACGCTTATCCATCTTCTGCATACCTGTTACTACTACGTCCTCAAGCATACCATCAGGATCGAGAACGACCTTCATGTTCTGCTTTGGAGTCATTGTCACTGTCTTCATACCAACATAGCTGAAGACCAATTTCTTTCCACTTGGCACGTCAATGGTGAAAACACCATCCATGTTTGTGATAGCACCCTTACGAGCGCCCTGCACCAATACAGTAGCGCCAATAACTGGCTCGCCATCTTCACTGGATATGACAGTACCTGTGATCTTAGTCTGTGCAAGAGCTGTTCCTATACCCAGGAAGAGCATTGCAAAGAATAAAACAAGTCTCTGTTTCATAATGTTAATTTAGATATTGATTTGAGAAAAATAAACTATATTTATGTCTGAGAATGTAAAACGATGCAAAATTAACATTTTTTTCTTAAATATATGTCAAAACAATAATAAAATTGTTATTTCACCCTTTATTTGCTAACAAATATCATTTATTAGTTGCTTTTTGCCTTTCTTTTTTCTGTAATTTTCAACATTTTCCTTTCAAATCCATTGTTTTTAGAAAAGAAAAGACTAACTTTGCAGGCAACAAATAACTAACGGAAAAAAAGAACAAAAGGAATGAAGACATTAATTGTTTCGCTCATGATGCTGATGGCAATGTCGGCATCGGCTCAGGTAAAAAAAGTATATGACGAGAGCATCGATCCCATGGTGCAGATAGATAATGCCGTGGCTCGTGCTTCAAAGGAGGGAAAGAATGTCATCTGTCAGGTGGGTGGCAATTGGTGTCGTTGGTGCCTTATGCTTGCAGACTTCATCGAGAAGGATGAGGAGATTAGCAAGACCATCAACGACAATTATGTGTATATCCATGTAAACTATTCTGGGAGAACATCTCCTAAGGAACTGACCTCACGTCTCAATAATGCTGGTCGTTTCGGATATCCAGCACTTGTTGTTCTCCGCCCTGATGGTTCCGTTCTGCATATCCAGGACAGCAGTTTCCTCGAAGAGGGTGAGGGATATAACAAGGAAAAGGTGCTTCGCTTTCTGAAGAATTGGACACCGGAAGCGACTATTTGTGAATAATCATCCTTTCTGCTTCACACTCTCTCCACCCATTGATGCACATTAGCCTTATTGTCTCGGCTAATGACTATCTCGGGTTGTTCCTCACCATGAAGGATGAGTTGCTCCTTGCCGTTGATATCGCTCTCGAAGCCTTTTATCTCGCTGCATGGAACGATGAACTTCCTGTTCACTCGCATGAAAATACGGGGATTCAACTCGCTCTCCAACTGGGTGAGTGATATGCCTATCTCGTATGAACTGCCGTCATGAAGCTTGGCGTAGGTATTCTTATTTTCGGAAATGAAATAACGCACGTCACAGGTTCTCACGACGTGTTCTCCGTTGTATGTCTTCACGATGAAGCGCTCACGATAATGGGCATCCAGTGCCAGCATTCGGAAGAATTCTTCTCTATGCTCATCGGTGATGAGACGATGTAGTGCTTTATGGATTGCCTTTCGCAGTTCCTCCTCATCCACAGGTTTCAACAGATATGAAAGACTGTTGAAATCAAAGGCGCGAAGGGCATATTCATCGTATGCAGTAGTGAAGATGATAGGCACGTCGGCAGGAGCATCTGTCAATGCATAGAAACTCAGTCCATCGTTGAGCTGTATGTCGGCGATGATAAGGGAGAGGTTTGTCTCCTTGTTATTTGCGAAGAACTCCTTACCCTCAGCGATTGATACCAATGGACCATATATGATACAATCCGGCAGTTGCTCCTCAAGCATCTGTCGGATTAAGTCATAGTTGTACTTTTCGTCTTCAAAAATCAGGATGTTCATTGGTTAAGGTTAGGGTTAACGTTAGGGTTAGGGTTAACGTTAAGGTTAGGGTTAGAGGCTAGAGGTTAATCAGCGGTATCTTCACTTTGAATGTCTTACCATCATTCTCTATCAATATTTCCCTTCCAAAGAGCAATTGCATAGTCTCGTTCATATATGCAAGTCCCATCTTCGTAGAGTCCACCTGCACCAACAGAGGGGCTATGCTGTTCTCCATGACGAGGAAGTCGGAACTAGTATAAAGCTTCACTTCCAATGGTTGCTGTGGAGTATGTGTATTATGCTTTATTGCATTTTCCAGAAGTCCTTGCAATGCCAATGGAGGAAGAGGGTTGTCCTTCAACTTCTTAGCATCAGGGGATATGGTGAGTCGCAGACTATCCACATGGCGCAAGCTCATCAGTTCATAATACTGCTGCATCATCTCTATCTCCTGACGGACAGGAACTGAATAGTCATTTCCATAGCGAAGAAGATATCGATACATCTGTGCGAGATGCCTGAGGAACTTCACTGCCACCTTGGGTGATTGCATCACGAGACTCATTGCCACACTAAGACTGTTGAACAGGAAATGTGGTGTCACCTGACGTCGCAATGCGATAAGTCGCAATTCGCGAATCAGTTCCTCGCGAGACATGTTCTCGTATTTATCCTCTCTCATTTAGGTTAGAGATTTACTATACTCTATACAGCAACCCGTTCTTCAGGTCGTGAGCAGCTGTCTCCTTTATCTTCACATGAAGCTTTTTGCCCGTAGCATTGAAAGGAATCTGCTGTGTGAAACGATAGTAGCGAGGGCGCTTAAAGTTGGCGATATCGTGACTCTTCTTGCAGAAATCATCCAGTTCCTCTGGTGTCAGCGACTCATCGCTTACAACGATATATGCCGTCACCATCTGTCCACGCACCTTGTCAGGAACGGAAGTGACGATACAGTCCTTTACCTTAGGATGTGTATTGAGAACAGCCTCAACCTCAGTAGGATAGATATTCTCACCAGAAGATATAATCATATCATCCTTTCGTCCTACGATAGTGACGAACTGATTCTCATCCCATGTGGCGAGGTCGTTAGTATAAATGAAGTCCTTGTAATACTTACGCTCTGTCTCTACTTCGTTGTTGAAATATATATAAGGAGACTTTGCTGGTGAGCAAATGATAACCTCACCTACCTCTGTGCCATCAGTAGCTGCGAGATCATCAGGTTCTGCACGATGATCTTCATACACTTTCACCACGCGAACATCGTCATCCACGCATGAAGCACCGGCAGTACCTGCATTGTCAGGAAGGTCGAATGGACGAAGGAATGTGTTCCAGAATGTCTCCGTAGTACCATAGCCGTTGAAGATGTTAGGTGTAAGTACCCTCTGATAGCGTATGCAGGCACCACGCTCCAATGGACTACCCATTGTCACGATACCCTTCAGCGAAGCAAGGTCATAGCTCTTGCGCTCCTGCTCGTCGGCAAGTGCCTCAAGTACGGTAGGCACACCGATGAGGAATGTAATCTTATATTTCGAGATATGACGCAGAGCCACATCAGGCTCGAACTTACCCATCACCACCATAGTGGAACCCGCATAGAGAGCAGGGCATGGACCTGCACAATGCAGACCGCCACGATGGAACCAAGGAGTGGTGTTCATAGTCACATCCTTATAAGACATAGGGAAATGAATCATAACATCATGAGCCGACAACACTTCGTTGATACTTGTCAGCGAAACTCCCTTAGGCTTGCCTGTCGTACCAGATGTATATAGACGAGTAGTCTCGTCGTAGATGTTGTAGTCACATGTATGAGGAGGTTCCTCATCTGTTGTCTCGCTGATAAAATCCTGATAGGTTACGAAATCATCCATAGCCTTGTCACCTGTCACAACGAGACAATCAGGCTTATGCTGTGTCTGCTTTAGGGCCTTTCCTATGCTCTCTACCTTCGAGTTACAGCAGATGAACACCTTTGGTTTAGAGTCATCAATGTTGAACGCTGTCTCACCCGCGCTGATGCGGAAACTCAGCGGACAACATACTGCATGCATCTTATGGCAAGCCACATAGGCATATACAAATTCAGGGCAGTTGAGCATCTGTACCATAACTACATCGCCTTTTTTCACACCACTACGGTGCAGAGCATTGCAAAGATGGTTCACCTCACGGTTCAGCTCATTGTAAGTCCATGACTTTCCCTTCTCAGGGTCAATCATAGCAAAACGGTTGGCATAACGTCTCACGTTACGCATAAAACCTTCTATCCACGTGTATCGAGATTCAAAAATCTCTTTGAATTCTTTCATTGTCTTATTTTTGAATAATAAATTTCTTTTCACAGGAAACAGCACATGCCGTTTCTATGTGCAAATTTACTATCTACACTGCAAACAAACGAAGAAAACTGCAATTTTTGTCGCCGAAACGTCGTTTTCGCTTTCCGAACCGTTAAGTTTTTGCACATTAGGCAAAATGTTTGAGCAAAAAAAAGAATCCCAAGATCGCTCTTGGGATTCCTATACTTTTATAGAATATGTGGATTTATTCTTATCAATATTGAGGATTTTTACTTTGCTCCTGCAACGCTAAAGTCAAATCCGAATACGTGCTGCTTGAAGAGTTCGCTTGAGAGACCATTCTTCCAGAAGAACACATACTCGCCTGGCTCAAGATCCTGATTGAAAACAATCTCGAAAGTGTTGTTGTTGATCTCGTTAATCTCGAAATCTACTACCACGCGGCTCTTTGCGTTTGTTCCTTCGAAACCTGCGATAGAATATGATGCTCCGTCAACGAAAGTGCGGCGATTCTTCTTCTGCTTCATCTTAACAAGCTGGAACTCATTAGGGCTCTGCACCTCGTTCATGATGCTATAGTACCAGTTGTCTGCCTCCTTGCTGAAGGAATCCTTGTCGTGCTTTGGAAGATAGAAACGGAAGATAGGACGTGAGGTCGTCACTACATTCTTTGATGTCTGTCCCATGATAACGAGCTTCTGAATGTCCTTACCTGTGCTTGCAAGGAGTACTGTACCTGCACCGAGGGCAGCACCTGTACCTGCTGATGGCTTTGAGCCTGAGAGAGCCGATGCTGCAACAGTGCCTACCAGGGCTGCTGCTGCAACAGTACCGAGATTGAATCCACTCTGCTCTTTCTCAAATTGTGAACGATAAATCTTCTTTGGCTTGCTGTCTGTGTTCCACCAGAGCACGCCTTCCATGCCGTAGTCAGCCTTGGAAATCTTCTGAAGATACTGGATGAGATTTGAATCTGCACCAGCCTCCTTCAGTTCACGCATATACTGAATGCCGAATGTTATCGTACGTGTTGATGAGTTTTCAATGAGTCCAATAATGTCCTCTGTTGAGAAACCATCCTTAAGAAGCTCAAGGATTGTCTGGTTTGTAACGGTCTCGTTCTGTGCCTTTACTGTTGTGAATGTAGTCAATGCAAGGCAGAAAAGTAAGATAAACTTTTTCATTTTTTTCGTTCTTAATAAAACATTATATTTTGTTTATTGGTGCAAAAGTAGTAAATATAATTATTACCACCAAATAAAACGCAAAAAAAAGTTCCGAAAGCATCACTGCCTTCGGAACTGGGAATAAATAACTAACCTTAAACTTAATCAAAACAACAATCTATTAACCAACATTCTTTCTATAATCAAATAACCTAAACCTTAAACTATCTGTGATGTGCTACACCTGGTGCTGGCGTTGCAACATGTGGCTTTGCCATTGCGCCATGATTGTGAGTAGCTACCATGTGATTGCAGATGCTGCAGTGCTTGTCCATCTTGTGATGACGCATATGCTTCTCGTGCTTCTTCATCTCAGCGAGACGCAGGTTGTAGCATGTATGGCAATTGCAACCATTCATTGGCTCGATGCGATGCTTGTGTGCATTGTTAACTACCACAACTGCTGGCTTTGGAGCAGGCTTTACGTTTACCTTTACTGTGGTCTTGCCGAAGCTCATACCAGAACCTAAAACTATCATTGCTACGATTGCGAAAACTGACTTCTTCATAACTTTTTCCTTTCTTTACTTTATTTGTTATACTTTTGTTTGTTCAGTGAATCAGGTTCTTCAATTTTCCTTTAATTGAGTTTCCCTTGATTTCTGAGTGCAAAATTAATGCAAAAACGTTTAATAGCAAATAAGTTTTCCCTATAGAAGAAAATGTTTTCCCTATCGATGAAGGGGGAATTCCCCCAAGGAAAGAAAAAGGAGTTAGGATTTTATTCCTAACTCCTTGATTTTTACTCTACTATATAACAAAATTTATTCAGGGTATCGTTGTTCACTCGGCGCGCAGTGACGCTTGCCTAAGCAAGAACTGTTAACTGTTAACTGTTAATTGTTAACTATTTTCCAAAATGTTTGTTGCTCGGCAGATAATATCTATACCATCAAGTTCCAAAAGCTTTCCATCAGGAGCACTATCAACAACCTTTCTCTGCTCCTTCTGGAAGTAAATAGGATAATCCTTGCCTAAAGGAAGGATTCTAAGTTCAATCTTCTTACCCACAACATCAGACAATCTGACATACATAGGCTTTCCATTCCAGAAATTATCAGCCACAAGTTTGCCATCAGCATATACTCTTGCCACATCTCCTTTATAGCGAATGCGAAGGAAAAGATTGTCTATTTCATCGCCATATAGTTTCTTCAAGTCACTAATAGTTTTGTCGCCCTTTGAAATAAGAGTATGATTCTGCGACTCTTGCAGGTCTATGTTATATATTGCAGCATGAGAAAACTCCTCGTTTGTTGGCATGGCAGCAACCTTTTGCGTTCCCATCACAACATTACGCAATGACACCAAAGCGTTTGCCTCATTATCTGCATTCACCAGTGCATGAGCCCAATCTGTGGTATCCCATGATTCTTCCACCACATTTCCCTGCTCATCTTTGTATAAAACACCATCATTCTGGGCGAAATATAGCTTTTCATCAATCTTGAATGCAGTCTTCGCCCTCGATTCCGACATTACGCAAAGATTGATATCCATTGCCTTTACAATTCGGTCAAGCTTGCAAGCATACTTCTTTCCATCAACAATAATCACAGGTTTCTTACCCTTTATTGGTATGAAATATAAAGTGTTGCCTATTTTGCAGAATGGCTGGGCATCAGCAGTAACCAAGTGATTGTTGAACGGCATGTTTACTGGTCGAACATAGCAAATGCCATTCTCGTTCAATATACGAACATAATCATTATAGAATTCAAAGCATCCACGGCGAGCATAGTGGTCAGAAAGAGTATCCACCTTCATGGTTGATAGCATCTCTCCCCAATCAGCAAGGAACTGATGCAATATGCGAGTCTCATGAAAAGCCGTAGTGTTGAGTTGTCCCATCTCACCTAAAGGCGACTGAAAATCATACGACATATATGGCATGTCATTATAATTTGTCACAGGAGAAGCCTGCGTCTCTGCCATCGTCTTTGGTTGCTCCACACCGTTTTTATCAATATAGCTATCATAAGGGTTCGTTCCACCATGATACATATAGTAGCCAGGAAGGTTACTACCCGAACCTAACTTGCATATAGCCAAAGGTGTTGCTTCCTTGCCTGATATGTTTATGCGTCTATGATAGGCAGGCATCATGCCTCCTCCAAGTTCACATGTGAGGTAAGGATACTGCAAATCCTTTGCTTCCATCTTCGTATCCTGGTTTGTGCCAAATGTTTCCGTAGCAATAACGGCAGACACTCTGGTATCCTTCATAATGAAAGCTTTTGGATAATCGCCAGGCATATCTGTCAACACACGATCCCAGAATCCGTCTGCATAGTCGCCATAGAGAGGTAAAAGCTTACCAAACTCTTCCTTTCCGTTAAGCTTTGGCCATCCTGTTCTTGTGTAAAAAGGCGTATCGAAACCAATGCTAACGGCCATGTCCTTTAGTTTCATGTAGTAAGACCATGGACCTCTGCATTCATTTTCTATCTGAACACCAATGATTGGTCCGCCATGCTTCCACAACATGTCACTTGCCTGAGCGTAAATGTTTGAATATAAACGCTGAGTAGCAGCGATAAAACCTGGAGCAAGGCTGCGAATCTTATACTGCGAAGGGTCCTTCTGAGCCTTTTCCACTATCCATTCTGGGAAACCTCCCTGATAAACCTCACCATGGCAGAAAGGACCTATTCGCAATACTACCGGCATATTCTCTTCCTTACACACTTGAAGGAATTGGTGCAAGTCCTTGTTTCCTGACCAGTCCCAACGACCTTCCTGTGACTCATGATGTATCCAGAAGCAATAAGTGGAGAGAATTGTTATTCCTCCTGCACGCATTTTCCTTATCTCTCTGCGCCAATCCTGCTTAGGAACTCTTGCATAATGTATTTCACCCATCACGGGAATGGTATGTCTGCCATTGATTATTATCCCATGAGAGTCCACCTCTATTCTCTCACCCTTCGGATTTACATTGGTACCAAAGGTGAAATAACCTCCCCTACCCCCTCCAAAGGAAGGGGATTGCTGCGCGTTCATCGGAATTGCAGCAGACAACATGGCTATACAAAGTATATGTTTTAAGTATGCAATCATATCATTTTTCATTTACCATTTACAATTTACCATTTACCTTACCCCTCAAATACTAACTAAGAAAGTCTCCCCTCGGGGAGATTTAGAGGGGGCTTTAGCTCAGTCCTTTTTCCCCAAGGGCTATCATATTCTCGCAATGACGACGATTGCGTATGTTGAGGTCTTCATCCCATACCAACAAGTCAGGAAGGGAAACAGCAAAATAGTCCATCTTCACCTCATCGAAATAGTGCTGCTTACCATAGTTGACAAGCTTATAGAACAGTCCTCTTGCCTTATCCTCCATGCCGAGAGCACGATAGCAGAGGGCTGCAAAGTATATCTTCTCTGGCTTTGCATCATTATAGTAGAGGGCTGCAGCAGGCTCCGTAGGGCCTACAGTGCCGAGTTCCCACATTTCCTTTACCTTTTCCTCATTTCCTTGAATCTCATACGCTTTGCCAAGATAATAGTATATATCATTATCCTGTGCACCATACAGTTTTCCTTCACCGAGATTATCAGGGAAGGAAAGTGATGCTTGAAGCAATTCGACTGCATCATTGAGTGAAGAATTCGAGTTTGTATTTTCCCTTATTCCCTTTACTTCTTCCAATATTTTCTTCGCCATCTCTATGCGGCAAAGCTGATACTGTCCGCTCACCTTTCCTTCGCCGCCTTCCCATGGATGGAAGATGCGATTATCGATGATATCCTTTGCCTCCTCATAGCGACCTAACTGATTGAGCAGCGTTGCATGCTCGAGAACAAGGTCATCGCGCTGAAGGATGAGCTCTGAGCGTGACTCATACATTGCCAAGCGTTCTTCGCAAGGGCGCTCCAGCTTCTTATATAGCTGGTCAAGTTCCATGAAGATACGTGCATCCTGCTCATCAAGAGCATAGGCACGCTCCATGTATTCCAATGTCGTTGAAGCATCCTTCTCCTTATTATAATAATATAGAGCAAGGTTGCGCCATACCGTAGGGAACTGAGGATTGCGTTCTGCAGACATCTCCCAGAACATAGCCGCCTTCTTATACTGACGTTTGTCATAATATATATTGCCGAGCAGATAGGCAGCTCGCGCACTATTGTTGGCGCGGATATGATGCAGAAGTGTAGCAATATCCTCAAGACGGTTAGGGAAGAACGTGCCCATATCGCCTGTTTCTGCCATGAGGAAATATTTCTCTGCCTCTTCATTGCAAGCATAGCGTGAGAGATGGTAAAGGCTCATAGCTGAAGCGCATCCCTCTTCTATCGATATCTTCCATACCTCAACAGCCTTTTCCTCCATACCCATTTCAACGAGGTCGAGGGCAAGGTCGTCATAGTTGCTGTCGCTCTTATGCATCAGTTGCTTGAGCTTTGAGAGCAAAGACTCATCTTTCTCCTTGCAATACTCAAGGAAAAGGCATACGAAGTTGAACTTATCCTTACAGAGTTCCTCGCCGATAGTGGTATCGTAGTCCTCTTTCTGTTTCAGCAGGGTTTCAATAGCAGCCTTCACAGCCACAGCCTTATGGTTGAAGGAACCAAAGGAAATGGAACGCTTCACCTCATCGAGTGCATCCTCATAACGGCTTTCGCGCATACTTATCAGCGCACAATGGAAGAACGATGCACCTGCCCATGCCGCATTCCATGATGCCTTCCAGAACCATTTGTATGCTTCCTTTGTCTCATCCATCATATAATGGCAGAGGGCAAGATAGTATATAGCCTCGCCATCGTAAGGATTAGGATTGCGCTTCTGCAGTATCTTCACTGCTTTCTGCAGGTATGGCAATGCCTTGTCATAATCTCCGCGACGCAGATACCATAGTCCCATCTGCTTGTTGCAACGAACATCATTAGGGTCTCTACGCAGTCCTTCTTCATAATAATCAACAGGTGACCACGTAGCATGGCGATACTGTTCCAGATGAAGTCCGGTGAGATACAGCTGCTCCACGGTCTTTGTGTCCTCAGGAGTGAATGCTGCCTCTGCGGCATCAGGTATTCTTTTTATCTCATCTGGTTCTGGTTCATATTCAAGAAGCACCTCCCCATTGCGAGGATTCTTCTCTGAATCAAGAAGCTGAACAAGAAGATTATCTACATTTGCCTCTACTACAACTTCATGAACTTGCTCTGGAGATAGAGAAACCTCTTCTCTATAATTATCAACACTTATAACGACATTACGCTTAGAAGTTGCATACACAAGAATCTTTACGTGCTTATCATCTACCGCAGAAACATCAAGAACAAAATCCTTGCTTGCATTCTTCACATCAGGCATGTCATGATAAGGCATGAAATACTGCTTGAAGGTCTTCTCCTCGTAAGGCATGAGCCATGTGAAGTCAGGCTGATTCTCGGTATATACACCAGCCATAAGTTCGATGTATGGACCATCCTCATCTGTTAGGTTGCGGTCCCAGGCACGACCAAAGTCACCGTTTCCCCAAGTCCATTGTTTCTTTCCTGGTGAGAAATGATTGCTTGCAACATGAAGCATGCCGCCCTTCGTATCGTTTTCGTATCCTCCCTCAAAGTTATATTTTGAGTTAACACCCATGTATGATGTAGGCACCTTGATGTTCTTATAGTTGGCGATATCCACACCTGCGCTATAGTCCATCTTGTAGTATGTGCCGGTGGCTATAGGGAATGAGCTTACGGCACGCTTTCCATGGTCAAACACAGCATTGATATCTGGTGGGAAGATACTTCTGTATTCATCATTCACATGTACTGCAGGGTTTGCCCACCACAAGAAAGTCTGAGGCAGAGGAGTTCTATTGTATAGATGTCCCTCTATCTCAAGATAGGCACAGCCAGGGCGCAAGGTAAATCCTGCCATTCCCTTCTGATGGAACATTCGCTCCTGCTCGTTCACCCATACCGTTACAGACCCATCCTCATGCTCTTCTATCGTAGAGTCAACAGGAAGGAATGTAGAAGGGCGATGATGCTGCGGCCAGTTGAACTCGATGCCTCCTGATATCCATGGACCAGCCAAACCAACGAGGGCAGGCTTTATCACATTATTGTAATAAACGAAATGACGCTGACGAATCTTGTCGTATGCCATCTGTATTCTTCCTCCCAGTTCAGGAAGAATCATCACCTTGATATATTCGTTCTCCATCCATACTGCATGATACAGATGGTCGGTCTTCTCATCGGCTATCTTCTCTATCACAGGGTATGGATATACCACACCGCTCGAACCCTGATACACTCTATTCTCCAAGAATATCGGTGCCTTCTCATACTCTCCACATTCGTATGTAGGAATTATTATATCTTCTTTCCAAGCCTTAGTCATAATAAATGGTAGATTGTAAATGGTAAATTGTAAATAATTTTACTCCAGTTCCTTCCCCTTCGTCTCAGGGCAGTTTCTCATAAGATAGATGAGCGCTGCGAAGCAGATACCGCTATATATCCAGAACGAGCCATAGCTGCCGAGACTTGCATTCATCAGCGGGAAGGTATATGTCAGCGTACAGCATCCCACCCATAGAGCGAAGGTGCATGTCGCCATTGCCACGCCACGTATCTTTGCAGGGAATATCTCCGAGAGCAATACCCATGTGATAGGACCGAGTGTCATCGCATAGCATGAGATAGCCATCACTACGAGCACTACCATCATCACACCCTTCACCTCCATATAATAGCAGGTGCCGAGGATGAGATAGATAATTCCCAAACCACTCGCACCGATGAGCATCAGCGTTCTGCGTCCCCATTTCTCTACGGTGTAGAGGGCAACGAAGGTGAACAATACGTTTGCAATACCTGTTATGACGATGTTGATGAACATACCATCAACGTCAAATCCTGCTCCCACGAATATCTCCTGTGCATAGTTGAAGATAACGTTTGTGCCGCACCACTGTTGGAATACAGCAATGATAAGACCGAGCATGAGCACCTTTCCGTACTTTCCAGAGAAAAGCAAAGCAAGTCCTGTCTGCCCCTTTTCCCGTATATAGTCTCCCTCTCCTTGGGAGAGGGCTGGGGAGAGGCCTTTCATCTTTAGAAAGACCGGACTCTCCGGTATGAAGAAACTCATCACAAGGAACAATCCAGCAGGTATCGTCTCTGCCCAGAACATCCATCGCCATCCCCATGCCATGCCCCATTCCTCTGAAACGCCAGAACCGATGAGCATGTTCACTATCTGTGCACCGAGGATACCCAGCACAATGGTCATCTGATTGAGGCTCACCATACGTCCGCGTATCTCTGCTGGTGACACTTCTGCGATATACATAGGCGACAGAGCCGATGCCACACCAATACCGATACCACCGATGAAACGCGCGATATTGAACATGGTGAAGTCGTTGAACAGTCCTGTTGCCACGGCACTCACCGTGAACAGCATCGCTGCCGTTATCAGCAGAGGCTTTCTGCCCCAACGGTCAGCAAGAGCTCCTGCCGTCATCGCACCTGCCAGACAACCTATATTCGCCGTTGTCATCGCCAGTCCCTGAAGCGATGGCGAATCGCTGATGCCGAAAAACAATTCATAGAACGGCTTCGCACCGCCTATCACCACCCAGTCATAGCCGAAGAGCAAGCCGCCCATAGCTGACACCGAGCATATAAAATAAAGGAATGATTTTTTCATAGACTTGAATTTTAGCTATTTCATTGGACCGAGGGGTCAGACCCCCTGGTTCACAATCCGAGTACAAAGATACGATTTTTTTTCTGTTCTACAAAGATTTTTTCCGACTTTCATAAACCAAAGCGGACCAAGAGACTTCCCTCCTGGTCCACAATCCATCACTTTACAACTATCTTCTTTCCATTGATGATATATATTCCACGTGAAGGAGAGCCTATGATGCGTCTTCCCATCATGTCATAAATGATGTTCTGTCTGTCTTTTCCCACAACAGGCTTAATGCCTAAAGGAATGAGAGGTTTCATAGCATCCTGCAACGCCTTTGTTGCTGCTTCATATTCCGAAGGAGAAATTGAAGTGAAAGTGTCATATTTCTCTATTGCCTCACGCAGTATCTTCGCCTGCTCAGCACATCCCTCTTTGCCATCTGACACATCAAGGAGTCTCTTTGCCTCTCCCAAAGCACGAAGGAAACCTCCTTTATAAATCTGAGCATAGGAAGGGCGCGTTGTTATAAATGGCTCACCAACGATAATGCCGTTCCATCCTGCAGACATGGAGAACTCAAGAACGAGAGGCGTGGTAGCTGTGAGATTGAAAGGGATAACATGCAAGGCACTGTTCTTCACCTGCTGATTAGCGTTATCTGCCATACAGCCAGTTGGGGTGAGCGATGGTGCTGACGCCAATGCCTTGTTGTCGCTCTTTCTTCTTATGTATGCAGAGAAAGTACTTTTCGAATCCTTTGCGCCCTGTGTCCAATAGATGGAAGGTACGTTGAGGTTATATTTTCCTGCAGGGATGGACAAGGCGTAATTGGCTGTTGTGCCGTATGTGAATGTCACTTTATCAAATTCTCTTGCCGAGAGATAGAATCCTGCATTGATATCGCCACCCTCAACAAAGTATTTCAGTCGGGCTCCGCCGCAGTCCCTTGCTCCCGATGTCTTCTTGTCAGAAGAAGAACCATCGCTCTTGGTGTTCTCTCTCTCCCATCCGTAAGGGATGCCCTCACCCACAGCTTCGCGCTGGCTCCACCAGTCCTGACTCCACAAGGTGTCAATCTTCAATTCCTCGCCCACCTCTTCTATACCATAGGTGTATTTCAGCGATACGTTACTGCCCATGCCTCCATCGCTACTCGTCACACCACTCACATTAAGGGTGTATTCTCCATCAGAAAGTGTCGTTGTAGAAGGAAGGATATATGTCAGGGTATTGCTCTCGCCAGTTTCCTGCAGTCTGATACTGTAAATCAAAGAACCTTTTATCAGGTTTCCCTTTACCTTAGAGCATACCACAGGCTTATCGAAAGTGAGTTCGAAAGTGCCGCTATTCTCCTTTGTCATGTCGAAACTGTTATCTTCAGGCACAGCCTTCACCAGTTCCGGACCAGGAGTAAGGGAGAATCTCTTGCAGAAGTTCCATATCTCTATGTTCGTCATTGCCATGGCAGGGTCGTTGCTATGCCAGTGTCCCTTGCCTGGGAGCTTAAGGTGTGCCACCTCTACTCCTCCCTCTCCATTGAGATAACGATAAATTCTTGCTGTCGTATTAGTAGGACCTGTCTTTGGCAGTTCCTCTCTTGCAGAGGCGCTGCAACCGTTTCTCTTCACCCAGGCATCGATATGCGACTGCACCGGACTGTATGAGCATACGTCATCGCTCGTGCCATGAACATGGATTATAGGCACAGGACGCGAACTTGTAGCATTAGGACCGCCCATGTTATATCCACTGACAGGAGCGAAGGCAGCAATCTTGTCTGCTATCTTCGTCATGGCATAGTATGTCATCATGCCTCCCATAGAGAAGCCGGAGAGATATACCCTGTTACGGTCGATGGAGTATCTCTTCACCATCTCGTCAATTATGTTGGTGATGAAGTTGATGTCCTTCATCGAACCGAGGTCCCATCCTCTGTCAATGCCGTCAGGATACACCACAACAAACTTTGCCGTATCTGCCACAGCCTCATAGTTTGCCTGATTCTTCTGATAGGCAGCATCCTGATTCATACCGTGCATAGAGATGAGCAATGGCCTGTTCTTTTCTATGTTCTTTGGTGCATACACAATCATGTTACGCTCCACACCATCAGACATCAGTTTCTCCTGTGCCTGAACACCTACAATGCCCATAAGCATCACGAGCAATGTTAGAATTCTTTTCATAATAAATTGGTTTCTGTTTAGGTTTTGATAGTGGCGATAAATGCCCACCTTTTTGTTAGAATAAAAATTTTCTGCAAAGTTACTCATTTATCTCTTGTGCCCCATACCATAACGTAACAAAAACTTTCTCCCTCGTTTCTTCTCACGGGAAACAACACAAAATCGGGCTCCCACATATAATGGAAGCCCGATAATTATAAGTGTTATCGAATTTTAGTTTCATTACTCTTCACTCTTAGGGAAGAGCGATATTGAGGCTTAATAGCCAGGATTCTGCCAAGCAGCCTTCTGCTCTGCTGTAAGGTCAGAACCATCAGAATTCTTCAGACCATCGATGAATGCCTGAGGCATTGGACGATAGATGTGATGATCCTTGATGTTAGGAGCAGCCTCTGGGTTGAATGCCTTAGCACGAGCCACGAGAGTCTTTGTGCGAGAGAGAGTCTCCCAACGCTGCCATTCACCGATAAGCTCACGAGAACGCTCGTTGAGGATGAAGTTGATAGCGCGAGCCTTCTCACCTGTAACACCGAGCTTAGCGAGGATAGCCTCATCCTCTGCAGGGAGCTTGTTCCAATCCCAGTTTGTGAGGTCAGAAGCTGCAGTAGTAACAGCAACACCTGGGTTAGAGAGGTAGTAGGTATTCATGTTGAGGTTAGCGTTCACGTAGTTGTCGTGAGCAGAACCTGTGTTAAGACCATTGGTCTCAAATGCCTGCGAACCATCAGTGTAGAATGAACGGTTCTCACCTTCCTTCCACTGAGCGCGAGCACGAATCACGTTGATATCTTCTTTAGCCTCCTTATACTGACCAAGGCGAGCATAGCATTCTGCACGGATGAGGTAAGTCTCACCTACGCGAGCCATTGTAACGTCGCGGAATGAGTCACCCTTCTCAGCCTGACGAGTACCGTCAGTACACTTGTTGATACCAGCAAAGAAGTTACATACGTTAACAGCACCCTTGAATGTAGGAGCAACGTAAGTGCCATTCTGATAGAGAACGAGAGAGTTAGGAATCCACTGACCAGTCTTTGTGGTGAGACTACCCGTTTTTTCAGTTTGTCTCTCACCTACCTTCCAGTTAGGCAGACGTCCTGCCTCATCCTTGAAGGTAGGCTTCTGTACGTTAGCACCGAAGGTGTACTTATCGTATGTGTGATCATCCTTCGAGTTGAGAATCATTACAACGCAAGGATCGCCAAGCTTTGGAGCGTCAGCAGCCTCGATACCAGCAGCAGCAAGTTCATCAGCCGACATGTTCTTAGCCACGGTAACACCGAATACAGTCTTGAAGGTCTTCCAAAGACGTGCATCGTTCACGTGGTCATATACAGCGTATGTATATTCTGTAGGACGACAGCGCTGGAAGTCCATCTCACCAATCCATACACCACGCTTCAGCCAACCGTTTGTGAAGTTAGAGAACTGAGGGCCAAAGTAGTTATAGGTACGGTTGCCGAAACGTCCCTTTGTAGCATCGCTGTTGTTGTAGCCGGCAGCCATCAGGATTTCCATGCTCTCCTCTGCAGCACAGTCAACGCCTGTCCAGTTAGCGAATAGGTTGCTGTAGTTCTCCTCAAGAGGAAGATTCTTGCTATTGAATTTACGAGCGTTTATTGCGTAAGAACAAGCACTTATAGCCTCCTTCAGGTCAGCGTCACGCTGCTCTGCCGACTCAAAGCTCTCGCAGCGCTCAGAAGCACGGAACAAGAGTGCCTTAGCAAGGAAGTGGGCTGCAGTAGCCTTTGTCCATGTGATACCCTTGCCATAGGTGAAGTTCTCACCCTCAAAGAGCTCATATGCCTTACGGAGGTCAGAGATTGTCTGCTCCCAGCTCTCAGCCTCTGTTGCACGGTCGAAGCTGCGAACTACGCCAACAGCAGGCTTAGTCTGCAACACGATGCCACCATACTGTGCTGTGAGGCGATAGAAGTTATATCCACGGAGGAAATAAGCATGAGCAAGAGCATTATTGCGTGCCTTCTCGTTGCTGATCTTGTCAGCACTTGCTATGATAGTGTTACAAGAAGAGATGCCATAGTAGAGCTGATCCCAGAGAGCACCAGGAGCTGTACAGTTCTTGTTTGCCGCACCTGTTTCTGGTGTACAAGCGATAGGGCCAAAACGCTGGTCGTATGTATTCCAAGGCTCACAGGTCAAGTCGTTGGCATTAGTAAACTCATCAGTACCATAGAGAGTAGTAGCATATGCCCACTCGTAGCCGAAGTGCCAGCGAATGTTACCGTAGAGAGAGATGGCAAGAGCCTCGATACCCTCTTCTGTCTCGAAATACTGGGTAGAATACTGAGTAGAAAGATCCTCATCAAGGAAACTCTCAGAACATGAGGTGGTGCCAGTAGCAAGCACGGTTGCCGCCATCAGTCCACCTAACATATATTTATTGTATTTCATATTCTTTCGTATTTTTTAGTTATTAAACAAAGGTTAGAATGTTAGAAGCCGAGTTCGAGACCGAACACGAAGCTGCGGTTGAAATATGTGCGACCTGTGTCAAGATCGAAACCATCTACTGACTGATGGATGCTGAATGGGTTAGTGCACTGAGCATAAACCTTCAGGTGAGACAGCGTAGTAGGCTTTATCAGCTTCTTAGGGAAGTTATAGCCGAGAGAGATATTACGCACCTTGATGAAGCTTGCATCATGATAGCCGAGGATAGAAGAGAACTGATCCTGCGAACCTGATGTAATCTGCGAGAGGATAGGCTTCTGATATTCAGCACCTGTATTGTTTGGTGTCCAGTAGTCCACTTCAACCTGGTTGCCGTTACCTACGAGGGCATAACCGCCATTGTTGAATGTATAGCCCATACGACCGAACATAGAGATAGCGAGCTCAATTCCCTTGTAAGAGAAGTTGTTGTTCCAGCCGAGAGTTGTTGTTGGGTTACGGTTGCCAATAACCATACGGTCTTCATTGTCCATCTTATAGTCACCGTTTACGTCATGTGGGCGAACGTTACCAGGAGCAAACTTATAACCGTTAGCATTCCACTTTTCCATCTCTGCCTTGTCAGACTCCTGCCAGATACCATCAGCCTTGTAGCCATAGTAAACAGCGAGAGACTCACCGATGAAGAGTGTGTTGTCAGGCATGTCTACCTTACCGAGTGCTGTCTCTACGATTTCATCCTTCTGGTAAGCGATGTTGAAGCTTGTATCCCAAGCAAAGTCCTTTGTCTGAACAGGTACTGCATTGAGAGTGAACTCAACACCATGGTTCTTTGTCTTTGCTACGTTAGCATCTGTTGAAGGGAAACCGGTAAGTGTAGGGATTGTTGTAGCGTAGATAACGTCCTTGGTTGTTGACCAATAGAACTCCAAGCTACCAGAGATGCGGTTCTTCAGGAAGCCATAGTCGATACCAATGTTCCACTGTGTTGTCTTCTCCCAACCGAGTTCTGGGTTAGCCATCTTCAGCTGGTTTGCTGTATAGTATGGTTCGTTGGTTGTATAGCCGAGTACGTTGCCAAGACCGTTGAATGGGAGGTAGATGCCAGAAATCTTACCCTTTGTAGTATAAGGAGCAACGGCAGCATTACCTGTTGTACCCACACCGAGACGGAGCTTAAGGTTGCTTACCCATTCGATAGGCTTCATGAACTCTTCCTCGTTCAAGCGCCATGCGAGAGCTGCTGATGGGAAGAAGTCCCACTTATGACCTTCTGCGAGCTGTGAAGCACCATCCCAACGTCCAGAAACAGTAAGCATATATCGGTCGTTGAAACCATAGTTCAGACGAATCATGTAAGACTCAAGCTGACGGTCGTTGATGCCAGAGTTCATCGAAGCACCATTGTCCTTGTTTGTGATATCCACAGTACCGAAAGCATTCCAGAGGTAAGAGTCCTTCTCGATGTTGCTTGCAGCCATGCTTGATGTCTCATAGTTCCACTTAGAAGCTGTCTGGAGGAGAGTAACGCCCACCTTATGCTTCTCTGCGAATATGCGGTCAAACATAATCATGTTGTCGAGAGTCCAAGAGAAGTCACGGCGATTTGAGAGGCGTGCCCAGTTCTTACCCTCCGAACCGTCTGCATTAATCTTGTGTGAAGAGTAACCATCAATGTAGGCACCCTCACGCCAGTTGCGGAAGTCAGGACCGAAGTTGATCTTATAGCGGAGACCCTTCAATGGTGAATAGATTTCACCGAAGTCAACTGTTGCAGCGATGTTGCCAAGTGCACGGAAAGCCTGACGCTTCTGCTGTGAGTGATCCCACTCGTCCCAGATAGTGTAGATAGCCTCGTTTGTTGGGTTGATTACGCGCTTGCCGTCAGCATCATAGAGAACGCCGATGTTTGGAATAGCCTTAGCTGTGAGATAAATACCATCAGGCACAGAACCTGAGCGGCCACCGAGTGTTGACATACCATAGTCCTGTTCTGTCCAAGTGATGTTGATGTTTGCAGCCACGTTGAACCACTTTGTAGGGTTAATGCTCAGGTTGAGCTTACCTGTGTAGCGGTCATAGTACTGTCCCTTCTGTGTACCCTCATTGCTGAGGTAACCGAAAGAAGCGTATGTCTTCATCATGTCGTTACCACCGCTTGCGCTGATAGTATGCTCATGAGAGAGAGCTGTCTGGGTCACGAGGTCTGTCCAGTCTGTGTTTTGCACGAGAGATGGATTCCAAGTGCCGTTAGCCCAGCCACGGAGCACGTTGTCGCGTGATGAGTTGTTGTCGCAAGGACTGTTGAAGATAATCTCATCGTTTGCCTTAGTAGGAGAATCTGGATGAGCATAAGTATCTGGGTCAGAGTTGTATGCTGCCCAACGACGATACTGGATATAGTCAGCAGCACTCATAGAAGGACTGCGATCCACAATCTTCGATGTTGTTATGGTACCGGTATAGTCAAGAGAGAACTTGCCGCTCTTACCCTGCTTTGTCGTTACGATGATGACACCGTTTGCACCGCGAGAACCATAGATAGCTGTTGCAGAAGCATCCTTCAATACGTCGATAGACTCGATGTCGCGTGGGTTGAGAGTCTCGATGGCAGAAGCTGACATCAAAGGCACACCGTCAACAACATAGAGTGGAGCATTGGACGCTGTGAGCGAACGGCTACCACGGATGAGGATGCTACCAAGCTCACCAGGGCGCTCGTTTGTGGTGATGTCCACACCAGCAGCCCTACCCTGAAGTGCCTCAAAGGCATTGCTTACAGGACGAGCATTGAGCACTTTGTCGTCAACACGTGTCAAAGCACCTGTTACATCGCTCTTCTTCTGAGTACCATAACCTACGACAACCAGTTCGTCAAGCGACTGAGAGTCTTCCTTCATGGTAATGGTAATGTTCTTCTGATTGCCCACCTTCACGGTCTCCGTGAGATAGCCAACATAGGAAATCACAATACTTTGACCAGCCTTCACATTCTTCAATGTAAACTTACCGTCAAAATCAGTTACAGCACCCGACTGGGTACCTTTCACCTGTACGCTTGCACCGATGATTGGCTCACCAACGGCATCCTGGACTATACCAGAGATATCCTGAGCAAACGCAACAACGCTGAGCATTACGCTTACTATAAGCATAAGAGCTCTTTTCCTGAGAATCGAGAAATTCATAGTTGTTTTAGTTAAAGTTAGTAATAGTTTAAGGAATAATCGTAAATTAATGTTTTTATCTATTTCTTTTGTCTATCGATTTTGGTTAACATTTTCGGCAACAAAGATATGTATTATAATTGAAACCACCAAATTTTATCTCAATTATTTTATCAAAACACCGTAAACCAAGGATGCAATAGCGGGCTGCCCTTAATATATCTGCAAAGATACTGATTTCTTTTCAAATGACAAAAAATAAATAGGGAGAAAAATATTTTTGGGGGCTATATACAACTTGACTCCCATTAAAGAGACGCTTACGCTGAACGAAAATTCCCGTAAATTTATTCGTAAATTGAAGGTTTATATAATTCACGGAAAATTCGCGGGTAATTCGCGGGCATTCACGTTAAAATAAGAAATATGAATAAGCGGGAGTCAACAAGTATATAAGCCCCATATTTTTCACTTATCACAAAAAATTCACAGAAAAGTTGATTAAAAGCCTTCATGTCTTCATAAATCTTTGTATATCCCTGTAGTACAATTCGTTACATTATGAAGGGTAAGGGGCTTAGTCTTCATAAGTCTTCATAACCCTTCATAAAGAAAGACCCTCTCCCCGCTCCCACATAAGGGGGGGAGAGCCGGATCGCTCAATACACTTTGTAGTGTAGTGGGTGGCTCCTCATTGTAGTAACAGTCGTTTCCTACGATGGAAACAGTCGTTTCTCACGATGGAAACAGTCGTTTCTCACGTTGGAAACAGTCGTTTCCCACGGTGGAAACGGTCGTTACCCACGGAGGAAACGCTCATTCTATAGATTACTGAGATCAAGCTTATAAACCTGCTTCTCTACTGTTGGATGTTTATGGATGAACATAAGCATGTAAATCGGCAGATAAACCTTTCTGTCTTTTACTTCAAGGTTGCCATTGCAAAGGACGTATGACTTTTTGATATTATAAACATCATTGTCCAAGACATTACTCAGGGCATTATGCCTTTCATAATCCTTACCTGACTTAACTTCGATAGGAACAACCAAGCCATCCTGCTCAACGACAAAATCCAGCTCACCCTGCTTCTTGTTATTGAAATAATACAGGCTGTGGTCATCACCGGCAAAGCCATGGCAAGCAAGTTCCTGTGCCACAAAGTTCTCGTAGATGGCACCATAGTTGATGTTTATCTCATTCCGCAGCAGTTTCAGCTGTATGCCGGAAGCGTACTGACAGGCAAGCAATCCAACATCGTTCTGGAACAGCTTGAACAGGTTGCGCTGTTCGTTCAGCTTCAGAGGTATGCGAGGCTCCGTTATGTTGTAGGTTGGAATTGCAACGCCTGCATCCTTCAACCAAAGGAAGCTGCCCTCGTATTTTGAGAAGCGAGCGTGTTCATTGAGGTTCTTCAGGATGAAACGCTTGT
This sequence comes from Prevotella sp., assembly GCA_045627725.1. GTDB lineage: Bacteria > Bacteroidota > Bacteroidia > Bacteroidales > Bacteroidaceae > Prevotella. Next base: position 103,846 of record JAZQOH010000044.1, on the reverse strand, counting down.
TCTTTGCATCCAGCTCAGAAGGTATCAGTTCAAAGATCTCGTTAATCTCCAGTTTCTTGTCTGGATCATACTGACTGATGTCCAGTTTGTAAAGAGAAAGTATTTCCTTTTGTTTCTCCTCAACGACATTCAGGTCATTGGTGTCGAGGTAGGACTGTATGGCAGCCGGCATACCGCCAACTACAAGATACAACTGCACCACCTTCAGCAAAGACTCGTGAACCTTCGGGTCAACAGGCTGCTGTTTCTCCCACGAAAGACGCAAGGCATCAAACACCTCGTCGGAAAGACCAAGTGTACGTGCGAACTCTTCCAGATCCAGTGGATATACATCCTTGACTGCCATATATCCAACAGGAACGCTCTCGATGTTCTTCAGTTCAACACCGAGAAGGCTTCCACTGAGGGCATACTTGCAACTGCCCTCATCCACAAGGAACTTAATCCAGGTAATGACGGCAGGACACTTCTGCACCTCATCAAAGAATATCAAGGTATTGGGAAGCGATGTTTTCTGATGGGTATGGGCAGAGATACGCAGAAGCACCTCCTTGGCAGAGTTCGCTCCGTCAAAGAGTGTGCGAGCATCTGCGTCCTCATAGAAATTGATTTCGATGAGGTTCATCTTATGCTCTTTGGCATACTTGCGTATGGCAAAGGTCTTGCCCGTCTGTCTTGCACCTTTCAGAAGCAATGACGAATTGCTTGTAGCGTAGTGCTGTTCGATGTATTTATCAAGCTTTCGATTGATCATATTTACACTATTCTAAGGTTGATTTTGAGTTATCATGACATTTACGCAAGGATAAAACATATATATCCGTACACTTTTCCAAGGCATTTTAGCCATATTTCTTACACTTTTCCAAGATTTTGCAAAATTACAACATTTTTCGCTATAAAAAGAATGTTGGACAGCTTTTTTGATTTATTGGCTAAAAATAAACATAGAAAGCGGCTTTTCTGCACAACCGACAAGCATATTGACGGAATGTCATTTGAATGATTTTTTGTTCTATATATACAATGGATTTAGTGATTTTGTTCGATTTTTTACTATGAAGACTTATGAAGGCTTATGAAGACTAAATCGCAAGCCTTCATAGTTGTAACACAAAGAATATCAAATAGATATAGCGGAATTTTCAAAATATGAAGGCTAGGAGCAAAAAATTGCTTGAAAATTTTTATAATACAGGATCACAAGTCATTCCCGTTTGTTAATAAAGCTAAAGAGTAGCAGAGATAGACTGACCGGTTTTTAGCGATTTTTGACAAATTAAGAATATTAAAACTTTCGATTTTTGACAAATTGAGGATACTAAAACCTGCGATTTTCGACAATTCTTTTCTAATTGTTTGGTATTTAAGGTTTTATTTACTACCTCTGCACTTGTATTAATTTCTACAAAAATCTGTTCCTGTGACCCTATGTAGTTTCACCGGAAATGGCAAGGCGAGTGTAGTTCTTTGGCGAGTTAGTATATACGGTTACGGTCTTGCGGAAGATACCTGGGCGGAGTCCTGAACCGTCAAACTGCACCTTTATCTCCCCTTTCTTGCCAGGCTGTATAGGTTCTTTGGTGTAGGACGTGGTGGTGCATCCGCATCCTGTGGCAATGTGAAGGATGAGAAGCGGTGCATTTCCGGTGTTGGTAAAGACGAAAGTGTGCGTCTTTTTCTTCTTCCTCGGGAACTTACCGAAGTCGAAGGACTGGTGATCGAAAGCGAAATCTGGCTGCTTCAACTCATCAGAAAAGATATCCCTCTCCCCCCCGAAAGATACGAGGAAGAAGAGGGAAAAGAATATAGAAAGGAGGAGTTTCATGTGGGAAAGATTAATGGTCATTGCCAGCAAAGACAGATATATCCTTACCTTCAGTCTCCCAACTATAGTCAGGAGCCTCATAATTATTTTTCAGATCGATAGATGAAGGAATCCTCTTTGAACTTGAAACTTTGTTGTAATTATACTTTTCGTATGTATATTCAACCTGGTCTGAGCCGAACAAGTCCGCCTTGTTGTCCTTGCCGATAGGAGTGCAATATAGGTTCGCACTGATGTAACTGCCGGAATTCAGAGCCTTCTTACTAAAGACAACGATGCGCGGAATATAGATACCGCTTTTCATTATGCTTGACATAAAGCTTTGACTACCTCTGAATGATCTGTTAGAACCTGATGAATATACTGTATATTCTATGCCCCAGTCTTTCCAGTATTTTGAAACACTTGTGCCGTTGTAGAGCTCGAAAGGCATTGCAATCTCATAGAAATAGTAATTGTCGTTAGGTACTTGACTCAAGTATTTTGTGTATTTGGAATGAAGATAATCATCCTCTGCAATCTCTGACAGTTGATAGCCAAACATCTGATAGAGGTGCGTGTGGTATCCTTTCAGCGTACCGCTCTTTTGCTCTTCTGTGATAAAACGTACGCATGGCTTGGCTTCTCCTCCGGTGACAAGTCTGCTGAATGCTGGGTATATCTGTTTTTCACCCTTTGAATTGATGAGAACAGGAACGCATTCCAGCATGGCATTCATATCATAACACCTATACTTGAATGTATAATCTTTATTCTTATAAAGGAGACTTACAGACTCTGAACATTTTATCGAAGCATCAGGAGTGGGATCATCAGGTGCCATATTACGATTCTGATAAACGTACAAATACGGTACTGTATATTGACGCCATACTCCGCTCGTATGGAATCCCAGATCTGTCAGTTTGTATGTGAGGGTAACGTCCCAGTATTCGCCTTTGTAATCTTTACCAGTTACAATCTTCAGATTATCGTCTATCTTAAACTTTGGGAAATAAGACTTATCAGCCAGAGGGAAGGACCATGTCTTTGTGGCAAAGTCATAATCACCCCATCCATCTGCAAGAATCTTACCTCCGACCTTGATATTGCCCGTGATAGACAAACAGTTCTCTGCCTGACCAAGAGTACAATCACCCCATAATGTCTTATTCAAGTTGAGAGAGGCATTCAGGTTTCCTTCTGCATAGGCACCTACACCTATAGCTGCGTTTTTGGAAGTTTTCTTTCCGACACCAACGAACACTTCAATACCACCTGTTATACCTATCTTTCCTGCAAGATTAATGTCTAATTCATTAGCAGGAGGATCTAATGCCTTTGGGGCATCTTCTTTTTTCTTTCCATCAACAATGTCTGTTACGGTTCTGCTCTTTGATGTCCATATTACGACGTCACCTGTACCGAATATTCCTATTTCAGGTGTCAGGATAGGCTTTACCCTTATGAGAAGACCGAAAGGCAGAGTACCTAATGGTACTTCAACGACAAGTGCAGTATTGCTTACCTTGTCTATGAGATTGATTTTCTCGCCATAAGGTTTTGTCAGCCATATATTCCGACCTGCTTGCCCACATTGCCAGTCCCAGAACTGTTTCATTCGGGTGGCTTTAGTAGATGTGGATTCGCCTGGCTTTGCTTTTGAGAAGTCATGACCTACGAGATATGAAATCTTTATGCCGCTGGTTGTGGTCTGGTCTGTGTATTCACGTTTCTTCTTCAGCTCAACCTTCTTGCGTATTTTTGTATTAGTTATTCCATAGAAACCTACACTGAATTGATTAATGACGTTCTTACCATATTTTTCCATTATCTTCTTGGCAATCTCGGACGAACCATTCAATTCAAAAATCAGAAATTCACTATTTTTCTCCTCCGTCTTGTCAATATCCTTGTCGTAGTCATCTTCAACGGCGCGTGTTACGGCACGAGTAGGACTCTTTGCATAACCCTTGGTGATGTTATACATAGTCCAGTCTCTTCTTACCGTTTCATCTCTGCCATCCGCTCCTGATCTGGTCAAAGAGGTACCATTATCCATGAATGTCCTGATACCATTGCGTCCAATACTCTTTGCTCCAGCAGCGATTCTGTCGTCATCATCTATCAATGCGTTGACACTGTCAATGGTTTCCACACCGGAATTGTCTGTGATGATTTCTGTATCCATATCAAGGTTGAAATCTTCATAGGCATCCTCCAGCTCGGCAGGAAGAGTGACTACCTTTATCATACCGTCTTTCTTCTCTACGGACAGCACACTTCTAATAAGTCCCATAGGGAAGTTAGGACAGCAGTTAGCCACTACGCAACCACTCACCTCTGGCACCCACTGCTCAGGCAGATTGTCCATGAAGTAGATGATGCTGTCATTCTCCACGTTGATGATATACTTCTGTATGGAGTCTGTCAGCGAGCGTGTGTGATCCTTATACTGATATGAGACTGTATAGAACTCGTTTGATTCCGTCACAAGTTCGTCATAGCCCTTCTCTTCCTCAGTAGCCACCCAGTCTTCCATGGACAGAGTGCAGGAGAATATAGAACATAAAGCTACCAATATGAGCGAATATGCTGTGATTTTTTTCATAGACTATATGTTATTTAATGGTCAGTTCGATAGGGTTTATAGGGTTGCCGTGCGACTCTCCGTCAAATTCGATGTATGATTTGAACAGGGTCAGCGAGTGTTCCTTCTTGTTGTAAAGGTACAGGGTCACTGTTTCGGGTATTACATTCTCCTCGTCAAACATCTCAGATCCTGCCCTTATCACCATATATTTCACGCCGTGCTGCTCCTTCATCTCTCCGAAGCCGCCAAGGTCATTGCCCACGTAGGCAAGCACCCTCATGGTCTCAGGATTGAATTCTTGCCCCTTTACGCTGACCTTCGCATAGATTACGGTCTCGTAAGGGAATGTGAGATTTACGTCATCAAACCTCGGCAATACGCATACATGACAGCTGTCTTCCTGCTGCTGTGAGACGCTGATGGCGCGTATTGTTGCCCATCCCTCGCTCTCTGCGGCAAAGTGTGTGTAGTAGAAGTTCACCACCTCAGGAGCACTTATTTCCCAATAGATGTCGCTAAGGGTAATGGTGTCAGGATCGAACACAGGTGTAATGGTAAACTGATCGCCCACTTCCACATATATGGAATCACGATCAAGGTGCATATCCACAGCCGTCACCTGTTCTTCCTCCAGCTCAATGAGTGCGCAGGAGTTGAAGAATATAGAGGCGAGGATGCAGAGTTGCGCTGCTATAAAAACTATTGTCTTCTTCATTACTTCTGAGGTGCTTTAACTGTTAATACATTTGAAGGCTCACTCTCTCTGCCGTCCTCCATCTGTACCTGTATGTAGTAGTGGGCAGTCTCGCCAGGAGAGAGGAGATAGTCGGTGAAGTCGCGGTCGTCCTTCTCTGCCGACATGAGGAACTGGAACGACTTGTCGTCCTTGCCCTGACGCCAGATGCAGAAGTACCAGTCGTCGCCTTCTGGTGCATTGTCTATCTCCCATGCTATCTTTGTCTCGTTCTTCTTCTCGTCGTAGCCACCAAAGAGACGGAGAGGAAGAGAGAAAACTGGATCTCCTGTAAATCGGGTGACGTATTGCAGGCTCAGTCCGCTGCTTATGTCGGAATAGTTGAATGACTCTATGGCATATACATATTCCTCATAGCTGTTCTCTTTTGGCTTGTCAAGTATCTCGATGAAGTCATTGGCTGCCTTCACAGAGTCGGCATCGCACACCTTTATCAGTGTCCAGGTCTTATCAGTATTAATGAGTTTGCGATAAACTTTATGGTATGCCATCTGCTCATCATTGCCTGCAACCCACTTCATATATACTCCCTTGCCATCAACGTAGGCAGAGTCGAGGTGTGCCACAGATGGTGGAATGAGCGAAGGACGTATAACCTGAAGCACCTCTGAATATTCACCCATATTGGTAGAGTAATCCACAGCACGCACCCTATAATATATGTACTTCTGGTTTACGTCAACAGCAACGGTGTCAACAAACACAGTATCCTGCACAGTGCCATGCTTCTGCTGCATGAACTGGTGGGTGGTGTCATTGGCAAACGCTATCTCATAGTAGTCAATATCATCGTTTTCCAGAGCATCCCATGTGAGGGTAATAGTACCTACAGGCTCGCCCTTCTCGTTCTCAGCGAATCCAGTCTTAGCCTTCAAGCCCGTAGGGGCTTTAGGTGGACGCATGTCAGACACACGAAGAAGCTGTGGTATAGAATAGCTCACGTTCTGAGCAGTGTCGTAAGCAGCAATGACAAGCTGTGAACTTGGTATATATGTCACGTTAACTCTGCATACAGTGTCTGTGGGTGCAAGTATGTGCTCACGGTCAATGAGAGGCTTCCACTCACCATTGGTGGCTTTCTCGTGGTAGTACATAGGTATCATGCCCACGAAGTCTTCCTCCAGTGTATCTTTCTCAAAGTATATGGTAGCCCAAACCTCTGCACCTGGATTGTTATCATCAGGGCGATCTATCTCGATGTACTTGAGCATTGGTGGACGTGGAGGCACAAGATCGGGGAACACTACAGTGTGAATAGGTGATGCCTCTGTAAGGTCACCAAAAGGATCGTGTGCGAAGACACGATACTCGTATGTGCCAGGTCCGTCAAGCTGGTCGCCATAGAAACAGTCAAGATCCTCCTGTTCTGGGAACATGATGACGTATGGTTTGTCGTTGAGACGCTTCCACGATGATTCTCCATGCTTCCTTCTCTCCACCTCGTATGATGTGTAATCACGTCGTTCCCACCACAAGCGTATAGACTGATTGGAAACAATGGAGTCTCCCATCGCTACGTCAAAAGGTACAGGCTTGTATTTTTCATTCTTTACATCGTCTGTCACACCAGCATCGAGAATGATGTGTCCCGTTTCATCGTATTCAGTAGGAATAATGAAATACTGGTATGTTGCACCTTTCTTTACGTTTCTATCAACAAAGCGCATGGCAAGTTTGTCGGCAAGGTCGCGGCGCAGTTCACTGACGAGTACAGCTACACCAAATGTCATCTGCTGTTCCTGATAAATCTCATAGATAGACACTATGCCACCCTCCGGATCACTGGTCTGATCCACACGCAGCTGATCTTCGTTGTAAAGTGCGCCCATTGCCATACCAGCGAGAGAGTCTGTCTCGCTATATGTTGCACGGAACTCTTCAAGCGTTGCAGGCTTGAGGTTCATAACCAACGTATCGACGCCCTCCTTGCCCACTTCACTACGCATGATGTTCACACCTTTATTGCAGAGGAACTTCCAACTGGCAAAATCATCAGGAGCCCATCTAAGCACAATGCTATCACCATACGACCTTGTGAGAATATGTATCTGCGCACGCAGATTCTTCTTCTGTTTAGCCTCCCATTCGTTAATTGCCTGAACAGTATCCTTCACCTGTCCTGGCAGCCAGCGTGGTGTTATGGTATCAGGCGTTTCGCCTCCCACATAGTCCGTAGTGTCAATCTTTATCTGTGGCTTCACATCGTCATCATCAGGCATGTAACCTGCAGACATGAATCTGGCCGTTGCCATGCCCGCAAATGCGAGCATGGCAGCTGCTATTACTGCTACTTTTTGTGATATTTTATTTGCCATAGTTTTTATAATATTCAAGAGGATATTTTATCGTAAAGCGAGTATATGGATTCTCTCCATATAAATCATAATTTATAGAATAACAGCACCTGTCAATATCGTAGGTATTGACACGGTAGATATCAAAATCAGCAGTTGTTATGAATCGCTTGTAATTGCTGGTTTCAAATTTATCCCAACTGTGCATGTTCGAATCCTTTGATGATATGTCACCGTCTGTTCTGCCGATATATTCCTTACCCACGAGTCCGCTGAAGATGTTCAGACAGTTCTCTCTCTGTCCACGTGACTGAGAATTCTTCTTATCAGCCTTTTCATAGCCTTCCAGTGTGCCCCACAAGGTTACCTTCTTTCTACCGCCATCACTTGTGTTCTTAAGACAAGAACCATAAACGATAGGAAGCTGATAAGCAGGTACCTGAAGTGTTGATTCATTGAACTTTGCAGTAAACATCTGTCCACGATGACTCTGATACCAAGTCTCGATGGCATTGAGGTCATTCGACCAGCTCTTACCCTTGAACTTCACATTGATTGCATCATCGAAATCAGCGTCCAGAGTGTTCTGGATAACATTGCACATCCTATAGCATGCCACTATAGGCGACCAAAGGTCATCAATGTACCCGCTAATACGTCGTGGGTTACCCGAACCTGGAGTATATACAGGTACACGTGACAATCCGCTGAGAGTGTAGTTGTACTTCTCATCATCCAACTCTGGCAGTGGATATTTTGTAAACTGACCATACTGACTGTAAGTATAAGTTGACAGTTTCCTTATCTTCTCGTATGAGTTTACAATATTATATGTAGATGCGCCTGTTCCCAACTTACCTTCAAAACTACCACCCTTGTCAGTATATATGAGAGACTGACATGTAGTAATGTTAGCATCCAGACGTGAAGAACTGAACTCCCATCCACCAACGAATGCGTAGTTGGTAAGATAAGATATGTACATATATGGGCTGGCAATACGATAAGGTAATGTCTTGCCGTTCAGATAATAGGTTAGACCTCTTGATATATCGTAGTCAGAATAGTTTGTATTCAAAGAAACAGCATAGTCGATAGAGCATATACTTGATCCGATGAATGGTTTCTCATATTGCAGAGAAAGGTTGTAATCATCGCCAGTCTCCCAGTGACCATCGTAAGTACTAACCATCATATCAACGATATGTGTCGTTGTAACCTGAACCTTTCCAGACACTGTCTTCGACACCTCATAGTCAAGAAGCAGATTATAAGATTTGTGAGCTACTGCGCTGAGTGCAGAAGAAGTAGTCAGGTTGCAGCAATGTGGATCTGCCTTAACACTCCATTTTGCATCTTTCTCGCTGACAAGCTTAGTTCCCTGGTAGAGACGCCACTTCAGCTTACCCTTCTTGAATATCTTATTGCTGACATCAGAGAAGAATGCGATATTAGGATATTTCACATCGTTGAGGTATGCAGTAACATACTTTCCTCCGAACTCCTTCACCTTATTATAGTATGAAGGGTATGCTATAGCCACGAGTTTCTCAAACTCAGCATCCGAAGGACAGTCATCTATTGCCTTACTTGGACCTGTACGGAAGTAGTAAGTCTTTGTCTGTGTCCATGCCTCGTTATAATACTTGTTAGTCTTTTCGTTGTACTTGAGTGGATTTACCTCAACACCCTTCTGTATCTCCTTCGCATAACCTGTCACAGTCATTCTGTAACATCTGTTTGGAGTGAGAGTAGTAAGATCGAGATAGTTAGCATAACGGTTCTGTCCCTTCAACTTAATAGAGCGAGGTGTCCACTTTTGGGTATCCCAGTTCCACTCTTCGAGGGTTACATATGCTCCTACATTAGAACGGAATATGAACGTACGGCTTGCCTCCATGTCAAGGTCATCCTTTGGTCCGGTGTAGTTCTTTGCAAGGCGTGCCTTTTCTGTCTCATCGAGCACACGGAATGGCTCGTTGAGAGGAGCTTCTGTTGTGAAGTATGGACGCTGCAGGAGATTAGGATCGATAGCATTCTTAACATCCCATCCCTGTTCAGAATTGTCATAACCTATGCTGAGGTCACCGAAGAGCTTAAAGTTGTCAAGAGCATTGCCATAGAAGAGGTCACAACTCTGACCGCACTCGAATGTGAATCTGCGGTCAACATTGACAAGACCACTGAGCAGCTTAAGCTTCACACGTGCCTTACCCTCGAAGTGTGAAGGCTTAGGACCCTGCATCTGGAACAGTCCACCGATACCTGCATCGCAAACAGTGAAGTCTTTCTTCCAGAAACCGAGGTTGATGCGAATACCGAACTTAGCATAGAGGTATGCGTAAAGCTGTCCGTAGCCATACCAGCCCTTATAGCCAGGCTGACCACTGATGTTAGTACACTTAGCAGAAGAAGGCAGCTTCACAATACTGATATCGAAACCAGCTGTTGCACCCGTATTGAGGAAGAAGATGCCAAGATCCACGTCAAGGTAGCCATATACCTGAGCACCGAACATCACACCACCACCTGTAGAGGTTATCTGATCTTCAAAGTCCTTGAGCGATGACTCACGTGCTCTGTTGGCTTCAGAGAGTGAAGCGCTCTCAATACCCTTACCACTACCTGAGCCATTGAGGAATTTAGCTACTTTGTCTGGGATAGCAGGAAGTTTGCCATTGTTTGGCAGTTCATTACCAAGACAAAGATAAGCATTGGCACCTATGTCAACGCTGACAATCTTCGACTTGAACTTCAGGAATGTGAAGGTACAGCGCTTATCAAGGGTAGGCTCGCCAATATAGAGGTGCCACTTAGCCTTGGAGTATGTAGTACCTCCAGATTTCCATGTAAGCTTGAACTGAAGCTGTATAGTAGCTTTGGCTCCTGCACTGAGGTTTTCACCTGTCTTACCAGACTTTGACTTGTCAGGTGTGCTCTGGCTGTCATTCATAGCTGTAAGAGAACCTGTAGGCAGCTTCTTTGTCAGGCTCTTGTATGAGCTGTTAAGCTTTGACTTAAGTGTTGACAAAGAACTGTTCACGCCCGTCATGGAATTGAGAATCTTCTCATTGTCGGCTGTTGCATCCACTGTAATGTCAAGCTGCAGATACTTACTGCTATTGTTATTTTCATATACAAGGTTTGCATTAGCGTTTACAAGCCCGCTGACAGCCTGCACCTTACCATTGAATATGAATGTTGACAAGCGTTTGTTCTTTGAGTCATACACAACAGTCATATCCATATCGGCACTGAGTGCCTCCTTGCCTGCTGTAGTAGCAAGCTGCAAGCCGGCTATCACACCGATAAGTCCCTTCTCTGGAGTAGCGCCATCACCATTCTTCTTACAGTTGTAATAGAATCCACCCGTGATACCGGTAATCTTAATAGGAGTAATCTCAACACCTACGTTACTTGCCATCTTGCAGACGAAGTAACCGTAAGAGTATTTGGTAGAGCCAGACTCATACTTATAGTAACCACCATTAGCATTGACAGTGAAGAGGTCGCCAGGCATCTTGAACTTTATTGCACCTGTATAACCTTCCTTCGTCTTGTCGCCCTTCTCTACAGTGAGCGAGCCGGAAAGCTCCATACCAGCGAACTTTGCTTCGATGGCAGCCTTCTTGAAGTCAGTAGAACCATATGCTATCTTTATCTGGTCAAGTTTCGTCAGGTCACTTGGCAATGTCACATTGGCATTAATAGCGAGACCTGCTGTAGCGCTTATATCTACACCACTGACAAGCTTGATAGTGCCTTCAAGATCGGCAGTGAGTTTCTTGTTTGTGTAATTGAAATTATATTTGCTAAGACTGAACTCGAAAGGTCCGATCTTTTTCTCAAGTGATGCGAGTGACCACTTACCTGTATGGAAGTATATCTTACCTGATGCAAACTGGAATTCCTTACCTGCATATATCTGCTTGCCTGAGAGTGTTGCATTCTTGGCAGTCTTCTGCATGTCCTTCTCGTAAGTAGAAGTCCATGTGTTAGCACAGTTGGCAAGACGCATTCCGCAGAAGTGAACGCCAGGAATCTCAAACTTGATAGGAAGGCTTGAGTTCTTTATCTTCTGGTTCAGATAGTTTGTACCGCCAATGGTGATGTCACCACCCATGAGCAGCTCAACCTTTGTTTCCTGTGTGCTGCCGTTAGGCTTCGACTCAAGGAGGAAGTATGTCTGATCCTTCTTGAATGTTGCCTGTGCAAGGAAGAAGTCAAGTGAGAGTCCGTCAACCTGCTTTGTCTTGAATACATAAGCATACTGACCTGCAGTTGAACTATTACTTGTCAGGCGATATACCTTACAGTCGTAAGCTATCTGTCCGCTGAGCAATGGAACGGAGAACTTACCAGAGAATCCACAGTTGCTGAAGTTATTCTGAAGGAATGATACATAAACCTTGTCAAGAGAGAATGACCAGCCACCTGCCTTACCTGTCTTTGCAGAAAGTATGTTTGCCGCACTAACGTCAAGAGTTGCTCCCGACTTATCGAAGAACATATTCTTGGCAGAAATGTTGAGTCGCTTGTCGCCTGTAGTGCCAAACTCAAGAGCCTTAGGGAACTTGACTGCTATTTCCTTTATGTATAGTCCCTGCCATGAGTTATTGCCAGAAACACTATAGTTCTTACCCTCTGCATTGGTAACAACACTTGTGATGCCTGCCTTCGACTTGTCATATCCTGTAGGGAAGGCTCCCATCTTGCTGGAGTTGCGATAGTAAGAGTGGTCATATACGATATCGCTTGCAGTGAAAGTCCATCCTGGGAGTGCTGTTGCCTGGAAAGGATCGACAGTGATGTTGTCAACCATCCAGTCATCCCAGTCGCTGATGCTTGCACGAGCATTGAATACCGGCTTCTCTTTTGTTGCTGTACCGTTATTATCCTTAACGAGACCAGGTATCTTCATATCTACATCAATGCCGAGCATCTCGAACTTATCTGCATGCCAGCTGACGTAACATCCATCTTCTGGCTCTATCACATTCTTTGGAGCCTTGAAGGTCATCTCGTATGATGACTTAGGATCATTGATAGTGAAGTCAGAAAGCAGAGCAATAGTACCTGACTCTGGAAGAACACGGTCTGGAGATATACACAAACGTGGGCAGCCGAATACGAGAATATCGTTCTTGGTATATTTCGTGTTAGGCAATGTGAACTCACCGATGAGGTCCATCGTTGCATATTCTGCAGAGAACTTCATCGTGGAGATCTGGATATCCACAGGACTCTTGTTGATGGACTTAGGCAATGCGAGAGGCATATAGAGGTCTTTCACCTCGCCTGACAGGAACGCATTGCAGATAGCCTTACCGCTCTTGGTGTATCCGTAATACTTTGAGAGGTCTATCTTCTTTGCTATATCCTTGACAACTCCTGATGTGGCAGATGAAATCTCGTCGGCATAAGGTATGCCTGTATCGCTGATAAGATTGTCAATGCCCCAGTCGGAGAAGAGTTTCTCTACTACCTGGATGTCGCTAAGATTCTCCTCTTTCGAGTATGTAGATGCCGTTCCGCCGAAGACTACATCGTCGGTATTGATCTGGAGGTCAGCAAACTTTACACAGACATGCACTTTGAAGCCCATAGGTTCCCACAGCACATGTCCCTTACCCTTCCAGGTATCCTTCTTCGTGCCAGCTTGTATCTCATCGATGGTGAGCTGATACTGACCGATAGGGATGGTCTTTCCCTTGAGGTCAGCAGCCTTCTTTGTGGTAGGCTTCTTGTTGGTAATCTCCACCATGCTTGAGCACTGGAAGTACTTCTTCGTGAGAAGTTCTACAAGTGCAAAGTCACGGATGTGTGTCTTATCGCCTCCGAAGGCTACGGAAGAGCCTTTTGTTACGACAGGATTGACGCGCAAGACCATGTAGTTGCCAGTCTCTACGAGGTCGGCAATCTTCTCCCATGGAATACTGTCTGTCAGTTCTGTGGTGCGTTTGCTATAGATAGGCTTTGTCTTGAGCGTTCCTTCAAGGTCGCAGACATCCTCGCCGCGGAATATTTCCACGTCGTAGGAAATCTTGATGGAGTTAGGATCGGTGCCTTCGCCTCCGATGAATGAAGATTGTATCCATTCCACTTTCATGGATTGTCCCTTGAACATCTTGCGTGCCTCATCACCAGAAGCGAACTGCGGTGCCAGGATATTAGGGTATTTGAAGGTGTAGAGAGAGTCTGGATTGATGTCACCATTCATGCTGAAGCCGAAGAATAAATCATCGTCTTCTTCCTCCTTTTCCTTCTTTTCATCGTCTTTCTTATCGTCGTCATCATCGCCATCGTCTATCTTTTTGTCATCACCGTCATCGTCGTTACCATCGTCAATCTTATCATTACCTTTATCGCTCACCTTTATCTTAAAGAGGCGATAGGTAGATTTTCCCTCATTCTCTATGGATACATAATTGAGGGCATTGGAGGTGTTGCTATGGGCTGTAATCTGGGCAGCGTATGTCCTGTCGGTATAGAACTGCGATGTGATGATATTGCTTGGTATGATACACTGAGGCACAAGCAGGTTCTTCACCTGATAGACAATAGGGTTATGCTCCATGGCATCGTCAGGATTCTGATTCTTCAGCACCTCGACAATCTTGAAGTCATAGCGGAAATTGACTACTGCAGGATTGCAGGCAATCAGTGGCTGTGTCCATGTGAACATAGGATTCAAAGCCTCAAGTTCGGCAACATCCTTGTTTTCGAGCGAGAGACTTGTAGAAATAGGCATGAGGAATTGCGGTGCCTGCGCATTATAGCACACTGTGAAACGTGCCATGCCACCAGTAGGATTGCTTACAACTACTGGATTGGCAAGTGCTGGGTTAGCCCAACGGTATGCCGTGAGACGCACCTCATACTGTCCTTCGGGCAGAAGACCAAAGCTGCCGTTCATATAGTCACTGAACAAGCCAGGTGTGGCATGCACCTCATTTGACGTGAGATAGTTGAACATTGTCTTTGTCTCCGCCATGGTGAGCTGGCGAGTGCCGTTTGCAGGGATGCTATAAGGTCTCGTTGGCTGTCGCTTTGTTGATGTCGTGATGCTCATTCCCGTAGCAGGAACCTTCTGCTCGAGCTGGATACCGAGATATACATCCTGCTGCTGAGCGGATGTGTTGGTGAGTGTCACATTGAAGAACTTGCCAGGATCATTGACGTATAGCAATGCCTGCGGTGGAAGAATCTCCTGAACAGGAGTCACCGTAACTATGACATCTTGCGCCATCACCGTGATAACGCTGAATATTGTCAGTAGGTATGAAAGATATGTACGTTTCATGCGCATATATTTATTCTTCTATATTTTTCTTTTCTTTCTTCTTTATCTCAAGGAGACTGAAGGTATAAGCATAGTTGAGAGAGCAGGTGATGTCTGTACAGTCGAGATTTGAGCGGAGCTGCGAGATATTCACATCACCATATTTGTTGAAGCTCGCTGATGCCGATAAGTTGTGCACCTTATTTATAGTGTAACCTACAGAGAAGTCGCCACCCATAGAAAGGCTCTTCGACTGACGATAGACTTCATTATAGCAGAGGGAAAGATTGGCACTGACGTTGAGGTTTTTCTCCTCAAGGAAAGAGCGGGAAGCAGAGATGGAACCTACCTCGCTGCGATATTTCTGCTGATAGCCCTTCGTCTGCTGATGAGAGAAGGAGAGACCGAAGTCTATCTCCCAAGGCTTAACGTTGAGTCCGTAGGTGATACCAAGTGCCTTGGTGGTTACATTGCTATGGTTGAGTGACTCTGTATATTCGTTGAGGTCCTTGTTCGTGGTGTAGTTGGCCGAGAGAGAAACGCTGTGTCCGAGTATATCATTCTCTACCATATATGTTGGTGTCAGACTGAAACTTGTCATCTGACGATGTATGCGAGTAGTATCAGTAACGTGGCTGATACCATCACTCTGACGCTGTGTATAGCCGTTGAAGCCCGCAGCGATATTGAAATGGTTGCCTAAGCGTGTGCTTGCATGTGCATTATATACGTAGCCCGATGTGGTATAGAGTTGTTTGTTTGTAAGGTTGTCGTTCTGTCCAGAATATGTTCCAGAGAGTGATATCTTCTTAAAGAGCGTTGTGCTTGCGGTGATACCGAGGCTCTGATAGTTGTTTGACATATAGTATGTACCGAGAGATGTATAGTCCGGCTGCACCATACGATAGCAGATACTGCTGTTTATACCAAAAGGAAGGGCAAGATTGAGAGAGGCATCACCTGCGAAGCGCATCAGAGAAGAATAGCGTACATCAAAAATCTTGTCCCATTTCCTTGCCTCTGCATCATCCACTTTTTGCATACGTGTATCGGTGCTGAAGACTGACGTTGCAACATTTGCAGTGAGCGAAGCCCATTTCAGCGGTGTCACGCATCCTTTCACGCCCACCACGATGTTCTCTTCTGGCGAAATAATGTCGCGCCATGACTCATTGACGGTATTCAAACAGTCGTACGCGCGTAATAAATAAAGGTCAAGATAGTTGCTTCCTGTGCCATATCCTATCTTGAAGCCCCAGCCCATACGTCGATATTGAGGTTTGCGAGCGGCAGGGTCTGTAGGGTCATCATTGACTGCACTACGCAGTTTGCCATAGAAAGCACCTACACGGAGGCGGTCGGAGTTATATTCCAAGCCGACACCATTCCACGACATATTGAGAACATAGGCAGAAAAGTCCATCGATGACTGTCCGATGTGACCAGTCCAGTTCTTATACTGAGGAGTCAGGTTGAACGAGAACTGCGGATATGAGAAGCTTGTATTGTTGTTTGTGTAATAGAAAGAGAAAGGCATACTGATACCATAGAGGCTGATATTCAGATTGGCATACACGCTGTTGCTCAGTGGCGAAGCATAGCCATCGCCCACTGAGGAGTAGTGATATGTGTTCTGCGTGCCCACAGCACCTGTGATGATCAGCGGATCGCTCTTGGCAATGTCCGAGATGTTCTGGGCATGCACAACCGACGTTGTCAGCAACAAAAGTATGACGGGTGTGATTATTGCTCTTATGGTCTTCATTATTCCTTCTTTAACTATTTTGTTTTTAATGCCAAGAATTAGAGAATTTTTTCTGTTTGTTGTTTGAAAGAAAATTACCAGAAAATAATCAGAAAATTTTCTGTAAATCACTGGTAATTTTCTGTCAGTATATTAAAACTACTCTCTAATTCTTGACAATTTATGAGAGGGGGCTTTTACTTTCTTGCAGCCTTAACACCATTGATGATGATGATGCCCTTGGCGTTTGCATTCACACGCTGTCCGTTGAGGTTATAGGCAGGAGCGTTGGAAGCTGCTGCCTTGATCTCGTGGATGCCTGTAGCCTGCATCTCTGGAGAGAGAACGATAGGCTTGGCAAGTGTGCCGGCAAGAGTTCTGTGGCTCAATGTCTCTGGAATTTGAGTGTATTCGCCTGTCTCGCTGTCATAGAGGCGGAAGCTTACCTGCTCGCCTGCTTTGCCTGCTACGTTGATGAACATAAGGTTACCCTCTACGAACTCACCCTTACCGCGACACTCATCGCCAACGAATGCACCTACACTGTAGCGACCATCTGCCTCAAGACCCTCGAGGGTAGCAATGATTGCCATATTGTCAGAGAATTGCTGAGCGTCATACTTCCATACGTTTGCCTTGTTGCCAAATACAGACTTAGCCGATGTAGTAGAAGGTTCGCTGACATAGTTGTCGCCAAAATCGAGAGTCTTCTGACCTGCTTGTTCTGTATAGTAGATATAGCCCTTGCCTGTCTCTAACTTGAAGTCGGAAGAAGAGATCCACTTGGAACCGTCGTAAGAAGCAAAGCCACTCTTGCCGATGATGACGTCACCATTGTTTGCTGCGGAGAGAAGGTTGTTGGTGTTGAAATAACCTAAGGTATGATCGCCGATTACAGGATAACCGAACCATGTGTAACCCTTATAGCTGATTGTTACGTTTCCATCAAATGGTGCGGAGCCGTTAGGTATGATGGTCATGGCATTATTCGTCTTTACCTTATACATCTTGCCTGGCTCGAATGATGTGATATCACCGAATACTTCACCATCGAGATTGAAGAGAAGATCTTCCTGTGAGCGTGCCTCAAGAATCTTGCTGGTGCCTGTGAAGAGTGAAGGGATGTATCCAGTTGCAGTCTGAAGGGCTACTTCGGAATCGGTGTAGTTGCTTATCCAGTTCCAACCGCTCTGAAGCTGCATCTCTGCGTTTACGTTAAATGGAACCATACCCATTGATTCGCCTTCGTAGAACACTTCAAACTCACCATCGCCGAGTTTCTTACCTGTCAGGGTGATAGTCTTGTCGCTGATGGAAACTTCAACTTCTCCATTCGTATTGAATGTTACGAGTGATGCATCATAGTCACCAGTAACCTCTGTGATAGATCCCTGTCCTGGAGTGAGGAGAGTGAGGTCTATCATATCAGGGAGAACGAATGATACAGGAACAATAACCTTTACGGTGATGTTTGTCTTAACCTCTGGGTTCTGATCAGATATAACCTCCCATGTGTAAGTACCAGCTGTTGTTGCGATGTTGTTAGGGAAGAAATTTGCATCAGCATCTGATGGCTGCACACGGTATCTTCTGTTGTTTGCTGTCTCAGGGAGAACATCCACGTTCACATTTTGTAATATGTAATCACTTACGTTGTCACCTACGTTCACGCTTATCTTATTTGGTGTGACATGGATTGCCTCTACAGCCTGCTTCACCTCCACTTCTATTACGAGAGGGTTAAACCAGAAGGTGCCTTCTTTTGGTCTTACGGTAACTGTATATGTTCCCGTAGCAACAGCAACACCATTCTCTTCAAATGCATTAGCATCGCTTGGAGAGAAGATGAGAGTCTTGTCTGAAGCGTTTGCAGGAAGGATGTTGATATTCTTTGCTATCTCTTCATAGGCATTGTCACCTTTCCACACTTCTATGCGCGATTCATCCCTGTTCCAGATAAGGTCGGTAACAGGCTGAACAACTACGATGGTAAGGTTCTTGTAGATGTTTTCATTTTCGACAGAAACAACCCTGAACGAATATGTTCCCGGAATCTTTGCTATGTATTTCTCATCCTCACCACCTATACCTGCGGCAGCGGCTGCATCGTTTGGCACGAGCTTGAATGCCTGGTTTGAGGCATCTGAAGGCACAAAGGAAATGATAGGGAAAAGAACATTGAATGCAGAGTCATCCATATACAGCTTCACTGTGGTCTCAGAAAGCAGGATATCTGTCACTGGCACAGCAGGCTTAGTGATGTTTACAGTTGTGAATGTGCGTGTCTGGAACTGCGCAACATGTGTCATAACCGAAGGATCTACAGGTCCTGAGACCATCAAACCGAGGTAAAGATTCTCATTATAGTCACGCACGGTAAGGATATTGTTGTCTCCTACGGTGAAGAACTGCGATGAGTTTCCGAAGTCCCACATGTAAGTCAATGGCGTTTCTTCCGTATCCAGTGTCGTCTCATACATTCTGTTGTAATACTCTGGAGCACCATCAAGGTTCAGAGGTTCGTATAGGAATGAGATGTCATTGGTGAGATCGTAGGTCGTACCAATCACCTGATTGATGTTTATAGGATTGGTAAGTACCACACCTGTGATGGCATCCACATTGATAACGAATGGGAACGAAGCGTAAGTGCTCTGATGCTGGTAGGTGAGAGTCTTTTCCACCTTATACACCAAGCTGTTGAAGGCTACCTTGAAAGTGATGGTCTTACCGTTATCACTTTCATTACCGCGCACCTCAAGGTTCAGGTGACCAAGGTTGTTGAGCGAGGTATAGTTTGCCACTCCACGCACCTGCCCGTCAATGAAAGCCGCTACCTCCACGTTGTTGCTTTTCATTCCATTAACATTCACCTGCGTATAGACTACATAGCGGTCACTGTAGTCATTCATAGAAGGTGCAGTCCATCTAGTTGCAAATGTTGCCAATGTGGCAAACAGAAGCAAAAATGAAAGAATGGATTTCTTCATAATAGTTTTGTTAAATTTATGTTAAGTTTATTATAATACAATGTTTTACGCGTACAAATTTAATAATAATACATAAAATTACCCCCCCCGAAAGGTTAAACTGTGTTAATTTGATTATTTTTCCTTAAAATTATAGGACTCTTAACGAATGCTATCGTTTCCAAAACAGCCTTGCATTTCCCTGCATTTTACCTGTAATTACTTCACTTTCCTCTCGGCATTTCCTGGTATCGAAGTATGATTTTCTGCCATCATTGGCTTTAAAAATCGTAGCAAGATATCACGTTTTCCACCCTTCTTTCAAAAAATTTTCACAGAAAAGATGATAAAAATCTTCATATCTTCATAAATCTTTGTATCACCTTAATATACAACAGTTTACATTATGAAGATTAGAACTCCTAATCTTCATAGATCTTCATAAATCTTCATACATGGTATTTCGTAAATATAGTCAGTCAACAATATTTTTTTATAAATCTGAATGAAATTATGCGATTTGCATAATGCAATTTGCATAATTGGAATTATTTTCATATCTTTGCAAGCAAAACTTGATGTATATGCAAAAGAATCCATTTGTTATAATAGGTGATATCCCAGAAGAATACTTCTGCGATAGAAAAGAAGAGACAGCACATATCATACGTACCATATCCAATGAAGGAAATCTAGTCCTAATGTCACCACGTCGTATGGGCAAGTCAAAGCTCGTACGTCACGTTTTCCGTCAGAGCGAGATAGTAGAAGATTATTACACCTTCTATATCGATTTGCTTCATACCAGTGGCATACGCGATTTTACGTACACCTTTGGTAGGGCTGTATTTGATCAACTCAAGTCAAGAAGCGAAAAAATGCTTCTTTCATTGGTAACGACTTTGAAATCATTGAATGGTACTTTCGGTTTTGATCCAGTTAGTTCTATGCCCACCTTCACATTGGAGATGGGAAAGATACAGTCGCCAGAGTTTACTTTGTCAGAGATATTCTCTTGGTTGGAAAACTGTGACAAACCTTGCGTGGTGTGTTTTGACGAGTTTCAGAAAATAAGTAAATACCCGGAGAACAACGACGGTGCTGTTGAGGCACTCATTCGTGGACACATACAGCATCTGAGCAATGCTCACTTCATCTTTGCAGGCAGTGAGCATCACATCCTTTCTGAGATGTTCAGTTCACAAGCAAAACCGTTCTACAACAGTTCTGTGCAGTATTCCCTGAAGCCAATAAAACTTGATGTTTACTCCGCCTTCGCAAGCTCTTGGATGGAAAGATATGACAAGTATCTTGACACCGAAGCATTGTCATACTATTACGGACTGTTTGATGGAACCACATACCTGCTTCAAAAACTTATGCATGAAGCCTTCATAGAAATAAGTGCAGGTGAAACTTGTGACAGGGCAGTACTTGACAAGTGCTATGACAATATGCTTGAAGAAGTTGCAGAGAACTACAACAATGTCCTTGGTTCCCTCACCGAGCGTCAGAAAGACGCATTGTTTGCTATTGCCAGAGAAGGCTATGCCGAACGTATTATGAGTGGCAGTTTCATAAAGCGTCATGCTCTCGCTTCAGCCAGCGCCATGCAATCCGCAGTAAAGAAACTTCTTGAAAGCGAACTCATAACCGTCAAAGGAGGCATCTACAGTCTCTCTGATATTCTCTTCCGTCTCTACATCGTTGATAAGTGTTAGTTACTGTAGTGTTCCCCCGTGGGGAACGCTCGTTTCCACCGCAGGAAACGACAGTTTCTACCGTGAGAAACGGCTGTTACCTCCGTGAGAAACGGATTCAATTTTACTTTTCTCTGCGATTTTTGACATATAGAGCTCAGTATAACTTGCGATTTTTGACAATTATTTTCTAATTGTTTGGTATTTAAGGTTTTATTTACTACCTCTGCACTTGTATTAATTTCTACAAAAATCTGTCCCTGTGACCCTTCTTGCTTCAAAATCCTACACTAACGCTTAATTAACAATGAGGAATTGATAACTTCAGTTGTCGCAAAAAATGCGATAACTGTCCCTGCGACCCTGCAAGTGAAACGCAATGCAGAAAAGTTCGAGGATGATTTTATGTTCCAGCTTACAAATCAGGATGTTGCAAACTTGATGTGCAAAAAATGCACATCAAGTTGGGGTGGAACACGTAAGAATCCCTACGCTTTCACAGAACATGGCATCTACATGCTGATGACAGTCGCATTACATATCAATATCATTGACATGATCTTTGTATAAATTATACCATGAAGGTTTATGTTCGTCCACAGGAAATTTCAATAATAAATCAATAGCATTCTTTGCATCTTTCCCTACTCCGTCGGTTCTCGTTGTATAACGAGGACTCGCAAAGACCATCAAGGCGCCGTTTACACTGGCATCATAGTTGGTATTGAAAGTAAATCGAGTACGATAGTAACCTGACTTCACCACTCCACCCTTAGTTACAGGGATATAATTGTCATAGTACACTTTGGATGTATCATAAAGTGATCTTATTATTATTTGATAACCTATCTCCTCTACATCTGAGGTGTTTTCAAATTTTGTCAACAATGCAAACGAATATTGGTATGGATACCTTTCTTCACCGGTATAAATTCCGCTGAGTTGCTCTCCCTTACCACTGGAAACAACAGGCTGGGCAGATGCTATGGTAAGCGTTTGATCCGACAATACCAACTCCTTACTGTTGGACCCATCCCCCCAGAACACCGGTACTATGGTGAGTCTCTTGTACTCACCACAATAAGCTAAGATGTCATTTACCGGAACAACGAACTTATAGTTATGATTGGAAACAGGCTCTACCGGATTCTTCATGTACTGATTAGGAACCGTGGTGCCCGATGAAGAATAGGAAAGAGGATACAGTTCAATGTATTTTCCTTCTGATTTGTCATCAACATATATCCTGCATTTCATGTATTTTACCATAGATAGCGGATAGATGGTAGCATTGAAGAGATGTGAGAAATTGAACGTAGCTTCAACGCATTGCACCTTTGTATTGGCGGCATCAACATAATTGGCATAAACAGCCTTTGAATTCGTCGTTGACAGCTTTGGAGTCAACGTGGTAGAAACTGCCCAGTTCGGTGTAGAAGGACTATAACCGAACAACACATGATTTATCTTAAATCCAAAAAGACCAACTGCACAGTAGGCATTGGCAGCCCAAGTCATATTGGCATAGAGCTCAACCAACGGTATGAACCCCGATTTGTTATCCTCATGCCAGTTAGCTCCCAGGTTTATTTTCGCCCCTGCGGTGAAAGTTATCGATGCTGTGGCTCCCAAACCTATACCAAACGTATCTCCACCAAGACCTACACCGACCTCAACAGAAGCCGAAACGGAAATGGAAACAGCCAAATCACCGCAGAAATCATAGTCAGTGACCTTGAACTCTGCAGGCTTTTCTACCCTATCTTCCTCTTTTCCCCATACTCCTTCATATTCCTCTCCATCTGGACCAACATAACGATACTCGCCTTCTTTCTTCTGTTGATGATAATGTACGAAGACTATCTTTCCGAATATACTTGGTGTTATGTCTATACTACCAGAAACACCAAATTCAAAGTAGCAGATACCTCCAATAGGGACATGTATCTTTGTCGGTAGTTTTATTGGGATAGTCAAAGATGCACCATTGAGAAAATCCGTTCCCTTCGTTCTTCTGTTTACACAATTGTTCAGATAATCCTTCAAACCTTGACCTCTTCCCTGGGCATTCTTTATCAAGTCCTGAATGTTTGTAGGCCCTGCATTCTGTATATTCTCCCCTTTTATGCCCACCTCAAAGGTGACCTTCTCATACGATTGGTCTATAGTCCACTCTTCGCGATACTTTCCTTTTGTCTCTTTGAAGTGTAATTTCTTCTTGACATGCACTTCCAATGAAGCCGTACCATGAAGCCCTGCAAGATTCTTTACAGGGATATCCACTGAGCCTGTAAAAGAATAACTCTTGTGTGTAGTCTCATCACGTTCCTCAGTTTCTGCACGGGTAGTAACCTTTGTGGTATCTTCTTCTGCGGCATAATCGGGAACTATGCCATCATTATAGTTCCAGTCAACGATGACACTGTCGTTGAGTGTGGTGAGATTGGAGCCCTCCTTGTCCAGGTTTGCGATGTTCTGGAGTGTATAGTCGCAGTCGATTTCCACCTCTTTCTGCTTGAAGATTTCATCATCAATGGCATGAGTAGTAACTACCTTTATCAATCCTCCCTCTCTGGATACGGACAAGACCTTCGCACTCATGCCGTAAGGCAGCATACGAGTGATCTTGCCAAAGAGACAGTTACCCACCTGTGGCATCCATTCATTTGGCAAATTGTCCATGAAATATATGATGGAATCCTCACGAACGTCGGCGATATACTTCTGTACTCGCTCTGTGAGCACCTGAACATTATCCTGGAACTGATATTTGATGGTGCCCATCTCCGTCTCTTCCACAACGGGTTTGTCAAAGCCTTTCTCTTCCTCAGGCACTATGTATTCCTCCATGTTGAGCGTGCAACTGAACAGGGAGAAGAGTATAACTGAAAATATCGAGAGTATTGTTAATTTCTTCATATCGTTTATCCACTTATTAGAACCTTATCTCATACAATTCACTCAACGTTCCATGGCTCTCACGGTCAAGACTGATATACTCCTTGCTATCATAAAGCTGCAAGGTACGTCTGTCATACAGACTGAAGTGCACAAAAGTATTGTTGAACTCATCGCGCAAATCCGGTTCCACGAAAGAAGGGAACCACACACGCAACTCTATATACTTTATACCAAAAGCCTCTCGCTGCTGTCCAATACCGAGGATGGTATTATTTATTCGCGCCACGATGGTCTGCGTCTCTGGGTCAAAAGGCTTTCCGTCCAGTGTGACATCTGCAATGAACACCATGTTTTCAAAGTATTCCTGTGCGTTGAGTTGCCAGCGAGGAAGGACTGTTACGTGACATGTGTCGCTGATAAGAGTCTCCACGTTCATACATGTGATGACGCTTTCGCCCTCACCAACAGCAATGAACATATTGTCGGTGGCTCTCAATACGCTATCTGCTCTGCTTGTCCACAACATATTCTCGCTCACATGCTCAGCAGGAGTGATGATTGGAGTGAGGTCGAATGTGTCGCCCACCATGACATATACAGAGTCATAGGGCAGACTTAGTGAAGACATGATGCTTTCTCCCTCGTCAAATTCCATGTCTATCAATCCACAACTGGTGAATGACATCATTATTGCGAGGAAGGAAAACAGCAGAGATGGTATTCTATGTTTCATATCAATTACTTCTTTTCTGGTGCAACAACCTTTATCACATTGGAATAGGAAGATGCACGACCGTCGTTATATTTTATGCGAACGCAGTATTCTGTTGTCTCGCCAGGATTCTGACGCAACTCATATATACTCTCTGACGCAGGACATGAGTCCCAATACTTCATGCGACTGTCGCCCTTTTGCTT
This sequence comes from Prevotella sp., assembly GCA_045627725.1. Taxonomy (GTDB): domain Bacteria; phylum Bacteroidota; class Bacteroidia; order Bacteroidales; family Bacteroidaceae; genus Prevotella. The sequence continues at coordinate 78,884 of JAZQOH010000044.1, read as the reverse complement.
TCTATATATGCAATAGTACCAGTCACCCTTGAATGGCAATGGTGTCTTTGTCTCCCACGCAAGACGAACAAACTCACGCTCTGCATCATAGCGTGAATAGAGCTTTATGTTCCAGTCAAAGGAAGCTGGTCCTTCAAAACTTGTGGAATACACCAAGGAATGACTTATCAATCCAGATGAAGCAACGCACTCCACCACATACTGATAGCGATTCATGCGATCATACTCAGGCTTATCCACAATGCTTATCACATTTCCTTTCGCAGCAATGCTGTCAGCATTCATCGACTTTAGCAACTTCCATGAAGAGTCATTGCCACATCGACGACTGACAAGATAGCGCTTTACCTGCGCTTCACCCGGCACTACCCACTGCAAATGGATGCCATCCTGATGAACGTATGCCGTGTCAAGCACAGCAACCTCAGGCATAGTGTTGTGTGGGCGCTCCACCTGAAGATAAGGAGAGAAACGACTATAGTTGCCACTGTAGTCCAATGCGCGGACCTTATAGTATATATACCTCTGGTTCACGTCCATTGCAAGGGTGTCAGTGTATTGTAATGTCTTGCCGTCAGTGGTGGCAAGACGTGCTGCCATGTGAGTGGTATCGTTGGCATACTCTATCTCATAGAACTCGACATCATCGTCAGGGCAAGTCCATTGCAATAGGGCTACACCGTTCTCTGCATTCACATCACACCTCAGTTTAGGAACTTCAGGAGCCTTACGGTCATCAATGCGTATCATCTGAGGGAGAGAAGTGCTCATATTACCATTCCTGTCGTATGCAGCAATGGTCACATAGCCCGTAGTGAGTCCTGTGACATTCACCGTAAAGGTGGTGTCCTTTGGAGAGATTATCTTATCGGTGAGTTTCTTCCACTCCTTTGTCTTCATGCGAGAGTTGTAATATAATGGTACATATCCCACGAAGTCTTCCTCTATGATGTCCTTCTGGAAATGGAAGGTGGCATAGATGTCATTCATAGGATCCTTCTTGTCGCGACGGTCGAGGACAATATAATTAAGTATCGGCGCACTTGGAGCCTTGCTATCCTTAAGCACTACGGTGTGGGAAGGGCATGGCTCTGTAAGGTCACCGAAGGCATCATGCGCCATAATGCGATACTCGTATGTACCTGGATGTAGGAGAATGTCAGCATAGTCATGGTCTGCTCCTGCCTGTCCCTGACTCTCCATAATGACGTATGTCTGCTCATTGACGCGTTCCCAATCGCCTACGCCCACCTCACGGCGCTCTATCTCATAACTGCTATAGGAAGTTCGGTTCCACCAAAGACGCACAGTGTTATCATTAACGATGGAATCACCAATCTGCACGTTAAGCTTTTCAGGCTTGTGAGGAGTGTTCTTGATGCTTGAAATATGTCCGGCACGGATAGGAAGACGACTGTTCCACTCTGCAGGTTGGATGACATACTCATATTCATGATTCTTCTTTACATCCTTATCCACCCATCGCATAGCGAGACCATTAGCCACATCAGGTCGCCATTCGCTGACAAGTACAGAGATAGCATGACGGAACTGCTGATCATCATGCATCTCAACGAGCGAACCAAAGCTACCTGCAGGATATCCGGTACTCTCCGCTGCAACGTAGGTCTTATTGAATATCATTCCCAATCCAGCGTATGCTATAGAGTCTGACTCAGGATAAGTGGTACGAAACTTCTCCTCCGTCCATGGCTTCAAAGCGAGAGCGAGAGTGTCGCAGTGCATATTGCTGAGATCATAGCGGGTGATATTTACACCCACTCTATATAGATAACGCTGCGTGGCATAGTCTGCACCAGCCCATCGCAACACAATACTGTCACCGTATGTACGGACAAGCAACTGAATGCTTGACTCTATGTTCACTCGCCTCGCATTGGCTGTATCTATCTTCACCTCACGCTTCGATTTCTTCTGCTGCTTATTGTCGTCAAGCATTAATGATACAGCATCAGAAGTCTTGGGATATGCTGGCATCATGCTTGCCCAGACACCACCCGAGACGAGCATTACCGCCATCGTTACTGCAAATAATATTCTTTTAGTCTTCATTTTCGTCTTCGTTTTCGTCACTTAGTTTGGATTAACCATCTTGCTGAACTCCGTTATCTTCTTCTCTGCCTGATTCATTGTTACCACTACAGTAGAGTTGAGAGTACTCAGAGCACTCGTTGCGTATGCACTTGCCTCATCAGCCGTAGAGTATTCATCCTGATCAGATAGTGTGTAGGTTTCCAGGATTACTTTGGCATTGTTTATCTTCTTAGCCTCAGACTTCACCTGTTCGGTCTGAACGAGAAGCACCCTACCGGTGGAATACATTGCGTCTCTTGCCATCTTCAGGCTGTTGTAGGCATTGATAAGTTTCTCCTTGTATTCAGCCTTTGTAGCAGCACGTGTGGCATTCCTGTATGAAGTGTAGCAGCTGTTGTAGGTAATAAGACGTTTGTCATATTCTGCCACAGCGTTCTTCAACGTCTTCCAGTTTGATGATATAGACTGGCTGCTGCTTCCTGCAGGCACAGCGGTTATTGAAGAAGGCCCCATCAACTGCAGAGCATTACCCTCACGCATAAGGTTCTTTATGAGGTTGTAAGCCTTGTTCAGATTCTCGTAGTTTGTAAGCTTATCATTAGCAGGAGTATCCTCGTTGGCATCTATCTTTGCCTTCATCTCATCAATAGCAGTCTTTTCCTTTGCTAGACGAGCAGAACAATAGTCGGCAGCGAGCTTTGCCAAACCATTATCATCATTGACATTGAGGGCTGTATAATAGGTCCTTGCCTTATATACAGAATCTTTTATTTCCTTGTAATGCTCAGTATCATCCCACGAAACTTCCTTGAACTGCTTCCACAAATCTTCCATTTCATTGTATATCAGTGTGCGCTTGTCGCGTGCGTCTGCATCATTGAAGGACTTCCATATCGTCAACTGATCGCAGTATTCACTATAGTATTTCTCAAAATCATTGATATAACGAGTTGATACCAGACCACGATTGTAGTAAACATTATTCCAACTTCCGCGAGCCTGATTATACTGAACGATAGCTCTGTCATAATTAGCATAATGATAATTGTTGATATTTTCATCATGTTCTGTGTATGTAAGCTTCCTATAGTTAGTGCGATAGATACCTCCAAGGCTGCGTGCCTTTTCGAGAATGTCTTCGCCAAGTTTCATAGCTGCCTGGCTTTCCACATGTTCTTCCCTGACAGTGGCATCGCGATTGCCCGTAGAATAACCTTCCTCATTCGAAGCATAAGAGTCACTGGTATATTTAGCACCACTGAGGAGAGGGTTCGTTACCTTCCATGTATCCATAGCACTACCGTTGAGCAGAGCAGAGGTCACATAGTATTCACCCGTCGCAATATCAAAGGCATTGACACGATAGGTGATGAATGTAGCCTCCGTGAGACGACGGCGAGCAGCATCAGTATCGAACTTATCAGTGCTGAGAGCATTGAAAATCTTCTGCGAATTGCTCTGTGTAGCACGCTCATTCCTATGTGATGACTTGTCATTAACGCCATACATAGCATCAAGAACACCATACATCGTAACGGAATGATGCAGATCATCATTGTTGCGAGTAGAGCCCCAGAGCACTGGGAACTGATAAAGAGGTATCTCCATCTTAGGAGGCACACCCGTAATCTTAGCCTTTTCTCCTGTCTCTTCGTTTTCCTCTCCGGCATGCTGAGCACCAGACCATATATTTATATACATACCGCGACGAGCATTGCGCCAATCCCTCACCATGTCTCTTCTCTCGCGGAAGTCGCCAAGTTTCTCGTTGTTGTAAAGTTCCATCTGCATCATTCTCTTTCTGATGCTTGGCAGAAGACCTTCCCTATCACCGTAATAGCCATCGGTTCCTTCCTCTTCCATCATGCGGAAGACACGGTCTATGTCATTTTTTGCACCAAAATACTTCTCGGTTTGGTTAGGGTAATAGCGGCTTGCACGGTCATTAGTCTTCAACACATAGTCATAACGAGAGTCGCTAAGGTTAGGCAGCGGATAAGGAGAATCACCTACTCGCTGATACTTATCATAGAAAACCATGGACTTTATGCTGTTGTAACTGTCCCTGATGCGATGATCATTGACCGTAGGACTCAATGTTCCCTCGAAGAGTTTGCCTCCACGAATGGTGAAGTTGAGCGACTGCGAGGTGATGACTTCAAGGTTGAGGTCACTGCTGTTCATGTTCCATCCACCAACGAAGGCATAGTTGCCAAGGTAAGAAAGGCACACGAATGGGTCAGTGGTGCGAACTGTCTTGGCGCTGCTCTCCATGAAATCCTTGTCGAGCATACCCTTGATGTCCGGCTCTGTATATTTATAATCCACGAGCAGCGACGCCATGAACGGAGCCTCATATTTAGCACTCTCTCTCCAAGCCGTGTATCCTCCATTAGTTGATACTCTATAGCCAGTACGCCATGAACTGTTGCTCTGCACATTGCAGTGGAGAAGGGCAATATTGAGCGTATCATACACGATGACATCGTTCCTTTCCTGAGTACTCTTTACATAGTCGAGGCGCAGAATATAACGTCCCGACACACCTTGACCATAAGGGAGAAGTGGCTTCACAGGTTCCATTGAACACATAGTGATGCCTTCTTCATTGTTGGTAACCCATGCATTATTCTCTGCAATCAGTTCCTTTCCATCCTCATCACATAGTCGCCAGCGTAGGTTTCCTTTTTTGAAACAGCTCTTACTGATATCCTTTGTCAGAGCTATTGTAGGACGAGTCACGTCATTCTCATGCGCAGGCATATACCTGTCATAATCTGTAGGATAGACATAATCCTTCAGTTCGTTGTAGTTTGAAGGGTAAGCTATCGCCACATATTCCTGCAAGTCTGGTGCATCGTCCACATCATCAGCATCTCCTGTGCAGAAGTAATACACCTGAGTCTGCTTCCATGGCTTATTGTATGTCTTGTTGGTGCGGACTTCGAAGTATTCCGGATCCATTTCATAGCCATCATATATCTCCTTGGCATGACCACTAACAGAAAGACGATAGTAGCTGTTTGGCTTAAGGTCACGAGGCATATTGATAGTATGCTGGAAAGGTCCGGACTTCTTGAACGTGTAGTAGGAAATCTCATCTGCCGCATCCTTGAGACCAGGTTCCTTTCTGAAACGCTCCAGTTTCACCTCTACATAGCGATTATCTACACCTTCTCCATCTATATGGAATACGAAAGTGCGCTGTGCTTCTGTTTCAAGATCTTCCATATCGCCATCATAGTCTTCTGCCAGAGCATGAAGTTCTGTCTGGTCTATGACACGATAATGCTGGTCAATACCTGCCTCCGTAGTAAGAATAGGATAGGTGACGAGATGTGGATCGATGGCATTGCTCTTCTTCCATCCATCAGCTTTCAGCGTATCGCCAATGCTAAGATCGCCGAACATCTTGAAGTCGTCAAGGGCATTGCCATAGAAAGCATCGCATCGCTGACCGCAATCGAAGGCGAACTTCTTATCAAGATTGACGAGACCACCGAGCAGGGAAATCTTCACACGTGCCTTTCCTTCAAAGTACGAAGGGTTAGGCATACCCATTTTGAGTACACCACCGATGCCTGCGTTGATAATATCTATCTTCTTATCGATGAATCCAAGATTGATATGCACACCAAGTTTTGCTGCAAGGTAAGCGTAAAGTTGTCCCTCACCATACCAACCATAATAGCCATAGCCACCACTAAGGTTGCGACATATCACACCTTCACGATTTGTAATGCTGATATCAAAGCCTGCAATAGCTTTCAGGTCTCCATACAGAAGACCGAGGTCAACGTTTATTTTTCCTGTCACGGAAGCACCAAGCATGACACCACCGCCGAAGGTTCCCTGAGTTTTCACGTTGCGGAGTGCCTTCTCACGAGCTGTCACAGCAGCGTTCATGTCATCAGATTGCACGCCACTACCCTTGGTTGATCCGTCAAGGAACTGTGCTATCTCACTTGGGATAGGTGGAAGTTCGCCGTCATTAGGCAACTCATTTCCTATACATAGATAAGCATCTGCACCTACATATACATCCACAATACCTGTCTTTATATCAACAAATGTGAACGAACAACGCTTGTCCTTTTCCGGTTCGCCAAGATAGACATGCCACTTAGCCTTGTCGTATGTGACGCCATCTTTCCTCTTTGTAATCTTTATGTCAATGGCAACATGAGCACTTGGTCCACTTACCTTAACCCCATCATCCTTCTTCTCATCCTTTTGGGTTGACTTCTCCTTCGAACTATCACCGAACTTATCCGCCAATCCTCCCGTCATAGTGCCTGCAACCTCCTTGAAATCACTGTTCAGCTTTTGCTTCATCTCTGTGAGTTCCTTGGTTGTTTCCTTAACATCCTTGAGAAGAGACTCGCTTGGATCTGTCTTTACATCGACCGTAATGTTGAGAGCGAAGTATCGTTCCTTGTCATTATTGGTATAGACAAGGCTTGCTTCACCCTTCACCACATCCTTCATAGCCGACACATTACCATTGAGCATGATAGTGCTGAAGTGCATTTCATTCTTATCATATACAACGGTAAGGTCGAAGTCACCATTGAAGACGTCTTTTCCTGCAGAACTAGCAATACTTAGTCCTGCCACAACACCAATGACACCGTCCTTCGGATCTATGTTGTCAATGCCAGACTTCTTTGGATCCTTCATGCCACAGTTGAAATAGAACCCGCCATGAATACCGTTTATCTGCAATGGTGGCACCTGTATGCCTACGGCTGTCTCTACCTTTATATCAAAGAAGCCCCAATTAAAGTCTTGATTATTCTCCTTGAAAAAACCTCCGAGCACCTTTGTCTCAAAGAGATCACCAACCATAGTGATGGTAAGTTCACCGCTGAAGCCTTCTCTGTCACCACCTATAGCAGCCTCCAGTTCGCCTTTAATCTTCATTCCACCAAACTCAAAGCCTGCACCGAAGCCGAGTTTGTCAACGCTTATGCTATCATATTCCAACGAGAGATTACTAAGATCGTCGAAACCAGAGAACTTAGTATGGAGCGTAAGTGTGCACGAACCTGAGAAATCCTCTATGACAGTGACCTTACCTCCAAGGGATAACTGGAAGTCCTGAGGACTACCGTCAGTCTTGGAAACCAAGTCTACACCATAGTCATCAAGCGTAAATTTGAACGGACCAAGTTCCTTCTGAAGCGATGCAAGAGACCATTCGCCACGACTGAAGTAGCAGTTTTCGCCAAGTTTGTAGGTCTTGTTCTCCACGCTGAGCAGTGCATTCTTCGCCTTGCTGTTATCTTCTGCTTCCTGAAGAGACTTTCCGAGGGCATAGCGAGATTTGAAAGTCTCACGGTTAGAGATGCGAAGCTTCGTGAAATGTACATCAGGAATGCTGAACTTCATCGGCATCTTACTGATGACATTTTCGGTAAGGAACTCCTTGCATCCTATCTCCATCACACCACTCATGCAGAGTTCCACACTTGTCTGCATCTCTCCCTTTGCGTCTGGCTCTGCTTCTAGGAGGAAATATGTAGCCTTATTGAACTTTGCCTTAGCAAGGAAGAAGTCAAAATCAGTCTCGTCTTTCTCGAAATAGGTGGCAAAGATATATGCCATCTTACCAGTCTTCTTCTTTACGTCATCAAAATCTAACTGCTCTACGATGTCACACCTGTAGCTTATGTCCTCCGACATTAGTGGAACACCCATAGCGCCCTTGAAATAACATTTGTCAAACTTGCTTTGAACGAAGTTTACTCCGATATCATCAATAGAGAATTTCCATCCTCCCAGTTTGCCTGTCTTTGCCTCAAAAACGTTGTTCACATCAAGACTACAGGTGATTCCCGATACGTCAGACATGAAATTCTGTGCAGCAAGCTTTAGTCTCTTGTCATCGCCATCACCGAAAGAGAGCATCTTAGGGAAGTATATCTGCAGACTCTTGATATACATACCCTTCCACCAAGTCTCTCCATGACCTTCATCACCATGACCTTTGCTATCAGGATTCAACGATCTATCATAGCCAACAGGGAATTTGAAGCCTGATCCCATGGCTTCAGAATTGCGCGTAACGGAGTGATCATAAATGATACTATTTGCCTCAAAAGTCCATCCAGGAAGATCTTCTGCCTGGAATTTGTCAATGGAACCTTCTACAAGGAAGTCATCCCAGTCGGCAATGCGAGTGTGGAAATAGAACTTGGGACGCTCCTCGGTGACGTTTCCTGACAGGTCTTCCCTGAGAAGTTTAGGAATTTCCATCTCCACCTCTATGTCGAGGAGTTCAAATTTGTAGTCCTTCCAACTGACGAAAGTTCCCTTGTTGTCATCTGGCTCTATCTTATTTTCCGATGCCTTGAACGTGATATCGAAACCATTATCAGGGTTCTTCACCGTGAAATCACTGAGAAGGGCTATCGTTCCCGACTCTGGGAGAAGGCTTTCTGGAGATATACAGATGCGAGGGGCACCGAATACGAGAGTCTGGTCACTTGTATAGCTGGTCTCAGGTAGCTTGTATTCACCAATAAGATCCATGATAGCATACCCTGGTGCAAACTTCATGGAGTTAATCTGCACATCGATAGGTATATCACCAAGACCGAAATCCGTTGCAATCTGATTAATGCCAGCAGGGAAATACATATCACCATTAGCTACGAGATTCTTCAAATTGCGCGCAGCATTGTAGTATTGGTTGATATTATTGCTGCTACAGAAGTCGGCAAGGGCTGTTGCTCCCTTATCGTTGATTTTATCCTGTATCATGCTGGCATAAGGGACATTGGTACTTGCAATGAGTTCATCAACGCCCCAGTCGCTGAACAGTTGGTCAACGATTTCCTTACCTGTCATCTCAGGAGCTTTGTCGCCTTCGCATATACCATCATAGATGATGCCGTCAGTATTGATTTTTATTTTATCAAACTTCACATGTACCTTCAATCCCATGCCCATAGGGTTCCAATTGATGATACCTTTGCCTGAGAAAGTATCTCCGTCACCCTTCTTTATCTCGGTCACTTCTACTTCAAACTCACCTATGGCCAGTTTCTTCCCTTTCAGTTCGTCGGCGGTTTTCTTTGTAGGAAGGGTGTTGGTGATATTCACCTTGTTGGAGCATTGGAAGTATTTCTTCAGCAATGACTCATAGAGACCGAAATCAACACAATTGAGGGAATCTCCAAGGAATGCCACATCGTTGCATTTTCCTTCTATAGGAACAGGCTGAACGCGCAGGAAGAGATAGTCGCCAAGGTTCACTTTATCTTTGATAACATCCCACTTGATGCTATCAGACATTTCATCTTCAGCTGTAAAACGCTTGGTATAGATAGGTTCGGTAAGCGCTGCCGCCTCACGATCGGCATCCATTCCATTATTGAAGAGTTGCACTTCATAGTCAAAGCGCAGAGTATCCTGGCGCAGACCTTCACCTCCACGGAACTTAGCAGCCTCCCATTTAACTGCTATATCATTATTGATGAAGTGTTTACGCGATACTGTAGGATCGTGGAAGGCAGGCGAAACGAGTTTAGGATTGCTGAAAGAGTACAGTTTTTCTGTACTTAGACTGTCGTCAGACTCAAAGCCTTTGAAGTTGAAGGTATAGTCTTTCTTTTCATCCTTCTTGTCATCATCGCCCTTGTCATCGTCATCCTTTTTCTTATCGTCTTCCTTATTCTCATCAGAGTTATCATCCTTTTTGCTATCACTCGTTTTCAGACGGAATGTGAGAAGCGGACTCTTTCCCTCATTGTTTATCTGAACATAGTTCATTTCATAACCGTTGGAATGATAAGCAGTGACCTGTGCCACATATTTCCCGTCGGTCTTGAACTCCTTATTTATAATATCAGGAGTGAGCATGAAGGTAGGTTTGCTGAGATTATTCCTATGCACTACGGCAGGATTTCTCTGCATTGCCTCATCAGGAGTCTGGTTTATCTCGTCAAGAATCTTAACGATACGGATGCTATAGTTGTATTCCTGTAGCTTTGGGTTACAACTGACAATAGGTTCTGTCCATGTAAAGGTAGGCGAAAGAGCATTGAGTTCAGCTACATCCATTTCCTCTGCATTGGCAGAAACGATAGGAGTAATGAACTCTGGTGCTTTTGCAGAATAGCATACAGTGAAGTTACACTTGCCTGAAGCAGGATTGCTGACAACAACAGGTGTAGGATATTTTGGTCTGTTCCACTTATAGGCGGTAAAGCATGCCATATAATCTCCTTCAGGGAGAAGACCGAAAGAACCGTTTTCATATCCATCAAAAATCTGCTGTGGTATCTTCACAGCCGACGACGGAATATGATTGAAGAGATTCTTCATCTCTTTAGTGGAGAGCGTATATGAGCTGCTGATGCTTCCTGAAGGTCCAAGCATGAAGGGATACTCAGGAAGATAGTCTGCCGGAATGGCGACACTAAGGTCACTTGACGCAGGACTTGTCTGCTCCAATGTGAAAGCAAGATATACCATCTGTTCCTCAGCACTGAGATTGGTCAGCGTGATGGTGAAGAACTTGCTCGGATCTGCTGCATAGAGAAGAAGCTGAGGAGGAAGGATATTACTCTTTGGAGTTACGGTCACGGTGACTTCCTGCGCCATGATGTTCATGGAGCAGAGAAGGGTAAGCAGCGTTATGATGGTTTTCTTTATCATCTCAGAAGCCAACATTTCCAATCTATGATTAATATGCTGTATCATTTGTATGTATGCCATAATCTTCTTTAATATTGAGCCTCCTTCGCTCTCTCCATCTTATGCTTATTGCTGAGAATCTCTATGAGCGAGAAAGTGTATGTATAATTGAACGTTACAGAGATGTCTGTCTGGTCCATACTGCCATGAATCTTTGACATATTGGCATCGCCATATTTATTAAAACCAGCCGAAGCACTTAGCATATGCACCTTTGCAAGGTTGTAACTGGCGCCACAATTGAAACCTAAAGAGAGGCTTTTCGACTGTGTCTGCACCTCATTATATGCCAAAGAAACACTTCCTGACAGGTTAAGATTCTTATCTTTAAGGAATGCCCTGTTGGCTCCCAAAGTGGTCACATCGCTTGAATATCTCGTATCATAACCCTTACTCATCTGATGACTATAGCTCAGATCGAAGTTCATGCCCCATGGCTCGACCGAAAGACCATAGCTTGCACCGAGTGCGAGTGTCTTTACGTCGCTTTCTCCCGAAGCAAATTTGTTCAAGTCTTTGTTTTGTGTGAAATTGACAGAAGCACTGAGGGAGTGGCTGAGGGAGGTCGTATTAAAACTATATGTAGGTGAGAATGTATAACTTTCCATACGACGATGCACTCTTGAGGAGTCCGTCACGTGTTTTGTTCCATCTGCCTGATCCTGCAGATAACCATTATAGCCTGCCATCAGCGAGAGGTGACTGCCTAATTGTGTGCTCACTGCTGCTGAATATACATAGCCGCGAGTAGTGAAAAGTTGCTTTTTTGTCAGATTATCCTCTTGACCATTGAAACTGCCTGTGAGGTTTATCTTCCTGAAAAGTTGCGTGGATACGTTGATACCAAGACTGTGATAGTTGTTTGAGATATAGTTTGTACCAAGTGATATATAATCTGGCTGCACCATTCGATAACTGATGCTTGTGTTGAATCCAGGCAAGATAAGGTTCATACTTGCATCTCCTGCAAAGCGCATGAGTGAAGAATAGCGTACATCAAAGATTTTATCGAATGATGTCTTCGTGGAAACCTTCTCTGCTTCTGTATCGGTAGAGAATACAGAGGTGGCTGCATTGGCTGAGAAATTAAGCCAACTGAGTGGTGCAATACATCCTTTGAGTCCCACCACAATATTATCTTTTGGTGTTATTGTCTTCAACCAACTATCATCAATAGAATTTATTTGGTCGTATGCCCTGAGCAGATAAAGGTCTAAATAGTTCCTGCTTGTACCATAACCGACCTTGAATCCCCATCCCATACGCTTGAACTGTGGACTGCGTGCAAAAGGATCTGTAGGATCATCGTTAACAGCCTTGCGCAGACGACCATAGAAAACACCTGCGCGGAACTTATTATCATTGTATTCAAGTCCCACACCATTGAACGACATATTCATCACATAGGAACTCATCGCCATGGATGACTGACCGATATGTCCCTTCCATTTGCCATATGATGGGGTGAGATTGAAGGTTATCTGCGGATAGTTGAACCTCAAATTGTCATTACTGTAGTACAGAGAAAAAGGCATGCTGAATCCATATATGCTGATATTCAGATTGGCATATACCATGTTGCTGAGCGGCGAACCGTAAGTGCTTCCTCCCGTAGAATATCTATATGTGTTATGTGTGCCCACAGCACCCGTGATGATAAGCGGATCACTTTCCGCTATTTGGGATATGTTCTGGGCACGCACAACGCCTGGCAACAATGCTACAAGTGTCAATATCAATATTGCGCGAATAGATTTCATTCCTTTTCTTTATTATCTTACAGAAACAACAAAGTGTTTGCCTGACGCAACAACAGCATCAAGCAAACACTTTTCGTTAATGTTACTTCTTAATATATTTCTTGCCTGCTGAGATATAAAGTCCCTTGCTTGCATTCATCACACGACGACCAGAGAGGTCATAGATTGCCTTAGTATCGTCAAGTGAGTTTACAGTGCTCTCCTTTATTCCTGTAGGAGTATAGCCAGGAACGGAAAGTTCTACAGGACTATTCATCGTTCCTTTCATCATAGCATAGTTGAGACTGCCTTCTACATCAAGAACCTCGCCTGTGTACTTGTTGAGCAACTTGAATGTAACCTTCTCACCAGCCTTTCCTGCTACGTTGATAAACAGCAGATTGTCAACAGCGACACCGCCCTGACCGCGAACTTCATCACCGACAAAGGCTCCTACTAAGTAGTCTGACGCATTCTCTATGCCTGGCAATGTAGCTATGATAGCCATATTGTCTGGATACTTGCTTGTATCATACTCCCAATACTTTGCAGCTCTCAATGCCTTTGCTCCTGCACCGACAGATCTATTGATGGCAGCCTGAACGATACGCTGATTGAGAGTGATGTCCTTGTCAAGATTTGTAGCATTGAAATATATGAAGCCTTCACCCACATTGAGACTGAAGCCTTCGCCTGCTACCCATTCCTTGTCGCTATATACAGCGAAGTTATTCTTCGTGATGATATAGTCTCCTTCTTCACATCCAACGTTGGCAAACAGTTTGAGTGCCTTGACAGGAATGTTCACCTGGTTTGCATTGTTCATCCATGTGAAGCCTGCATACACATTTACTGTCTCTGTTGCCTCCTCTGGTCTGTTGCTTCCTGTCAGTACTTTTGTATTCTTATTTGCCTTTATCTGGAACATGGCATTGCTCATATCCATATATGTCAGCGTACCAAAGAAACCATACTTTGCATCATTGATGAGAATATCTGACTGACTGCGAATCTCCGATATGTCGGAAACCTTGAAATCAATAAGGTTGTTGTCTTCCTTTTCTGTATAGAGAGATACCCAGTTCCAGCCTTCCTGAAGCTCTGCCTTGCCGTTTACTGCCACAGTCTTGTCTTCACCGATAGTTCTGCCTTCGTAACTGAAGCCCAACAATATCTGTGAGTCAGCATAGTTTGGCAAAAGACTGATGGTGTATGTTCCATCACCCTTGTTTGTTATTCCAGCCATCTCAAGGTCAGGAGCACCACCGTTCTCGGATGTCTTGAGTGTTATCTTGCTTGCATCAAAGTCTTCCGTGTTTACAATGTTAGATACAACAACGGCTGCAGAAGCTGTCTCTCCTCTTACAAGAGTTACATCGGAAATAGTCCATGAGAAGCTTACGTCCTCCTTAACAACCACTGTGAGTGGTGCTTTTATTTCTGCATTGTCGGTGCTATATATATATAATGTGTAGGTACCTGCTGTTGTTGCCAAACCGTCAGGGAAACCTTCAGGTACATCTATGCCCCAACTCTTATTGGAAGCATCTTCTGGAAGAACAGTCACCGTCACATTTTCCCTGATATATTCCTTGATATTCACACCTTTCTTCACGGTAATGCTGGTAGGATCAATGGAAATGGAAGTGACAGGATTTGTCTTGATAGCGGTGTTGATGGTAAAATTAATGTAATGGTTGAAGTCGGAATTGTCCAACCAATAGTGAAGTTGTGCGTTAGCAGGTTCTTCAAGGAAAGGAACTACAACGTATGTTCCGTCAGTTATTACCTTTACATCGTCCACATCTAACTCATAGAAAAGCTCTGCATACAGAGACGACTCATTATAACGCGCTGTTGTCTTGCCATCGTTTCCTTCATACACATACACGAGACTATCCTTTACATCAAATGAGAATGGAAAATCATCCTCATAATTCACAATGTCTATTCTATATCCATCTTCATCTTCCTGAGGAAGCTTAATGTCGGTAATAGCATCGAGATTGAGAGTGATTTCCTGTCTCTCGCCTGTGAATTTCACTGTCTTGGTAAAGGTATAACCAAGGTCTTTAGCCATTATGCGGAACTCAATATCCTTTCCTGCGTCAGAAGGCTGACCTGCAACTTCAGTTTTATTACCCTGTACGTTGAGGAGGAAAAAGTCTTGACTTTCCACCATATCATAGCTTACAGCGCGACATTCTCCGTCGATGAAAGCGTAGATGCTTCCTAAATATAATTCTCCAGGAAGACTGTACATGGTTTCCCTATTTACTTCAGAACCATTTACGTTCAGATGAACAATAACAGGAGACGTTCCCGAATATTTACCTTCATCGGGCTCATACCAGTCAAATACACTCGCCCAACTCGTAATGGTTGTGCATAAAAGTGCAAATAGCAATAATAACTTTTTCATAACTTTGAGGATTATTGTTAAATGATGAATTAATAGATTTTCTGCTTGGTTCCTATTTTTTTCTAAATTCGATAGGAGTTATGCCTGTAAGGCGTTTGAAGAAACGCGTAAAATGTGTGGGTTCATCGAATCCACACATATTACTTATCTCCGCTATGGTAAGCAAATCATACTTGATGAGCAACTGTTTGGCATACATTACCCTCTGCTCAGCAATGTACTCTGCGCTACTTTTACCTGTAATTGACCTCATAATACGGCGCAGCTGTTGTGGTTGCATGTTAAGGCAACATGCAAGCTGAATAACACTCAAACGATTTTCATCCATGAGTTGCTCTATGGCTGTATTCACACCATTGAGGAAATCTGTCTTATTACGGGGATTGTTCATACCGTTTGCAAAGGTACAAAGTAAATCTTTATGCATTATGACCAATAACAATCATTATATGACCAATATTCATCATTATGCGTCAAAATCGCTGATATGAACATATTTACGCAAAAAAAACGCAAGGAATTTTATATCCTTGCGTTTAAAAAAGTTTCTTACAATGTATTGTCGTTTATAACTTTCCCTTTACCTCTGAAGCACTCAGTATGCTTATATCACTTGATATTTTCTTCTCGAAACAGGGATGGTGTCATACCTGTTTCTTTCTTAAATGATCGGGTGAAATGCGTTGCCTCATCATAACCACACAGCATTCCTACCTGTTCTATAGTTAGATCATAGCGTTCTTTGAGCAACAAACGAGCATAATCTATACGTATAGAGTTGATATATGCCACAGAAGTAACGTTCTTTATTGATTTTATCTTGCGTCGCAACTGCTGGGAGGTTATGCAAAGTTCTGATGCTACATTTTCTGCAGTAACCTCTTTACTTCCCATCACAGTGAATATTGCCGCGTTTAATTTCTCGATAAAATCGGCATTTTCTGCATTTATAGGCTCTTCTTCTGATGTTTCATTCTCTTTGATAATCTGCTGGAATTTCTCTTCTTGCTCCTGCATCTGCTGTTTAAGGAACACCACTTGTTTGCGAAGCTCTGCTGTATGACGCTTACGACGGCGTGACTTTATATAGAGATATACTACAAGTAATATGAAGAAGAGAAGTGCAACAGTTCCAACTATCCACGTAATGATGAGTTGAGTTCGCTTTGCTTCGGCATTTTCTTTCTCTTTGTCAGTGTCATAGCGAGCATGGAACTCTGAAAGTGAGCGGGCTGACTCAAGAGTATAGATTGAATCTTTTGCCTGAGTGTAGAGCGTAAGATATTCGTACGCCTTCTTCTCATCCACCGTTTTATATGCCTCGTGGAGTTTCTGATACACTTTCATCAGCGATGCCAACTCATTTTCACTACGCGTTATCTCAACGGATTTCTCCAGATATGGTATTGCCTGCTGAGGTTTCTGCAACAGGAGGTAGAGTATTCCCAGCTGTCTGTAGGTTATTCCCAACGAGTGACGCTCATTGATAGGCTCATGATATGCAAGAGATTTCATATAATTCTGCTCAGCTTCCGCATATTGGTGCATAGCTGTGAGAATGTCTGCCTTCTGTGAAAGACGACGTCCCATGCGCAAAGTATCGTTACGAGAAGCTTCAAGAGCGAATGCTTTATTGATGAAATTCAAAGCTTTCTCTCGCAAAGCATCACTATTCTTGCATGTAGAATCATTGGAGAGATTGAGGTATATCTCTGATGCCATGCCGTAGCGTGTGGCTATTCGCGGACTTCCTTCAACTTGCATTTCCAACCCAATGGCTTTTTCTATAAATTCTCGGGCAAGGTCATATTGCTTATTACCCATATAGATGTATGCCAAGTTATTGTAATCATTGGAAAGAAGTTCTGCATCACCATCGATCTTATCCAGTTCTATCAGTTCACGAGCAGTTGTGATGGCACTATCCAGGACACCCAACTGCTGATAGTCGCTAAGTACATACGACAAGGCATCAGCAATATTCACTGTATCTTTCAGCACTCTGCCTATCTCTAATGCCTGCTTCGCCATGTCAAGACTTTGCTCGTAATCACCATTTTGAAACAGTACTGTTGCAGAATCAAGACAAAGTTTCAGTGTAGTTGTATCGGCATCATTTATTTTTGCCACTGACTTTCTTGCCCCATTATGGCAAGCTCCAAGTCCTAATGTACATATAAAAATAAAGGTGTAAACAAACTTTTTCATACTGCAAAGTTATAAAAAAAATGATTTCAGTGATTAATAATCATTCTCTTTTTTAAACTTAAACTCATAGATTTACTTGACGTAAAACGAAATTGGTCATTATTTGATTGTTATTGGTCATTATATTCCAACTTATACAAACCTAATTCATCTACGATCATAACTCCATATGAACATTATTGCATATGATTTTTATTGATTGTTATTGCAAGTGTGCAATGATTTTGAGGGCAGTCAAAAAGGGTTGCCGTGCATTTTCCGTGCACAAGAAGGCAAAAAGAAAGAGGTTAAAAGTTGTTAATAACTTCTAACCTCTTGATTTTTAACTCTTTTCGAGTGCGCTCCAGGATGGGCTTGATATTAAAACTCTATCTTTATTTATTTTCTTTTATCTATCATTATGCATTATAGAAATCTTTGAGTATAAGAGCGTTATAACGCATATAACATATAATTTCTCGTGTTATTTACTTTAGAAATGCATAAGTTAAAATAAATAAAGATAAGAAAAAATCCACCAAAAATCCACCAACTTTTTAAAAAAAATCATATCTTTGCAGTAAAAATACACATAATTACATACAACAGCTTATGAAGTTCTACTTAAAAACGACAAAATCAAAGGGTGAAGCCAGTCTTTATTGTGAGGTTCGAAGGAAGAATCCTCCCGTACGTTTTGTAATATGCTCAAAGGTTAAAGTAAACGTTGAGGCTTGGGAGAAAAGTCAAAGTAGTGCTAATGCATGGGATAAGTATATCAAAACTTTTGATGGAGCAAATGTAAAAGATAAACTTGATAAAATAGAGAAAGTCATTAACAATTTATTTGAGGATGGGTTTATCACTACCAACGAAGACAAAAAAATTATCGACGAAGCGGTTAATGATATAATATATGCCGAGGAAAGAAAAAGACGTGAAGAAGAACTTGCCAAAGAAAAAGAGATTTTAGAAAAAGAAAGAAACAAAGAAAAAGCGCACCTATCAACCATCCTTGGTTTTTATCACCATTTTATGAGCGGAATTAGAAGCGGTCAAATACTACACAACAACGGGTATCGATACAAAGATAGTAGCATCGAAACTTGGAACAGTTTTGAACCGCACTTAAAAGATTATGTCACTAATGCTTTAATGACCTTTGAAGATATAACCCCACAATTCCGTGATGGTTTTGCATCTCACCTTGCCGATAAAGGATATATGCAGAATACCGTGAATAAACACGTGTCTGCATTCCAAAAATTGTGTCGATTATCTGCACAATATGGCTACAACAATAATGCTATTACATTACAAGGTTGGCAAGCACACGAAGCGCAAAAAGACGAGAGGAAGAACGCTATTTACCTTAATAACGAGGAATTAGATGCATTGTTTAAGATGGAATTAAATGAGAAAGAAGGAACTGTTCGTGATGCTTTTCTCGTTGGCTGTTTTACAACCCAAAGGTATAGTGACTTTTCACGAATTTCATCTGAAATGGTAACAAGACGAGAGGATGGTTCACTCCTTCTCGTTCTATCGCAAAACAAAACGAAGAAAGATGTTTTCATCCCTGTATTTGACGATAGATTAAAGGTGATTTTAAGAAAACACAATTACAACATTCCGAATGTTTCAGACCATCAAATCAACAAGTCGATTAAGGATATATTATTTAAATTGTCTTTCGACGTTGAAAGCCTCAACGAAGAATATAAAACAAAAGCAAGCACAAGAGATTATGACCTCGTAAAAAGTTATAATACATTATTAGAGCAAGAAAGAAAAGGCATTATTGATACAGCAGGCAAGAAGTATTTGCGGAAATTAAAAAAACGTGCAGAAAGAAATGATATACCATCAATAACCAAAGATGGTTTTATCGTTAAAAAGAAGTGGCAACTCGTATCTACACATACGGCAAGAAGAAGCGGTATTACCAATCTTGTTAAAACTGGAAAATTGACTAATCGCCAAATTATGACAATATCAGGACACGCAACGGAGAAGATATTTGAACATTATATCAAAATGACGGGGTATGAAACCGCACAAGGAATTATGGACATAATGAAAGAGGCTAAAAAAACCGAATAGTCTATTAATTTCATAGTCATAGAAAAAATAATACAAAACAAAATTTGCCTATTCCGAAAAAATCAGTAAATTTGCAAGCAACTTTTCATAACAAAAAATCATTATAAACCATCTGCCTATGGAATAGAGATTAATTAGACATATTATTTTGCATTAACTTTTTAGTTCTTGTTCTTGAAAATCGCCAAAATTTAAGCAGTAAGAGTATAAATGTTGATGCTCACGTCATACGACGTGGGCTTTTACTCGTATATACTGCAAAGGTGTTTGGCGATGCCTCAAGAACGTAGACAAGTATTAGTCCACGTTTTTTATTTATCCAATTATGTTCAAACACTATTTATTTCTATTATTTTTTTGCTTAATACAAAGCAACATTTTTGCCTCCGACGTTATTGTTGGTAACATTAATTATCGCCTAAACGAAGAAAACAAAACAGCAGAAGTAATATCAAAAGGAAACGAGAAATACTCTGGAGATATTATCATTCCTTCTTCTATTGAGTATGACAATGAGTCATACAGAGTTTACTCTATTGGTTATGATTCTTTCTATGGTTGTAAATCATTGACATCTGTCTCACTACCATCAACAATACTTCACATTCGAGATAAATTCACTGGATGTTCAGAATTTAACCTTCGTGTACCGAGTCTCGAATTTTGGATGAATCTCGACCAAGAATATTATATCTCTTCACCATACCACTTGTTTGTAAATGATGTTGAAATTAAAGACTTGATAATCCCACAAGGCACTACAGAAATTCGTTCGTATTGTTTTTGTAATTGCCAAAGCATTAAGAACGTAACAATCCCAGTTTCTTTGGAAACAATCAATTATATGTCATTTGCTTACACACAAATTGACGAAGTACGTATAGAAAGTATAGAATCTTGGCTTCAAGTAAATTGTGAAGATAATCCTTTAGGCAATGCAGAAAAACTTATAATAAACGGTGTTGAGACGTCAGACCTCGTTATACCTGGAAACGTTGGGGGAATAGGCTATAACGCATTCGGTGGTTGTAAAGCCCTAAAGTCTGTAGTAATAGAAGAAGGTATTGAAGAAGTTGGAAGGGCTGCATTTTGGGGATGTAAAAATCTCGAAAAGGTTTCTTTGCCTAAATCATTAGGCATAATTGGCAATAATGCATTTAGTGCTTGTGAAAATCTAAAAGATGTTTACATCGAAGATTTATCACGTTTTTCTACAATTTGGTGTGGAGACGAAGAAAGTTTGACATATTGTCATTTATTTGACAATGCAGCAAATGTATATGTTAATGGTGTAAAACAGTCTTCGTTAGATATACCAGAAGGGACAACGTGGATTAATGACTATGTATTTGAAGGATTAAAATGCCTTGACTCAATAACAATCCCAAGCACATTAACGGATATTGGACTGAGTGCATTTGAGAATACTAATTTCAAAACAGTAAAAATCGCAAATCTCGAAAATTATTGCAAAATAAACCATATACGTAATGGTCTAAATTGGTTTGATTGCTCTCTATTTAAGAACGCAGATGAAATTATAATTGAAGGAAAGAGAAATAAAAATATTGTTATTCCGTCAAACACTGAACGCATTGGGGATTATGCCTTTTCTGGATTGAAATGTAATGTAAACATTATAATTCCAGAATCAGTAACAAGTATTGGTACAAATGCTTTTTATAATTGTACCAACGTTGACTCTCTCTATGTTCTATCTAAAAATATAACCTATGAAGGAGGCACCGATTTTTATTTGACTAATATAAAGAGATTTTTTGTCCAAGAAGGTTCAAACGCATATCAAGAACACACAAGAGCAACAAAAGAGGTATTGAAAAGTACAGGCTCTTGTGGTGAAAACGCATATTATACATTGACAAATGAGGGCGAAATGAATGTATGGGGAACAGGAAGCATTCAATCTTTCGAGGTCGTTGCTGGTACTAATTGGAGACCTTGGAAAAATAACGATGTAACAACATTAAAAATAAATGAAGGCATAACAGTCATAGGAAATAACTCATTTGCCTATCTTACAGAATTAAGAGAAATCACCATTGATGGAAATATAGGAGTGGGATATGCAGGATTTAGGGAATGTGGGAAATTAGAGAATTTATACATAAATGGAAAAATTACAGGAGTTGACACATATGGGTTTATGAATTGTAAAGCCTTAAAACATATAGATTTATCAAAGTGTGATTATATCGGTCCTAATGCTTTTTTCGGATGTGAAAATATCGACAAAATAGTCCTTATGTCAGGACTATACAAGATATATTATTATTCATTTTGTGGATGTAGAAACGTTCAAGAGATTGTAGTACCCGAGAGTGTGACGGAAATAGGAGAATGTGCATTCAAGGACTGCACCTCATTAGAATCTCTTACGATAGGCAAAAATGTAAATATGATAGAAAAGGGAATCGTATCTGGATGTAACAAATTAAAGTCATTATATATGAAAGGATATAATTACATTTCTGGAAGATATAATCCTTTTCAAGATTATTATAGTACCTGTACTCTATATTTACCTAAAGGAGGACGTAGTGCAGATGTTTGGAGTGCAGAGTGGAATACATACAAAAAATTTACCCATATTAAAGAAAATCATTTCTATGAAAATGAACCTACGAGTATCGACATAGCGATTTCTTCTGCAGAATGGTCAACATTGATACTTCCGTTTGACGCAGAAATACCTGATGGTCTTAATGTTTATTCTTGTAATGGTAGTGAAGAAAAACTATTAAATCTTGAAAAAGTTTCTTCTATTAAGGCAAACACTCCTTATTTGATTAATGGAGAACAAGGAACGTATAATTTCAGCGACATTGGCTCTGCTTGGGAAGACACATACGAAGGAGGATGGTTTACTGGTGCTTACGTAGAAACCAATGTACCTATAAATTCGTACATCCTGGCAAAGGTAAATGGCATCGTTGGTTTTTATCGAGTTACCGAAGCCAATGTTGGTAATACAAAAATTGCTCCATACCATTGTTATCTTACCCCTAATAACGAAAGTCAGGCTAAATGCAATGCATTCTTCTTTGATGAAACCGCAACCGCTATCAACAACGTTGATTACAATAATAATATGCTAAAGCCTATTAAATATAATCTTTACGGTCAACGTGTAAAAAGTAATGCAAAAGGTATAGTAATTGAGAACGGTAAGAAAAAAATCATAAAATAGTATGAAGAAAAAGTATTTATCACCTGCAATGAGGTGTACAAAGTTTTATAGTAACGGCATTTTAGCAGGCTCTATGCCAAACACACTAAATGACGATTTCGACCCAGATGAGGTGGATGACGAACAAAAAGATGGCGAGATTATATTTGGATTATAAATAGTATGAGGGTTGTGCAGTGATCTGCACAACCCTTTATCATAACATTCTACAAAACTCTTTCTTCACTATTTGGATTGTACACTTTGTCCAATATGCGAGTTGTGGTTACATAACACTTGTTTGTATGGATTTAATGAATCCGCACATTTTACCCGATAAAATACCCCATTTCAAGCCTCATCGGGGCAAAATTATGTATTTTTTTATATCTTTGATTAAAAAACATACAAAATATTTGCGTGTCTCAAATAATCTGTGTACCTTTGCAGTATAAATAATAAGTTTAACATTCAGTAATACAGATAATTATGACACCACTTGCAATTTCAACAAACAACGTAATCAACAACACAGTAATGTTCGCAGTAAAGAACCGTGAGGATGCACACACTTCACTCGGTAAGGGTATCCTTCTCACTACACTTAAAGCACGTATGATGCGTGGTGAGTGTGTTCGTTTTGCCTATCAAAAAAAGAATGGTGAAACCCGTGTAGCGGTTGGCACTTTGCAAGCGCAAGCGGTAGGGGCTAACGTCAACGGAAACGGAATACCAAAACGCTTTTATGGTATGTTTGCTTACCTTGACCTTGAAAAAATGGCTTGGAGAGGCTTCAAAGAAGAAAACTTCATCGGAATACTTAACTAATCGGTAAGGGGGCGCAGATGCCCCCTACCATTACAACAAACAATAATCACCATAAAAATATATAGTATGAAAAAAGCAATCATATATGCACGTGTATCGTCAACGACTGACCGTCAAAATACAGAACGCCAGGTAGCAGACCTCCGCAAGTATGCCAACGGCTATGATATAGCCAACGTTTATGAGGAGCACATCAGCGGTGCAACAAAAACAAAGGATAGAGCGGTACTTTTGGATGCTATTGCATATTGTGAAGATGAGGCTAACGAGTGCAAAGATATATTCGTAAGCGAGCTGAGCCGTTTGGGGCGAAACATCGATGAAGTGCTGGCTATGGTGTTAAAATTCAAGCAGAGCCTCATCAACGTCCATTTCCAAAAAGAGGGTATGAGCCTTTTCAACGAGGATGGTAGCGAGAACCCCTTTCTGATGATTATGGTTTCGGTTCTTTCAACTTGCGCACAAATGGAACGTGATAACATTAAATTTCGCTTGAATAGCGGTCGAGAGTTGGCAAAGTTAAATGGTGTAAAGTTTGGTCGCAAGGTTGGCTATCGAATGACTAAACAAGACTACATCGACAAGTACCCCAGCCTCATCAAGAAGATGGAAGAACGCCAACGTCATTTAGAGGTTGGAATAAGAGATAAGGATGACAGCCTCCGTGCGATTGCAAAGGCTTATGACGTTGACTTATCAACGGTACAAAAGATAAAGAAGGTGTTTGGCTTTTAAGTCGAACACCTTTTTTTTGGCTATATATTCTTTTTGTTAATAGAAGTTAAAAACATCCTGCGGGTTTGAACTTTTTTGAAATGTTCCTACATAGAGAATGTCACTGGTTGTGAACTAATGACAAAACATTGTTTCATTTAATAAATAGTAAAATTATGGAGAATTATTCTAATTGTCTAATGGAAGAGGTTCGTTATTTTGTGGTGAATGAGATTTTACCATTGACGTGGAATCACTCACGTAAAAGATTTGACTTTGAAACGGAGATATGTGGGGAGGCTTTCGTCTTTTCGGTCAATTATGACCCAACAATTAACTACGATATGCCAAGAAAAATCTACGTGAATAAAAAGGGTTACAAAATGGGAATGCCTACTTCACACCTTGCTTGTTTTATCGAAATGTGGGTACAAAGAATGTATGAGGAGTATGTTTTCCAAGTGGAAAGTTACCATAAAAGAAGAAGGGTAGCCTAAAAAGAGTTTCGCTCCAAAAGAACGAAACCCTTTGAAAAAATGATTATCATTAGTAGTACCCCATATCGGGGTGTGAGAGTTCAATCAATTTAAACGGATATAGCCAATATATTGATTACCGTGAAAAAAGTTTACAATGAGATTTTCATTGTTTGGGTCTATTTCATATGCGGCTATTGTACCGTCATCTAATTGGTCTTTTAGTTTGTCTATGCCAACCTTCAAAAAACAATATGCCTTGTGTTTATACTTACATTTCTTAAATTCCTCGGTGATTGGTTTAGAGTTATCTTTTATAAAATCCTTTAAGGGTATCATACATATTATATAGGGTATTTATACTTAAAAATAAACTTTTTTGTGGATTTTTTCAACTATTGACGGAAGAAACTTTATTATTAGTTAAACATAACTAACTATTTATGGAGAGACGAGTATTGATTGTAAAAAATAAGAATAATGGCAAAGAGATAGCAAAATTCTTTTCCGTTAAGGGAGCATCCGACTCCCTAAAGATTAACCCTCAATGTATCCACAATGCTTTATACCTAAAGAAATCATATAAGAATATGGTATTTGAATATGCAATGAGGAATGTGGAGATAAAGGTCAAAATTGAATAATATAAATATATAAAGAAGACAATGAAAAAAGTATCATTAGTAAGCGACTCGGCATTAGACAATGCCAACGCAACGAAAGTGAGAGTTAAGAAGTGGGATTTACCCGACTTCAAGTTAAATGCAAATGGTGAGTTCGGAAAGTTCTTACCAACCGCTAAAAACTTTATGGTCGTACTTAAAGAATTGTACGACATCCGTAAGAACAAGTTTGACGGTATGCAAGAGGTGAATGGGGAACGTGTAACCCAAGGCATTATTTCAACAATGAGAAACAAAGTGGAAGAGGAGACGGGCTTACGTTCAAAGCAAGTGTTTGGTGATGCCCTAAACCAACTATGTGAGGAAAACCAATACAACCCCGTTGAAGAATACTTCAAGTCGTTGACGTGGGACGGTACAAGCCGAATTGAAACCCTAACGATTGATTGGTTAGGTGTTGAGGATACACCACTAATGCGTGATTTTTCTTTCAAGTGGATTTTGAGTGCGGTAAAACGTGCTTTAGAACCAGGGTGTATGATTGAGGGTATGTTAATACTCCAAGGAGCGCAAGGCATAGGAAAAACAACCTTTTGTGAGAGGTTAGCCTCAACATTTAAGACCGCATCAAAAGTCAATATATCCGACCCACGTGTTTATGTTGACATACTAAAGGATAGTTGGATTGTAGAGTTTGACGAGTTGGCTACGTTGCGAAAGAAGGAACAAGACGAAATCAAAACCTTTCTAACTACAACCCACGACCTTTATAGAGGTGCATACAAAGAGTATAGTGAGTATTACGAACGTCATAATGTATTTATAGGTAGTACCAATGACGAGACCTTTATCCGTGACTATAGCGGTGAGAGTGCAAGGCGTTTTTGGGTGTGTAAATGTGACCCTAAAAAAGCAAGGGATATATATAAGGACTTTACACCCGAAATTGTAAATCAAGTGTGGGCGGAGGCTTATCAATTATATTTGGAAAACCCCAATATGGATTTGAATTACAATCGTGATTTATTCCGTGAGTTTGAGGAACACCAAGAGCAATTTAAGACCATAAACGAAGACGATAAGGTTGAACTATTAAAAGAGGTGTTGGATACCCCTTTCTTTGTTGACGAAAAAGGCTACTTTAAGAACGAAGACGATTTTATATCACAAGCCAATGGAACAACAACCTATGAGGAAAGCGTACTTAATAAGATTAACCGCATACCTATAAGGTGGGTTAATGACTATCTTTCAAAGAACGGTTATGGTCGTGACAAATCAAATTACCTATTGTCGGGTATCAAAAAGGAATGGAAGAAAGAAAGACAAAAGTACAATGGTAGGACGGAGCATTGTTTTTGTCGCATCGAATCTATCCCACAAACGACAAAAAAGGAGACCCATTTGTTGTTTCCTTTTGAACTAAAGGTAACCGCATAGAAAAGGTAACTAAAAAGGTAACTTGTAAGTTATTGAAAAACACATAAATACATAGAAGGTTACCAAGTTACCAAAGTTACCTATGACTAAACATTTCACAAAAAAGATATGAAAAAAAATTTATATCCTCTATAGAAATATGGGTAACTATGGTAACTTGGTAACTTTACACACATCCACATTATGAAAATACAAGCAAAGGACATTGATAATATAGAGATTGGTATCTACAAAACCACTTGGAACACACAAAGAAAATCGGTTGCAACCATAATCCAATGGTTGACCGAAATACAACCTTCCAATCGTCAAAGGGTATTGGCAATGAGGAATGAGCCAAACGTGACCAAGCAAAAACAAATGAAAGGTGATTTATGCGGTGCAACGTTTAGCGCACTATTCAAACCCGATAGAAGAAAAGGTGACAACGTAGAACACATAAATAGTGTAATGGTTATCGATATTGACCACCACGACAATGAAGGATTAGAGTTGAATGACCTTCGAGAAACTATCTTTTATTTGCCGTATGTGTATGCCGTAAGCGCATCGTGTAGAGGAAAGGGATTATATGCCATTATACCCATAAACAAGCCCGAATATCAAGCCGAATACTATAAGGCGGTTAGTTATATCTTGGAAAATGATTTTGGCATTGTTTGTGATAAACAATGTAAAGATATAACACGGTTGAGGCTTGTGTCATACGACCCCGATACACTAATAAAGAAAGGTGAGGTAGAGGTATTCGATAAGGTTCTAAAGACAAGCCTTCCCAAGGTTGAGGCTCCACGTAAACAAAACAAATATGTATCAAATGAGAGTGACAACGATTTAGACCGTAAGTTTGCGCAACTTGTAAACGAACTAATCCATAACCATTTTGACACAGGAGAACATTGGGGAGCGTGGGCTTGTCTTGGACATTGCTTTGTACCATTTCCAAACGGCAAAGAGTTGTTCCGCACATTAAGCCTTAATATGTCGGGGTATGACGAGGAATTTGATTATCATTGGCAACGCATCGAAAGAGATAATACAAGCAAATATGTCAAACAAAGCAAAGACGAAAGTATTGCATACCTTACCGCTATACTAAACACGAACTATCCCGATTGGCGGAGACACTTGGTTTAGTCTTTATATGTTCGGGGGTACAATGACAATTACCCCGAACATTTGAGTATTTGTTAAAGATAATTTTGAACTTTTTTGAAATGTTCCTACATAGTCTTTGTGGGGATTCTCCCCGATAACATTCAAAAAATTAATTACTGAGACTATGAGTTTAATAAGTTCATTCAACAAGCAAGAGGGTAATGAGTTGATAATGGTTGAGGCTAATACATTGGAAAAGATTATTAGATTCGTTGTAGCGGAGGAAGTCAATAGAATAATTGATAGGGTCATAAACAAACCTGCCAGAACCTATTCGCGCAAAGAAGTTATGAGTATCCTTAAAATAAGCCAACCTACGCTTGATACAAGAATAAAGAAAGGTATTATAACTCCGATTAAAATAAAAAGTGGAAGACGAGTTTTGTTTAATGCGGAGGAAATAGATAGAATGGTAGCATAATGTTTGTGTATTGAAATAGTAAGGTGGTGCTTTGCATCACCTTTTTTCGTATAATATTGGCAGAAGAATGGAGAATATGAAATCATAAACTACACTTTTTGACAAAATCCACCAAAAATCCACCAAATAAATAAAAAATACAAAAAACGGGATACAAAGAAAAAAGGTTAATCGTTTGACTATCAAGCGACTAACCTTTTTGCGCTCCAGGATGGGCTTGAACCAACGACCCCCTGATTAACAGTCAGGTGCTCTAACCAACTGAGCTACTGAAGCAGTGAACAACTCATTTCCGAATTGCGAGTGCAAAGGTAGTTATAATTCTTGATACTGCCAAATATTTTTGAAGAAAAATTCAAAAAAAGTTTTATTTTTGCTCAGAAAGAGGTATAGGATGAGGAAAAAGATAGCGTAATAATACAAAAGATGAAGAAAAAGATACCTTAATAATATATAAAAAGGAAAGAAAAAGATGGTAATAAAGATTTTTTGAGTAACTTTGCATCATCTTAAGAAATAAACTCATTAATTTATATAAAAAGACTATGAAAAAGTTCTATTCTCTTATTGTCGCTGCTGTGGTTTGCGTTTCTCTCAGCAGTTGCGGAGGTGCTCTGGGCACTCTTGGCACTACTTCCCCTTATAACTCTGCATTCTCTGGTGACAACACATCTAACACTTCCGGTCTTATCGGCAACCTGATATCTACGTTTGCCGGTGGCATCCTGACTAATCAGGCTACTCTCGTTGGCACTTGGAACTATGCAAAGCCTTGCGTACAGTTTGAGAGCCAGAACCTTCTCGCTCAGGCTGGTGGCACTATGGCGGCAACAACGATAGAGAATAAGCTTGCTACATACTATCAGAAGATTGGTATCACTCCTGGCAAGGCGCAGTTCGTATTCGGACAGAACGGTCAGTTGCAGTACACTATCGGCGGCAGAACAATGACAGGCCGCTATGCTTTTGATGCAAACAATCGTACCGTGACCATCACAACCCAGACGGGCATCAACGTGACTGCATACGTCAGCATCTCGCTCAACCAGATGGCTCTTACCTTCGACGCTTCGAAGATGCTCTCTCTCGTAAACTCTGCTTCGGCTGCTGCATCATCATTGAGCAACCTTACTGCGCTGACAGGTAGCTTCAGCGGTATGAAACTCGGTTTCACTTTCTCGAAGTAGAAGACCCTCTCCCCGCTCCCCCATAAGGGGGAGAGCCGGAACGCTCAGAAGGAGCGGCGCCCCGATGAGTAAGCCAAGGCAGATAATACTAAAAATGATTGACAATGTACAATTAAAAATGTACAATTTGTAATAGATTATGAAGAAGATATTCATCGTCCTTTTATCACTTATCATAGTGGCATCTGTGCTGATACCTGTTTCGGCACAGAAGAAGAATCGCAACTATGACGTGGCACGCAATCTGGAACTATTCTCCGCCATATACAAGAATCTCGACATGATGTATGTTGATACCCTTGATGCGTCGGAGGTGATAGGAACGGGCATCAGGGCTATGCTCCGCTCGCTCGACCCTTATACGGAATACTATGCTCCGGAGCAGGTGAAGAACCTGAAGACCATGCTGACGGGTAAGTATGCCGGCGTGGGTGCAGTGGTAAGGAAGAACCTGAAGACGGACAATGTGTGCATAGATGAGCCCTACCTTGGCATGCCTGCACAGGAGGTCGGTCTTATCAAGGGCGATGAGATTCTGAGCATCGATGACTCTACGATGGTGGGAAAGAGTACGGAATATGTATCCAACCACCTTCGCGGCGATGCTGGCACTACCTTCCTTATCAAGATACGTCGCCCAAGTACGGGAAAGATAATGACGATGAAGGTGACCCGCCGTTCGATACAGTTACCTGCCGTGCCATACTATGGTATGCTGGACGATAAAGTGGGATATATAAACCTCAACTCCTTCACCGACGAGTGTTCGAAGGATGTTCGCCGCGCTTTCATCGAACTGCGCCAGGGAGGCATGAAAGGTCTTCTCTTCGACCTTCGCAACAATGGCGGAGGGTCTCTTCAGGAGGCGCTGAAGATAGTGAACATGTTCGTTCCGAAGAACACGAAGCTGCTGGAGACAAAGGGAAAGATAGCCCGTTCGAACAATGAATACTTCACTACGGCAGAGCCTATCGACACGGTGATGCCTATCGTGGTGCTGGTGAATGGCAACAGCGCTTCTGCCAGCGAGATAACATCAGGCTCATTGCAGGACCTTGACCGTGCCGTGGTATTCGGAACAAGGACATACGGCAAAGGTCTCGTGCAGTTGCCTATGGACCTTCCTCATAATGCGAGCATGAAACTGACGACATCGAAATACTACATACCAAGTGGCAGATGCATTCAGGCGATAAACTATAAGCATTCGGGTGGCGGTTATCGCGAGCATATCCCTGATTCGCTGACACATGTGTTCCATACAAGGAACGGACGAGAGGTGAGAGATGGTGGCGGCATCAAGCCTGACGTGGAGATGCAGCCAGACTCGCTTCCAAACATTGCCTTCTATCTGGCACAGTCGGGAGCAGACTCTACGGAAGTGGCAAACACATGGATTATCGACTATATAGCCAAGCATCCTCAGATAGCAAAGGCTGAGGAGTTCCGCCTCACAGAAGAAGACTGGCAGGACTTCAAAAAAACCGTGGTTTCATCGGGATTTAAGTATGACCGTGAGACCTCTGCTATCTATGATGAACTCGTAAAGGCAGCTCAATTTGAGGGATACTACAACGATGCAAAGGCAGAGTTTGAGGCATTGAAGTCGAAGCTCTCGCATAACCTTGAGCGAGAGTTGGATAACAATTCGTACATTATCCGTCAGATACTGGAGAACACCATCGTGTCAGCATACTGGTATCAGTCGGGCAGGATAGCACACCAGAATGTATATGACAAGCAGGTGATAGAAGCAAAGCGCCTCGTGATGTCGGGAGAGGAATACGAGAAGATTCTGAATAATTACTAAGTACAAATTACCTTTGTAATTAGTAATCAAATAAGGCTGCTCTCTGCTATAACCTTTGGCAGTCTCACGGTTTCGTATTCCTTCATCACATCCTTGACACTCTCCCATGCACAACGGGTATAGAGATAGTCAACATGCTTCTCAGTCTTTGAAGGCTTAATATACCAGTAAAGGTCCACGCAGACAGAATTGTAGTTATAGGTGCGATGAATATAGAAAGACTTCCTTCCTATAGCCTCTGCCCATTCCGCATTTTCAGAGAAAACACGCTTATGCGAACGATTCTTCCAATTTCTGAGTCGTCGCCTAACGAAGAATTTACCTATAAATCCTAATCCTGCCATATATAATCTTTACAGTTGCATTTAATTGGAATAAACATAACTCCCTCTCCCTGAAGAAAGAGGGAGTTTTTTCTGTTTGCAAAATTAGTAAAATATCTTGTTTTCACAAAATATTCTCGTTATTTTGTTCTTAAACAATTGATTTTTCATAATAAAGCATTGATAAAACGGTACGTACGTGTATTAATAATGAGGGAAATGGCAGAATATCTATCTTTTTTCGTACCTTTGCACACAAATAAAAATTATATGAAGACATTTGAAGAACTTGGCGTAAACGAAGATATTCGTCGCGCAATCGCAGAACTTGGCTTTGAACAGCCTATGCCAGTACAGGAAGCTACCATTCCTTTCCTTCTGCAGACAAATACAGACCACTCTGATCTCATCGCACTTGCACAGACAGGAACGGGTAAGACGGCAGCCTTCGGCATTCCACTTATTCAGAGCATCGACGTGACTGACCGCTCCACTCAGGCTGTGGTCGTTGCGCCTACCCGCGAACTATGTCTGCAGATTGCCGATGATATGCGCGATTTCTCGAAGTATATCCATGGTCTGAACATCGTGGCTGTATATGGCGGCACATCCATTGTCAACCAGATACATGCCCTGAAGCATGGGGCACAGATTATCGTGGCAACACCAGGACGACTCATCGACCTTAAAAACCGCGGCTGTGCAAAGCTTGAGAACGTGAAGCGCATCGTGCTTGACGAGGCTGACGAGATGCTCAACATGGGATTCTCTGAAAGCATCAACGAGATTTTCGAGTCGCTACAGGAGGACCACACTACCCTTCTCTTCTCGGCAACGATGTCAAGGGAGGTGGAGAAAGTGGCAAAGAAATACCTCCGCAACTATGAGGAAATCGTGGTTGGCTCGCGCAATGAGGGCGCTGAGAATGTAAACCATATCTACTATCTCGTGAATGCGAAGGATAAGTATCTCGCCCTGAAGCGTGTCGTTGACTACTACCCTCGCATCTATGGCATCGTTTTCTGTCGCACAAAGATGGAGACACAGGAGGTGGCAGACCATCTCATCCGCGATGGATATAACGCAGACTCTCTGCATGGCGACCTGAGTCAGCAGCAACGCGACCTCACCATGCAGAAGTTCCGTAATCACTTGATACAGATACTCGTAGCTACCGACGTGGCAGCTCGCGGACTTGACGTTGACGACCTTACCCATGTCATCAACTATGGCATGCCTGACGATATAGAATCATATACTCACCGCTCAGGACGTACCGGTCGTGCCGGTAAGAAAGGTACGAGTATTGCCATTATCCACACTCGTGAGCGTCACAAGATTCGTGAGGTGGAGAAGCAGATAGGCAAGGAGTTTGTGGATGGCACATTGCCTACCCCACAGGAGATATGCACCAAACAACTCTTCCGCGCCATCGATGAAATCGAGAAAACTGACGTTGATGATGAGCAGATAGAGCCTTTCATGGAAGAGGTAAGACGCCATTTCGAGTATGTTGACAAAGACGATATCCTGAAGAAGATGGTGTCCAGCGTCTTCGGTCGTTTCCTCCAGTATTATGCCGATGCACCTGAGATAGTGAAGCCTGAGGTGGGCAGAAAGAACAGAGAGGAAGGACGAGACAGGAACGGCAAGGGTCGTGACTCGCAACGCGGTCCTCGTCAGGCTGAGAAAGGATATGTTCGCCTATTCGTAAACCTTGGCAAGGATGATGGTTTCTATCCAGGCGAGGTGATGCAGTTCGTGAATCGCCACGTACAGGGTCGCCAAAACATCGGTCATATCGACCTCATGGCGAAGATATGCTTCATTGAAGTGCCTGAGAGAGATGCGAAGAAGGTGGCAGCAGCCCTTGATGGCACGATGTATAAAGGTCGCAAGGTGAGATGTAACCGTGAGGACCAGCGCCCAGGAGAAGGCGGAAAGAAACGCGGAAAGTCATTCGATGGCGATGCACCAAGAGGCAGAAAGCCTTCCTTCGGCGATGCTCCAAAGGGGAAAGGTCGCAGAGGTTATCAGCCTATCGAGGTGGAGGCTGGAGACTGGAGACAGTTCTTCCAGCATGATGATCAGTCTCGTCGCCGCGGTAAGAAAAAGAACATGGCAGACATAGAGCCCGACTTCAACGAGGATGGATGGGCAAGAAGGAAGCCGAAGAAAAAGTAGACAGTTAACAATTAACAGTTAACAGTTAACAACGATTGCCCCCCCGAATAACTTTTGTTATATAAAAGAGAGCAAATAAAGTAACTAAGTAATTTGTAATTAGTAATTAGTAATTCATAATTGGTACTAAGCACATCATATTTCGGACCGGTTTCGTGGTACAGGCATATAGCTCGTACCACGCAACCTGTATATATAGATGCACAGGAACGCTTCGTAAAGCAGACAAATCGCTCGCGATGCAAGATAGCAACGGCAAACGGGGTGCAGACTCTCTCCGTGCCACTCACATACAACAACGGCGATATAATCACGGATGTTCGAATCTCCGACCATAACAACTGGCGACATCTTCATTGGCAGGCATTATCCTCTGCATACGGTTCTTCGCCTTTCTTTGAATACTACGCAGACGATATCCGCCCATTCTTCAATCCTGACTGGGAGTTTCTCTATGACTTCAACAAGGATATTACACTCAAAATGTGCGAACTCATCGGCATTTCTCCCGATATCAGAGAGAAAGGAGAGTTGCCTTCGGAAGAGGAAAAGGTACATTCTTCCCATATTCCCCACCCTGATGTGAAGGGGGATAGCAGTTCGCTGAGGGAATATTATCAGGTGTTTCGCCATAGGCATGGCTTCATCCCCAACCTCAGCATCCTCGACTTGCTCTTCAACATGGGACCAGAGGCGATACTATTCATAAAGAGATAACAAAATATCGAAACATCGACATCTCGAAAAGTCGAAAAAACTTCACGAAAATAACAACATCATGCGCAAAAGTCTTATCCTTTCACTCGGTTTCATCGCCTTCAATGCGATGTCTCTTCATGCACAGAGCGAACTCCTGCACTACTCCAAGCCTGCGGAATACTTCGAGGAAGCACTTCCTATAGGCAATGGTACTCAGGGAGCGATGGTGTATGGTGGCATTGAAGAGGAGAAACTCACTCTCAACGACATCACTCTTTGGTCGGGAGAGCCTGACAAGACCGTCTTCACTCCAAAGGCGTATCAGTTCCTCGGAGAGATAAGGGAGGCTCTTTTCCGCGAGGATTACAAGACTGCAGATGAACTGCAGAAGAAGATGCAGGGACACAATTCGCAGAACTATCTGCCTCTCGGTACTCTGACTATGCGAAATATGCAGAGGGAAGAGACGATGGAAAGCGTGAAAGACTACCAGCGAGCACTTGATATCAGCAGGGCTGTGGCTACCCTCAACTATTCCATCGGTGGCAAGAAGATTTCACGCGAGTATTTCGCCTCTGCTCCAGACTCAGTAATCATCGTTCGCCTGAAGGCAGAGAACGGGGGAAAGATTTCGCAGCAGATAGGTTATCACTGCCAGCTTCCACATCATATCGCGGCTAATGGAAATGCCATTATCATCGATGGATATGCTCCTTATGCCAACTATCCTAACGGTTTTGCCTACGACAGCAATCGTGGTATCCACTTCCGCACCATCATCAGCGTTGTGAATTTAGACGGAAAGGTGGAGAAACGCAATAATGATGAACTGCTCCTTTCTGACTGTACTGAGGCGATTATTATCATTTCCAATGCCACAAGCTTCAACGGTAGCGACAAAGACCCTGTGAAAGAGGGTAAGGACTTTAGGGCAATAGCCGATAGAATCGCGAAAAATGCGGTATCAAAGAACTATGACGATATGCTCAAACGCCATGAAGATGACTATAAGTCACTCTTCTCACGCGTAAAAATCAACCTCGGCACCACTTCATCAGATATCGCCGCTCTCGACACAGACGAGCAGTTGAAGTTATATACAGATAATTATAATAAGGAGAGGGGGTATAATCCCGACCTTGAGGAACTTTACTTCAACTATGGCAGATATCTCCTTATCTCAAGTTCGAGAACAGAAGGTGTGCCAGCAAACCTGCAAGGTCTGTGGAATGAGCATCTCTTCGCTCCATGGTCGGGCAACTATACAGCCAACATCAACGTGGAGGAAAACTACTGGCCAGCAGAGACTACTGCGCTTCCTGAGATGCACAATACTCTTATCTCGTTCATAAAGCGACTCCCTATTACTGGTGCTGTGACGGCAAAGGAATACTATAACATAAATGAAGGATGGTGTCTCGCCCATAACACCGATATCTGGGGCATGACATGTCCTGTGGGCTACCATAACGATAGTCCTTCGTGGGCAAACTGGAACATGGGAGGCACATGGCTCTCCACACATCTCTGGGAGCATTATGCCTTCTCTCAAGACCGCAACTACCTTCGTTCTGTCTATCCAACGCTGAAGGGTGCTGCTGATTTCTGCCTCAACTGGATGATTGAGAAAGACGGAAAACTCATCACTGCACCTGCCACTTCGCCAGAGAATATCTATAAGACACCTGAGGGATATGAGGGATGCACGGTGTATGGAGGCTTTGCTGACATAGCGATGATAAAGGAATGCCTCATGGATGTTCGTGATGCAGCCATCATTCTGGGCGAGGACAAGGCTTATATAGCTCGTATTGACGATGCTCTCTCGCGTCTTCTCCCTTATCGTATAGGCAAGAACGGCAATCTCCAGGAGTGGTATCACGACTGGGAGGACAAGGATGCTAAGCATCGTCATCAGTCACATCTCTTCGGACTTTTCCCAGGACATCAGTTTGATATGCACGATAAAACCGCAGAAAACGTGGCTCTTCGCAAGGCATGTGCACGTACCCTTGAGATAAAAGGCGACAAGACAACGGGATGGAGCACAGGATGGAGAGTGAATCTGCAGGCACGTCTCGGCAATGCAAAGAAGGCATACAAGACTCTTCGCACCCTCCTCACCTTCGTTACCCCAGAAGGATACAAGGGAAAAGACGTTCGTCATGGTGGCGGTACATACGCAAACCTCTTTGATGCTCACCCACCTTTCCAGATTGATGGTAATTTCGGCGGCACCTCGGGCTATGTTGAGATGCTGATGCAAAGTTCCCTTTCCGTTATTAATAAAGGTGGAAAATCAAAGGAAACAACCACAATAACGCTTCTTCCAGCACTTCCAGAGGAATGGAAGGCAGAGGGAAGCATAAGTGGAGTTCGCGCAAGAGGCGGTTATATCGTTGATTTTGCATGGAAAAACGGTAAGGTAACGACCCTCACCATCACCGACAATCGCCAATCTGCAAAACAGATTGGAACAGTTACGCTTTACGTGAATGGCAAGAAAATGTCCATTTCAACGAAAGTAGGGAAGAAGATTAAGGTTAGAGGTTAGAGAGGTTAGTGGTTAGAGATTATGACGATATACAACACACATACACTTCCTAACGGATTACGTATAATACATCTGCCTACGGATAGCGAGGTGGTGTATTGCGGGTATGCCGTTGATGCAGGAACGAGAGACGAAAAGCCATCAGAAGAAGGCATTGCCCACTTCTGCGAACACATGACTTTCAAGGGAACGGCACGTCTCAAGCCTCTGCATATCATAAATAGGTTGGAATTGGTAGGCGGCGATTTGAATGCTTTCACCACGAAGGAGGACACCTTCTACTATGCTGCCGTTCTACGCCAGCATTTCAATCGCGCCGTTGACTTGCTTACGGATATCGTCTTCCATAGCGAGTATCCCCAGCATGAGATAGACAAAGAAGTAGAGGTGGTATGTGATGAGATTGACTCTTACCGAGATTCACCTGCCGAACTGATATATGACGAATTTGAAAATGAGGTGTTCAACGGGCATCCTCTCGGTCATAATGTGTTGGGAGAGAGCAATAGGGTGAAGACTTTCACAACGGAAGATTGCCGCAGATTCACAGAAAGACTCTATCGTACGGATAATGCCGTGTTCTATGTGGCAGGCAACATCGACTTCCCAAAGCTGGTGAAACGATTGGAGAGTGCACTCTCTACATGCAACACAACAGGCGAGAAACCTATCCGACCAACAGGATTCTCATTCGTCCTGCCGCAGAAAAGGGTGAAGACAATAGAGGCAGACACACATCAAGCTCATGTGATGATAGGTTCTGTAATCAGCGATGAAATGGATAATTATCGCATTCCGCTTTACCTTATTAATAATATGCTAGGCGGTCCTGCGATGAACTCACGCCTCAACCTTTCGCTTCGTGAACGTCGCGGGTTGGTATATACGGTGGAGAGTGTGATGACAAGTTATAGCGATGCACTTCTCTGGTCAACATACTTCGGTTGTGACAGCCACGATGTTAGTAGATGCAGGCATCTTGTAGAGGCGGAGATAAGGAAAGTTACCGACAGTTATCTGTCGGTCACAGTACTGGAGAAAGCGAAGCGACAGCTAAAAGGACAGCTCGCATTGGCATCTGAGAATCGCGAAAACTTTGCCATCGACATGGCTAAGCAGTATCTGCACCGAGGAACGCTGAAGGATACTAACCGTCTTTGCGAGAACATTGATGCCGTGACTCCAGAAGAGATACACTCTATGATGCAGAGATTCTTTACAGAAGACAAACTTATGACACTCATCTTTAGATAAACATTAAAATTTCACATAAAATGAAGAAAACTTTACTTACACTTATCGCAGCCATTACCTTCCTCTCTCCTATGAAGGTTAGTGCAGATGAAGGTATGTGGACTCTCTTCAACCTCCCACAACTCGCATACGAGCAGATGAAGGCTGAGGGTTTCACAATGCCTTACGAGGACCTCTATGCAAGTCCTAATGCTATCAAGAACTTCTGTGTCAACTTCTCGGGCTATTGCTCCGGCGTTGTTGTGTCACCTAACGGACTTGTGTTCACCAACCACCATTGTGGTTTTGAGTCAATCCGTAGCCATTCTACCGTGGAGCATGACTATATGCTCAACGGATTCTATGCAAAGAGCTATGAGGAAGAACTTCCTAATGAGGGCATGTTCGTTGCCTTCATGCGTAGCGAGATAGACATCACAGACCGTCTTGAGGCACTTAATATCCATTCTCTTTCTACGGAGAGACAGTCAGAAGTTATCGATTCCATCGAGGCTTTTCTCAATGATTCCGTAAAGAATGTCAACAAGCATCTCTTCGTAGAGGTTAAGCCTTTCTATGAAGGTAACAGTTACTATGCCTCTATCTATCAGTCATATCCTGACGTGAGACTTGTCTTCACCATTCCAAAGTCAATGGGTAAGTTCGGTGGTGAGACGGACAACTGGATGTGGCCACGCCAGACATGTGACTATTCCGTATTCCGCGTCTATGCCGACAAGGATGGCAATCCTGCACCTTACTCAAAGGATAATGTTCCTTATCATCCAAAGGCTTGGGCTCCTGTCTCAATGGATGGATATAAGCAGGGCGACTTCGCCATGACCATCGGTTATCCTGGAAGCACAGAACGCTACCTCTCAAGCTATGGTATCAAGGAGATGCGCGACTGTGTCAACGATCCTCGTCAGCAGGTTCGCGGTGTTCGTCAGGAGGTTATGCTCCGCCACATGCGTGCTTCTGAGGCTGTTCGTATCAAGTATGACTCAAAGTATGCTCAGAGCTCTAACTACTGGAAGAACGCTATCGGTATGAACAAATGTATCGATTCCATCGGTATTGTAAGTCAGAAGCGCGACTTTGAGACTCGTATTGCGAAGTGGATGGAAAGCGATGAGTGCAAGATAAAGGACAAACTTACTTCGCTCAACTTCGACTCTCTCGCTTCCATGTATGCTCGTCGTGCAGAGGCTATGCGAACTCTCACAGTTCTTTCAGAGACATTCCCTCGCAGTAACGAACTCACAGCGCGTGCTATCCGCTATTGCATGGGCAGAACAAGACTGCAGGGTCCTAAGGAAAAGCCAAAGAACCAGTATGTCGTTTTCGACGATAACAGCGATGAATACGACGTAAACTGCGACCTTGAGATGCTCATCGCCTTGATGAAGAACTATCGTGAGCAGGTGCCAGAGAAGTATCTCCCTTCCTTCTATAATATAATATACAAGCGTTTCGGTGGTGATTGTGCTGCTTATGTCAATTATGTATGGAACAAGTCCGTGCTGATGAAGAGCGGAAAGAAGATTTTCGTGAACAAGGCAAGCACCCTAAAGGATCCAGGAGTAATGATGGGACTCGACATCGTGGAGACTCAGATGCAGCTCATGGCAGCATACACAGAGTGTTCTGAGGAAATAGAGGATATGGAACGTCTCCTCTGCCTTGCAAAGGTTCGTATGGAAGAGGACCTTCCTCACTATTCTGATGCCAACTTCACAATGCGTCTCTCTTATGGTCAGGTAGGTGGCTACGATATCGGCGGCTATGATTCTGGCTATTACACAGAGGCTAGCAGTATCGTGAAGAAGATGGATATGGCAGCACAGAACTTCGAATATGAGGCAGAACCAATCATGCGCGAACTCATGTCTGCTGCTGATTTCGGCGAATACACCGACAAGACAACAGGCAAGATGCATCTCTGCTTCCTTACCAACAATGACATCACAGGTGGTAATTCCGGCTCTCCTATGTTCAACGGCAAGGGTGAGCTCATCGGTCTTGCCTTCGACGGCAACTGGGATTCACTCTCAAGCGACATCTTCTTCGACAAGAAACTCGCTCGTTGCATTGGCGTTGATATCCGCTATGTACTCTATCTCATGGACAAATGGGGTAAGGCAGACCGTCTTATCAAGGAGATTTTCCAGAAATAATTAACAGTTCTTGCTTTAGCAAGCATCAATGCATGCAGAGCGAAACCATTAACAAATAATCCACTCCGCAAAGTTTTCCCAACGAAAATTTTGCGGAGTTTTATCGTAAAAGAACGAATTATGATACTTTTTTTCGTTTTTTTATATATTTTCATTACGTATTCTTGTGTATTTATTGTACTTTTGCAGAAAAGAATAATATTAAGTAACAAATGGCTAAAAATATAACACTTTGCGCATGTTCCTCACGTAGTTTTATTGACAAGAAGGTCATAATTCGATTTGCTTCTGTTGCCAGTCTTAATGGTTTCGACGTTAAGATTGTTGCAGACCTTTGTGAGATGGCAGCAGATAATGGCGACGAAGTGAGAGAAATGGCAAAGGGTATTGTTGTGGGATGTCATGAACGAGCGTTGAAGTCGGTGATTGAATTTACTGGTGTCGAACCCGAATTGATTCTTAATGCACGCAGCAATGATGCCGATTCTTTATTGGAGAAAATTGAGGAATTCAAGAATTCAAACAAACAGGGAGTAGAGACAGGGAATACCATTGATGCAGCTGAGCTGGAGAAGAAGCTTGAGGAATATAGAGAAATCATTGACAATATGCCAAAGAAGCAGGGGAAGGATGCATGGTATCCTGTTATTGATAAGGATGTGTGCGCCGAGTGCTCGAAGTGTCTCGACTATTGTCCTTTCGGCGTATATGAGATGGTAAACGAAAGGGTTCGCGTGATGCATCCCCACAACTGCAAGAACAACTGTCCGGCATGTGCGAGAATCTGCCCTGCTAATGCTGTCATCTTCCCAAAGTATGACCATTCGCCTATCAATGGTGGTGAGGCAACGGAGGAATCGGCTGTACAGCTGGATACCAAGACACTCTATGCAAAGGCATTCAAGGAAAGGTTAGAAGCAAGAAAGAAGAATAGGGACCTATGAACTGTGAACTACAAGACTACACATCACTTTTGAAAGCTGGATACAGAGTGGTGAGACAGACGCCTGTGAGACTGCTCTGGAAATTCGCATGGAACTTCGGAATGCGCAATCTCATCAACATGTCAAGGTTTGAGAAGCGTATGGCGAAGGGAGAGCCGTTCTTCCCAGCCTTCAATATGATATCAGTGACAGAGACTTGCAACCTCGCCTGCAGCGGATGCTGGGTGTCGAGGAACGGAAGAAAGTCGCTCACTCCAAAGCAGATTGACGGAATCATAGAGGGCAGCAAGAGTCAGGGATCATATTTCTTTGGAATCCTCGGAGGAGAACCGCTGATGTATAAAGGACTCATGGAGGTGATGGAGCGACACAATGACTGCTATTTCCAAATATTCACCAATGGCACTCTCCTCACGGATGAGATAGCCATGAGATTCCGCAAGATGGGCAATGTCACGGTGCTCATCAGCGTGGAAGGACTCGAAGAGGAGAGCGACAGGCGACGCGGCAGGAATGATGTATATGAACGAACGCTCAATGGCATAAGAGCATGCAGAAAGGCAGGCCTTATCTTCGGCGTGGCAGCAAGTATATGCCATAGCAACATTGACGAACTGATGACGAGAGAGCATATAGAGAGAGTTGCAAAAGAGGGTGCTGCATATCTGTGGTATTATATCTATCGCCCTGTAGGTGCTGATGCAAATCCCGACAATGTCCTCAACGAAGAGGAGGTCACAAGATTCAGGAAATTCCTCGTGGAACAGCGTCGCAATTCTCCCGTAGTACTTATCGATACATATTGGGATGATAAGGGCAAGGCGATGTGTCCTGGTGCAACTGGTATGAGTCATCATATCTCTCCTTCTGGAGCCCTCGAGTTCTGTCCGCCATTGCAATTGGCAAAGGAGTTTATCAACGAGGATGGCTCTAACGTCGTTTCGCTCTATCAGAACTCCACATTCCTTGAACGACTCCGAAAGATGACGGCAGAGACAAGCAGAGGATGCATCCTGATGGATAATCCGCAGAAACTGGTGGAGTTTC
Source organism: Prevotella sp. (assembly GCA_045627725.1). Taxonomy (GTDB): domain Bacteria; phylum Bacteroidota; class Bacteroidia; order Bacteroidales; family Bacteroidaceae; genus Prevotella. The sequence goes on along the minus strand of JAZQOH010000044.1, from coordinate 36,670 downwards.
TTGAGACGGAAGGTGCCGTAGAAACCACATCCCGCGCCACGGTGATGAATGAATACAAGATGATGGGCTATAAGCCTGGGCATGACATGAAGGAGAATGCCATCCCAGAGAAAAACCCTTTATACAAGCTCCTGAAGAAGAAGTATTTCTTCGGTTTCGGGGCGTATGGATAAAGGTGAAAAGGAGAAAGAGTGAAAAGGTGAAAAGAGGCTTCGCGTAAAATAAATTTACAACTTACAACATTAAACTTACAACTTAAACGGTGTCCTACAACGATCGCACACTACTTCGCAGACAGATAAAGTCTTTTGTGGAAGGAAAAAATCTCATTCCTCCCATAGGACTTCGTATGCTCGAAAGTCTGGCGAAGGAGTTTGCTGAAGCGTATGGCAGAGAGGATGTACAGAAGGAATGGATAATGGTGGAGATACACAATAGTGTATGGATGCCTGTCATTGCCTCAATACCCTATGATAGACGACTGCTTCTCCTGCCTAAATGTCTTCGCCATTCTAAGGAGTGCGATGGAGAGATTGACGAACTGGGATTGCTCTGCCATAAGTGCGGCAAGTGTACCATTCCGAATATGGAAGACAGGGCAGAGCAGTTCGGTGTGATGAGTCTGGTGGCAGAAGGTTTCACTACCGTCATCGACCTCATAGAGAATCAGGTCATCGATGCTGTGATAGGCATCAGCTGCCTTGACTCGCTGGAGAAGGCTTTCCCTATGCTCGTAAATCATGCCGTACCTGGTGTCGCCGTCGTGTTGAACAACAGCGGATGTACGGATACTACCGTTGATGTGCCATACGTTATTCAATTGATGGAGGCAACCTCAGAAAAGGAAATAACCCTCATCAATTTTGAGCAGACAAGGGAAGAAGTAAAGAGTTGGTTTGAGACTAAACAAAAGGGGATGAGGAATGGAAAGCGCTGGCGACCATTCCTTCTCACGGCTGTATATCAGGCGTTGAAGGGAACGAGTGAAATCTCCGAGGAGGTAAAGAATGCTGCTATCGCCGTGGAATATTTCCACAAGGCATCGCTCGTGCATGACGATATACAGGATAAGGATATGGAGCGCAATGGAGAGCCTACCATCAATGCTCTCTATGGTGATGACATAGCCATCAATGTGGGCGACATGCTTCTTGGAGAAGGCTATAGGATTCTGTCAAAATGTAATCGTATACAGCTGATAGCGTTGGTGGCGGAAGCACATGTGAAACTCTGCGAAGGACAGGGTGCAGAACTCGCATGGATAAAGAATCCTACATCGCTGACGGTGGATGACGTTATTGATATCTTCAAGAAAAAAACCGTACCAGCCTTTGGAGTGGCTCTTCAAATGGGACTCGTTTGTGCCGATTGCGAAGATAGCAGGCTTGTCAATACTCTTGAGGAATATGCAGAGGCGATAGGTATTGCATACCAGATTGCTGATGACCTCGATGACTATGAAGAGAACAACATTTGCAAGAAGCCAACGATAGTGCAGGCTCTCATGGATGAGCATCCTGATTGGAACAAAGAAGATATCATGGCAGAGGCGGAGAGGCTCAGAGAGATGTATCACAATAAGGCTATTGACGTGACGGAGACGATAGACATCATGGAACTGAAACGCTTGATGATGCTAATAAACGGAAAAATATGAAGCTGGAATATATGCTCCTAAAGACACTCCGGGATGGCGCTGGAAAACTGAGCCATGAGGACAGGGAACTGATGACGGAGTACGTAAGAAATCAGATGGCTGATGACGGAAGCTTCATCAACAGGGCAGGTAAGAAGGACTTGTACTATACCATGTTCGGATGGATGGTGTGCTATGCGATGGATATCGAAAGCAACAAGGACAAAAGAACCCACTATCTCAAAAATATAGACGAGCGGAACCTTGATGACCTTCACAGAAGTGTATACAGGCAGTGCCAGCTAATAAATAGTCTTCTGAACAAGGGGCTCGTTATGACGGGACTGAGATACCTTTTCCATAAAGATAACATAAAGGATTTCTTCCGTCAGTATGTGAAGCATACAAAAGGCACTGCGCTCAACAGCGAAGCGGTAAGAGTGCTGATAGAACCTACCCCGACCCTCCCAAAGGGAGGGGGAAGCAAAGAAACGGAAATAGGGACTGCATCCCCTCCCTTTGGGAGGGTCGGGGTGGGTTACATCCTTTCCCTCCAGGACGAGACTGGAGGATTCCGTGCCAATGAAGGTGCTGCTATTCCTGATATTCTATCAACTGCAGTTGCCCTATTCACCTTGAAGATGAAAGGCGTTTGCCCTCGCTATGACGCAAGGGATTTCATCGAGGTACACATCAATGAGGACGGTGCATTCATGAGCACTCTCCTTGATGAAACAGGAGATATAGAATATATGTTCTACGGATTGCTGGCGTTGGGAGCAGAGACAAACTGATATGGACAAAGAAAAGATACACGAGATGCTGGAGGCGGTGCGAAAGGCACTCCTTGCCAAAAGAGACAGCAACGGGATGTGGCGAGGCTCATTATCGAGTAGTGCCATATCTACCTCGGTATCTGTCTTTGCTCTTCATGAGATTGACAAAAATAAATACTCCAAGGAGATAGCCAAAGGTGCGGAATGGCTTGAGAAGACGATGAAGGAAGATGGTAGTTGGGGTGACTCCATGGAGAGTCCCTCGAATATGACCGCCACACTTCTCACATATACATCGCTACATGCCATCGGCAGAGCCCCAAAGCAGACAAGGGATTATCTCACTGAGGCTTTCGGGGCAATGGATGACAACCATATCGTTAAGGGAGTGCTCAGATACTATGGCAAGGACCTTACATTCTCCGTTCCAATCCTTAGCATGTGTGCCTTGTCAGGAGTCATCAGCAATTGGAAGAGAATTCCTCCATTTCCTTTTGAACTCGCCACTTTGCCCCAGAAATTCTTCCGTTTCCTCAATCTTCCCGTGGTGAGCTATGCCATTCCGGCATTGATAGCAATAGGAATACTTCAGTTGAGGAAGAAGCATGGCAGAAAGAGCTTCGTGAGCGTTTTGCGCGAACCGTTTGTAAGGAAGACGATGAAGAAACTCATAGGTCTGCAACCAGAGGATGGCGGTTTTCTTGAGGCAGCACCACTGACGGCATTCGTCAGCATGTGCCTGAGTGCAGCAGGATATACGGATCATATAGTGACGCAGAAATCGGCACGTTTTCTTGTGGATACTCAGCGCAAGGATGGGGCATGGCCTATAGATACAGACTTGGCGAGTTGGGTGACATCACTCGCTGCCCATGCTCTTGGTGATGAACTGGAGGACAGAATCGCTTTGGCAGAGACGATAAAGAAGAACGCAACAAAGGAGAAACATCCTTTCACTGGTGCTCCTGCTGGTGGATGGGGATGGACAGACCTTACAGGTTCCGTGCCTGATGGCGATGACACATCAGGGGCTTTGGTTGCCCTCCATACGCTGACACATGGCGAATATTCGGAAGAGATAGGCAAAGGCTTGCTATGGCTCATGCAACTGCAGAATAATGATGGCGGAATGCCGACTTTCTGCAAGGGATGGGGCAAACTTCCTTTCGACAGAAGCAGTCCTGACATAAGTGCCCATGCAACCCTTGCTATGGGATTATGGCTTCCTCTTTTGCCTGAGGAGATTAAAGGAAAGTGCGAGAGGAGTTTCAATAGGCTTCTCACATGGCTGGAAGAGTCCCTCCTTTCAGGAGAGGCAAGATGGGTTACTCCTCTTTGGTTTGGCGATCAGGATGCAGAGGATGAGAAGTCACATGTATATGGCACTGCCACTCTCATAGATTACCTCAATCGTCTCGATAACGAAAGGGCCAAGGCTTTGGCTGCAAAGGGTGTTGACTATCTCATGGAAAGCCAGAATGAAGATGGTGGATGGGGTGGACAGAAGGATGTCCTTTCGAAGGTGACGCTTACGGCAAAGGCTATAAGCGCCTTGAGTTACTATAAACAAGATAAGGCTTCAGAGTCAATAGAGAAGGGATTGAATTTCCTTTATGCAAGATATAAGGGCGGAACGCTCTTCGACAGGGAACCGATAGGACTTTATTTTGCACGACTATGGTACTCAGAAGAGATGTATAACCTGTGTTATCTTATGGTGGCACTGAAGAGGCTAGAGGTTAGAGAGTAGAAAAGAGAGAATTAAAGAATTAAAATGGATAAGAAAACAAAATACATTGCAATAGGTACGGCGTTGTTCTGGACGCTTGCTATTATCTTGTGGCATCTGTACGATCCGAGCAGTAACTTCAAGGCTCATCAGCCAGGTGCTGACAAAAGACCTGCCGGTTCGGTTCGCAAGGCTGATGAGGTAGTAATAGGCGAGTATTTTATGAAGTATGAGGAAGCCGAACCGAAAACAGCGACTTCCGGTTCTTCTTCTGACAAGGGAATGCCTGGTTCCTCCTGTTGGACCAGCTTCCGTGGTCGTGATCGCGACAATATAAGCAAAGAGAAACTTGTTCTGGCAAGTGGTGACTTCAAGACCATATGGAACGTGGAGACTGGTGAGGGACATGCTGCCCCTATCATCTGGAACGGTAGGGTATATCTTCTCGACTATAACGAGCAGATAAGTTCCGATGCCTTGCGATGCTTCAATCTCTATACGGGAAAGGAACTATGGAGAAGATGGTATCGCGTTCCGATGAAGAGGAACCACGGATTTTCGCGCACTATCCCTGCCATTCACGATGGCAAAGTTGTGACGATAGGTCCTGAAGGTCATGTGATGTGTTGTGATGCTATTACGGGTGATATGCTATGGACTATGGATATGAAGAAGACATTCGGTAGCGAGATACCTTTCTGGTACACAGGTCAGTGTCCTTATATCTCAGAACAAGGTACTCTCATCCTTGCTCCTGCAGGAACGGAGACGCTGATGGTTGGTGTTGACTGCGCGAATGGTGAGATTAAATGGAAGACTCCTAACAACCCGAAGTTCAAAATGAGCCACTCCTCTGTGATGCCGATGACATTAGGAGGAAAGAAAATGTATGTATATGCTGGAGTGGGTGGCGTTTGTGGTGTCTCTGCCGATGGTAGTGATGAAGGACAACTGCTTTGGTCAACAAATAAATGGCAACCTTCCGTTGTGGCTCCTTCTCCTCTTCAACTGAATGCGAATCAAGCTTTCCTCGTGGCAGGATATGGTGCTGGTGGTGCTCTGCTTCAGGTGGATAAGAATGGTAGTGGATGGAAGGCTGACATCAAGGATCAATACAAGGCTGACAAAGGCTTGAGCTGCGAGCAGCAGACACCTATATTGTATAATGGTATGATAATAACTGTCATCCCAAAGGATGGCGGTGGACTGAGAGAGAGAGTTGTTTGCTACTCTCCTGACAATCTCCATAATGCTATATGGAACTCTGCCGCTGATGAGCGATTCGGTCTTGGTCCCTTCGTTGTCATAGATAGCAAACTCTTCGTGTTCAAGGAAGATGGTGAACTATATGTTTATCAGATAGAAGGCAAGAAGATGCAGTTGCTCCGTAAACAGAGGATAATGAAGGAGGGCATCGATGCATGGGGACCTATAGCCTATGCAGAAGGATACCTTATAGTGAGGGATTCCAAGAATGTAACATGTTTAAAATTGGATAATTGAATTATGATAGATCGCAGACAATTTCTTAAGATTGGAGGTTCGGCATTGGTTGGTGTCGTCTTTGCCGGTGGTGTGGGCAGTTATCTATGGAAGATGTTCAACAATCCTGCAGATCTTTTCTATGGAAGTAAGAAGAAAGGCGAAGATATAGGCACTGACGTAGAAGTAGACTTCCAGTCCCCATATCGACGTACGTTTGGCTTCGTTGCTCCTGATGAGATTAATGCCTTCGATATATGCGAGGGAAAAATCATTCTCGCTACTCAGAATAATATATACCTATATAATATGGCAGGACAATTGGAAGATAACTTCCCCGTGCCGAGTGATGTGAGGGATATTGCTATCTATGACAACAACATATATCTTCTATATTCCTCGCGTATAGAGGTATATAATAATGATGGTGATAAGATTCGCGACTGGGCAGCTTGCAGTGATGATTCCGACTACTGTTCATTCACGGTCTTCGAGGGTGGAGTGTTTGCCACAGACGCTTCGAACAAGAACATCTGCAAATACAACATAGACGGAACGCTGGCAAGGTTCATCAAGAGTCCTGAGGGATTCGTCGTTCCAAGTTATTCGTTCGGCATAACGAATAATGATGGCTACGTATATTGCAGCAATCCTGGTCGTCATAAAATAGAGGTGTATGACAAGGATGGAGAATTTGTTCGCAGTTTCGGAAAGAGCGGAAAAGGCGCAGGAGAATTTGGAGGTTGCTGCAACCCTGTGCATCTTACTTGCAATGGCTCAGGCGAGATAATAACGAGTGAGAAGGGTGTGCCTCGCATCAGCTGCTACACCACTGATGGAAAGTTCAGGAGCATACTCCTCAACGACAAGATGCTTGGAGGTGGACATAAAGCATACGACATGAGAGTATATAAGGACAAGCTCATCGTTGCTGGTGGCAAGAAGGTACAGGTGTTCCAATACAACAGCAAACTCGCAGGCAATACTTTATGTGGAGAATGTAATGTTGATTGTCCGATGAAACCATACAGCCCCCTCTAAATCTCCCCGAGGGGAAACTATATTTAGATAGTAATGAAGGTTATATGTAATCATAAATATACAATTTACAAGATAAATGTTACAAGATAAAAGCCCGATAGACCGCAGGGACTTCATAAAGAAATGCGGAACAATACTTGCAGGTGGCAGCATTCTTGGCGCTGGTGGTATTCTTGCCACTTTAACGAGCGGAGGGGAGGCAGATATGTTCTGGCAGATAGACCACGAACTCTGCACGCAATGCGGCAGATGTGAGACGGAATGCGTCTTGCCTATCTCTGCAGTGAAATGCTTCCATGCAAACAAAGTATGCGGATATTGCGACCTTTGTGGCGGATACTACCGTTCTAGTGCAAAGGAACTGAACACAGCAGCGGAGAATATGATGTGTCCTACAGGAGCAATCACACGCAAGTTTATCGAGGAACCATATTTTGAATATACGATAGACGAAGACCTTTGCAACGGATGCGGCAAATGTGTCAAGGGCTGTAGTTCTTTCGGCAATGGTTCGTTGTATCTACAGATTCAGCAGGATATCTGCCTCAACTGCAACGAGTGTAAGATATCAAAGGTATGTGTTTCGAATGCAATCAAGCGAGTACCGTTGGATAAGGCTTATAAGTTAAAGGAATCTGCTGACTAAAGAATAGTGTTATGATTAATAGATTAATCTTGGCGGCTGTAGCCCGTTTCCCAAAACCAGACTTTGAGTCAGGATATGAATATCCCGACATTCAGCATATTGTACCTATGGAGCAAATGTGGAACATAATCGATATCGTTCTCCTCGTGCTTCTTATGGGCATTGTTGCCTGGGCTATACACAAGAAAGAGAGCAGAAAGGCTGTCTTCAGCGTCAGCATCATCTCTGTATTGTACTTCGGATTTTTCAGAAGCGGATGTGTATGTAGTGTCGGTTCTATACAGAATGTTGTCCTGGCACTGAATGATTCAGATTACCATCTTCCGTGGTATGTACTCCTGATATTTATCCTTCCTATTATCTTTACTTTCCTTTTCGGAAGAGTCTTCTGTGCTGGTGTGTGTCCTTTGGGGGCTATTCAGGAGATCGTGAATGTGAAAAACTTCAGAATATCCAGAGCTGTAAGTCTGGCTTTGGGCATTATTCCCTGGATATATCTCGGTTTTGCCATATTATATGCTGCAACGAGGAGTCAATTCATAATATGCCAGTTTGATCCATTCATCGGTATTTTCCGTATGGGAGGTGATTGGGGTATGATTGTTTTCGGCATACTGCTGTTGCTATTAAGCACTGTAGTGGCAAGACCGTTCTGTCAGTTCCTATGTCCTTACGGAGCTTTGCTGAGCATTTTCGGTAAGGTTGCCGTGAAGAAGATGGAGGTGACACAAAAGGGATGCATCAATTGTGCGCTTTGTCATAACTCGTGTCCTGTGGATGCACTTCGTCCCCCTTATGATAATAAACTGACAGAAGACAGGACAAAGGGAGTAAAGCGCCTGTTGCTCTATCTTGTTATTCTACCGTTGCTTACACTGGGAGGCGCCCTATTGGTTGGCTCGAATAGCGATAACCTAAGCAGAGCCAATAAGGATGTATATCTATATGAGCTCCTCTTGAAAGATACTTCAAATTCCGTTGAAGGCACGGGGACTGAGGCGAATGAGGAAGTTCCAATGGAAGTGGTTGCCTTTAATGCAATGGGAAAATCGATTGATGAACTCGCAGAAAAGGTAGAAGGCATAAAGCATCAGTTCAGCATCTATGCCTACCTTGTTGGTGCATTGATTGGTTTTGTCATAGGAATAAAGCTTATCAACCTCTCTCTCAAGCGCACTCGCAAGACCTATCAGATAGATTATTCTGCATGTGTAGCCTGCGGAAAATGCTTTGACTACTGTCCGCAAAACAAGCAGGTAAATTGTAAATCGAAAATTGTAAATGGCAAATGAATAAGGTATATAGAACAATCGCTATCATAACTGGTGTGTTCATGCTCACACTGGCTGTGATGCTTACGGTGAATTATTTTCAGGTATCTGCTGCATCTCCACTTGAGAATGAAGTGCTGGAGATACTCAAGGAACTGAATGAGAGCAATAGCAATAACGCAGAGTTGCAGCAGCAGATTCGCACATTGGATTTGCTTACGCGAAAGGCTTATTTTATTCAGGAGAGTCATCTGAAGGCTGGTATGTATCTTCTCCTCGCTATGACTATCGTCACGTTGGTGTGCCTTCGCATGTATTATCGCACGAGCAAGAATCTGCCTTCGAAGGATCTTGACATAATGGATGAATGGCTCAACAAGTCCACTTCACGCAATTATATCACGTGGGGAAGCGTAGGTCTCGTTGTCGTTGCATTGGTATTCGGTATTCTTTCTAATCCTTCAATAAGGGAGAAGTTTAGCAAGTTTGCAGAGAGTGGTGGAAACCTCATTGCCAGCAAAGACCCTTCAACTACCGCAGAAGGCACGGAAACTGATTCTACGATGGTAGCGGAGGTTGCTGACACAGCCTCAGTTGCGTCAGAGGAGTCAGCTTCAGACTCCATACCTGCACCAAAGTTGACATACAATGCTTTCCGTGGTAATAATTCATCTGCATCCAGCCCAGTAAGAGGCATACCGACCTCGTGGAACCTTTCTTCCGGAAAGAACATAGCCTGGAAGGTCGCCATACCGCGTCAGGGATATAACTCTCCTGTGATAAACGGCAAGAATGTGTTCATCACTGGCGCTGATGCCCAGGCGCGTGAACTGTATTGCTATGATGTATTTACAGGAACACTGAAATGGAGCGCAAAGGCGGATAAGATAGCAGGTTCTCCTTCTTCCATGCCGAAGGTGACTCCTGATACAGGATTGGCAGCAAGTACCGTGGCAACGAACGGCAAGCAGGTGTGTGCCATCTTCGCAACGGGTGATCTTCTTTGTACAGATATGGAGGGAAAGCGCCTCTGGGCGAAGAACCTTGGTGTGCCAGACAATCACTATGGCTATGGTTCGTCTTTGCTTATCAGTGGTAATACATTATATATACAATATCTGAATAATGGCAAGAGCCAGATAATGGCACTCAATACTACTAACGGAAATACTATCTGGAGTAAAAAGACAAAGGACAAGATATCATGGAGTTCGCCTATCCTTGCCAATGTAGGAGGGAAGACTGCTCTCATCGTAACCAGCAATCCTGCCGTCACAGCATATAACGCTGGCAATGGAGCCGAAATATGGCGGGTGGAAGGTCTCAGTGGCGAGGTAGGTGCAAGTCCTGCAGCCAGCAATGGTATGATATATGCAGCCAGTGAGTATTCCAAGTGTGTTGCTATAAACGGTGCCACTGGTGAAGTGAAATGGGAGGTGTCAGACTATCTTCCAGAGTGTTCAAGTCCGGCAGCCACGAAGAATCTTCTCTACGTGGCAACCAGCTATGGTGTCGTCTGCGCATATAACACCGAGACAGGTGCCGTAGTTAAGGAGCATGATGTGAGCACTCCTTTCTATTCTTCCCCTGTTGTTGCAGATGGTAAGGTATGGCTTTTTGGTAATGACGGAAAGGTGTATATCTTCTCATCGGGCAATGATTTCGGCATCATCAGTTCATTCCAGACAGGTGAGAAGACATTCGCAACCCCTGCTTTCACAGATGGTATGATGATTGTCCGTAGTGATAAGAGTCTTTACTGTGTGAAGAAATAAAATTGTACATTGTAAATGGTAAATTGTAAATGTAATAATCAGTCTCCGGAAGAGATAACAGAAGTGACGAAGCGACGTGCCGACGCCATCATAGATCGTATTGACGGAAGCAAGGATAAGGTAATCCCTCTCCTTCAGGCGTTGCAGGATGAGTTCGGCTATCTGCCTTCGGATGCCTTGGAAAGAATATATGAACGAACAGAGATAAACAGGGCACAGGTAATAAGCGTAGCCTCGTTCTATTCTCAGTTTCGTATGGTTCCGTATGGCAAGCATATAATAAAGGTATGCATAGGTACAGCTTGTCATGTGAAAGGTGCCAGCACTGTATATGACGCATTCCGCAGACTTCTCGAGATTAAAGAAGATAGTGTTACGACCAGCGACGGCATGTACTCCATAGAGAAGGTGGCATGCCTCGGTTGCTGTGCTCTGGCTCCCGTAGTGCAGATTGACAATAAGATTTTCGGCCATGTCCATCCTGGTAGGGTTGATAAGGTTATTGAGGAGTTTGAGGAGGGCTTGAGCACGGCGGATAATCGCCGTGAACTTAACAAACAGACAATCCCTCAGGGAGAAGTTCGCATCGGCATGGAGAACTGCTGTCAGGCAAGTGGTACGGCAGAGGTACACAAGGCATTATTGAAGGCTTCAGATGAATTGGGCATCAATATTACAATAAAACCTATTTCTTGTGTGGGAGCCTGCAATCAGGTTCCACTCATTGATGTTGCAATGCCTGACGGGGATGTTGTTCGCTATCCTAACATAAAGCCAGAGGAGGTGAAGGAAATCCTTTTGCATCACTTTAAGCCAGCAAGCAAGTTACGCAGACTTCGCAATTCCCTGCTTAACCACCTTGATTCGTTCCATACCGATACCACATGGGATAACATTCTCTGGAAGCCGGAAAAGGAACGTACCCAGCATATAAACACTTTCCTCAACGGACAGAAACGCATCTCTACCGAAGGCTACGGAACGATGAATCCTCTCGATATAGATGAATATATACTCCTCGGAGGCTTTGAGGCTTTGAAAAAAGCGCTAAATACCATGAAACCAGAGGAGATCATCAAGAACGTGTTGGATAGCGGACTGCGCGGCCGTGGTGGCGGTGGTTTCACTACAGGCAGGAAGTGGCAGTTGGTGAGAAGCGCAAGGGAGGAGAGGGAGTCTGACGTAAAAACGTCAGGTACAGGGACTGATAACAGCCAAGAACAGGGACCTTCCTGTTATGTAATCTGCAATGGTGATGAAGGTGATCCTGGTGCATTCATGGATCGTATTCTCCTTGAGTCATATCCTCTTCGCGTCATAGAAGGCATGATTATCGCTGCCTATGCCGTAGGCGCACATGATGGAATTTTCTATATCAGAGCCGAATATCCACAGGCTGTCATCAGAATACGCAAAGCATTGCAGATGTGTGAGGAGAAAGGATTTCTTGGGGATAATATCCTTGGCACAGGATTCAATATGCATATCAGAGTGTTTGAAGGTGCCGGGGCATTCGTTTGCGGAGAGGAGACAGCGCTTATCGCTTCCATAGAAGGAAAGAGAGGCTTCCCTCATCTGCGTCCACCATATCCTGCACAAGAGGGATTGTTCGGAAAACCTACTTTGATTAATAATGTAGAGACACTCAGTCAGGTGTCATATATCATAAAGCAGGGGACAGTAGAATATACCAAGACGGGAACGCAAGGCAGTAAGGGCACCAAAGTGTTTGCACTCGCAGGAAAGGTGAACCATGGTGGTCTTATCGAGGTGCCTATGGGAACTACCCTCCGACAGATTGTTGAGGAAATAGGTGGCGGAGTAGAAGGTGGCGAGAAGTTAAAGGCTGTTCAGACTGGTGGACCTTCAGGAGGATGCATCCCTGCTGAGTTGTGTGATGCCAAGGTTGACTTTGATGCTCTCAATGAGATGGGGGCTATCATGGGATCAGGCGGTCTGGTGGTGCTCAGCGAAAGCAGTTGCATGGTTGACGTGGCTCGCTATTTCCTTAGTTTCACTTGTAATGAGAGTTGCGGTAAGTGTACCTTCTGCCGTGTAGGTACGAAGAGAATGCTCGATATCCTTGATAAGTTGAGTCGTGGCGAGGCTACCATGGACGACCTTGACAAACTTGAACAGCTGGCTCTCAGTATAAAGAAGTCTGCTCTCTGCGGTCTGGGCAAGACGGCTCCTAATCCTGTACTATCCACTTTGAAATATTTCCGTGAAGAATATGAGGAGCATGTGAGAGGCTTCTGCCGTGCAGGTTCTTGTAAGGACTTGGTGCGATACACCATCACCGATGATTGTCTTGGATGTACCAAATGTTCGCGCTCATGCCCATCAGATGCTATTGCATTCACTCCATACGAGAAGCATGTGATAGACGCTACGAAGTGCACTCTGTGCGGATTATGTGTGGATGAGTGTAGCTATGGGGCGATAGTAAAAAAAGGTAAATTGTAAATGGAAAATTGTAAATGAAACTGTTCGTCAACGATAAAGAACTGGAAGTATCAAGCAAGGAACCTCTCATAGAGATTCTCAACAGCAATGGATATGACATCCCTTCGCTCTGCTATAGCCATAACCATAAGCATCAGGCATCCTGCATGGTGTGTATGGTAAGAAATGCAGACAACGGGCAGATGATTCCATCATGTTCCACATTCCCATACGAGGGAATGAGGATAGAGACTGATACCGATGAGGTGAAGGAATTGAGAAAGGTGTCTCTCGAACTACTCCTGAGCGACCATAGGGCAGACTGCGAGGCTCCTTGTTCGATAGTATGTCCAAAAGGTCTTGATCCTGCACAGATAATACTCTATTATGACAGAGAACAGAAGGCTGAAGCTCGGTCTCTTCTTATGAAGAAATGCAATGCTGATAGTCTTCCGTGCAAGGATTGCAAAGCTCCATGTGAGAAGGCGTGCCGCCGTGGAACTATCGACAAATGCGTCAACATAAGGGAGATAATATCTTCTCTGGTAAATGATGAATCATTGGCAATAGTATCTGCTGAAAGCAAGGCGATAACCGACAAGAGTTATTTCAACTCTAAATCGGGCAGATATTCCGACGCAGAAAAAGAATGGGCAAAGCAGGAGTATGACAGTGCTTTACGTTGCCTACAGTGCGCCTGCGAAGGTCGTGATAAATGCAAGCTTCGCTCCAATGCTTCAAAGGCTGGCATCAAGTCTTCAAGATATGGTGTTTCATCAGCTCTGCCTTTCAGGAAAAGGATAAAGGTGACGGAGAACATATTCTTCGAACCTGCCAAGTGCATCCGATGCGGATTGTGTGTGTACAACACCAGCGATGGTTTTACATTCCTCAACCGTGGCTTCGACATGCAAGTGATAATTCCTGAGGAGAGTAAGCAGAACATAGGCGAGGAGGTTGTGAAACTATGCCCTACAGGAGCAATCTATAAAAGATAGAACTGAAGGATTTGAAGAATTCCAAAAACACGATAGGCTAAGAATTGAAAAAATCATTTATTGATAAGATAAGACTTGCAAGTATAATGCTTGCGCTGTTGGGATTTGTATGGAGCTGTGCCTCCGTCTCCGATCTCAACACGGATATGATGTCCGATGACTGGTATATATTCCGTGGTTCTTCTGCCTTGAATGGGTATGTGGATCGCGAACTCTCGGATAAGCCTCAACTGCTATGGACATTCGCCAATGATGTTCGCACCGTCTCTTCACCCATCGTATATGACGACAATGTATATACTATCGACAGGAAAGGCGTGATAAGGGGCATCGACAGCAATGGCACCCAGTTCATGAACTATGATCTCCAGATTCCTGTTGAAGCATCCTTCATCATTCGCGACTCCGTGATGTATGTGGGGCGCATCGATGGCTTCGTCACGGCATTGGCTATACCTTCCATGAAGAAACTTTGGGAGTATGAGACCTTAGGACAGATATCCGCATCGCCCAATACGATAGAGAGTAGTCAGGGCCATCTCCTTCTTGTTGGCAGCTATGACAATTCAATGTATGTCTTCTCCTCTGGTAATGGTGCCTTAAAGGGAAAGTTTGACACTGGATATTACATCAATGGTGCTGCATCAGTATATAAGGAATATGTTCTCTTCGGAGGATGCGACAGATGGCTCCGCATCGTCAATGCCAATAGCGGAGTGCAGACGGACTCTCTCGAACTGAATGCCTACGTGCCTTCCTCGCCCGTCATATATGATGACAAGGTCTATGTTTCTGATTACAACGGTGACCTATATGAGATAGACATCATCAACGGGCGTTTTGCCAACAGTCATCTGCTCATCTCAGCGGAAAAGGATAATGAGGATGGGGGGGTGGTAAGTATGCCTACCGTGAGCGAGGACATCATCTGCATCCTTACCGGCAATAGGCAACTGAAGTGCATAGAGAGGAAGAACGGCAAGGTGCGATGGACCAAACTGTTGCGTGGCGACACAGGAGATAGTGCTCCGCTCATCTGCAGGGATAGGATTCTTCTCTGCACAAAGGACGGACATGTATCCATCTTCTCTTCGGAATCGGGCAAGGAACTATGGCACTATGAGGTGGGCGAGCAGATCATTGCCTCTCCTGCCGTTATCAATGGTTTCTTCTATATTCAGACAAGCAGAGGGAAACTGCTCAAATTCAAAACTCATAATTAAGCATCCGTGATATACGAACTAAAAGACATAAAGAAAGCCTTTCCAGAAGGCATCTGCGGCACAAGGTCGGTGTTGAATGGCGTCAGCATCTCTCTTGAGCAAGGAGACTTCATTGCCATAACGGGCGTTTCCGGTTCAGGGAAATCCACATTGCTCAACATTCTCGGCACCCTCCTACTGCCTGACAGCGGTTCCTACACTATTGATGGAAAGCAGATAAGCGAGAGCGGAATGACTCTTGAGCAGTATAGGAACAAGCATATCGGTTTCGTCTTCCAGGATTTCCGACTGCTTCCTCAATATAATGCCTTGGAGAATATCTTGCTTCCCATTCTTGCTGATAGTGATAAGGTGAAGGAAGAGAACATGCAATATGCGCTTTCGCTCATGGAAACATTGGGTATCATGCACGTCAAGGAGCATCTTCCGGAGAAGATGTCGGGAGGAGAGAAGGCACGAACTGCTATCTGTCGTGCTCTTATCAATAAGCCGTCTCTGCTTCTTGCCGATGAACCTACCGGACAACTCGACCACGACAATGCAGAGACGATAGCCACACTTCTGCAGGAAGTAAACAATACCCTTGGCACTACCATCGTCCTAGTCACCCATGATAGCAGTATAGCGTCGAAGGCAAAGAAAGTATTGAGACTCGTAGATGGTAAGATACAGTAAGAGCATATCGTACTACCGTCAGTATTACAAACTGATTGCAGTAGCAGTCGTCATTATGATGACTGTGCTGTCAGGTAGTCTTTTGCTTGGCGACTCCGTACGTCATACCCTCGTGGAACGCGTCAATGAACGTTTGGGCGATACGGAAACGATAATCACTTCGGGCACAGGATTCCTTGATGAAAGCATTGCCGATGCTCCTCTTCTTCAGGATGCACGGGCATATCTCGTATGCGAGGGCTTTGTATCTTCTGAAGGCAAGATGACTGGTGTGCAGGTGTGGTGCTGCGACAAGGATTCCATACCGATGGGCGAGGCCATTATCAACGAGCCTCTGAGCAGGCAAATAAACGAAGAGGATATAGTTCTTCACCTGCCATCCCACTCTCTCGTCCCATCGGGCTCCCTTTTCGTTACCAAGCGTTATAGCACTCAACTGCGTCTTCATGTGCAGGGCGTAAGGAAGGTTGAGGATGGGGGAAACTTGTTGCTTCACAATGAACAGAAACTGCCTCTAAACATCTTCATGAATCGTCAGGAACTGGCTTCTGCCATGGGGCTTGAGGGAAAACTCAATCTCATCATGAGTCCTGAACATATCACGGAGAAGGCTTTTCAAAATATATGGACACCGGAGATGTCTGGGTATTGTTTCTCCCCTATTGAAAAGTCGGGAGAGATTGCCGTTACATCCGACCGCATCTTCCTGTCTCAATCCCTCGTTGATGCCCTTCAGCCGCAGCGTCTTTGCTTTGCCTATCTTGTGAATGATATAAGGACAGAGGGACTATCCGTACCTTATTCTTTCGTCACGGCCACGAACCGATGGAAAGGGAAGCCGCTGACTGATGATGACCTAATCCTAAGCGACTACGCCGCAAAGCGTCTTGGCTCTCATATAGGCGATTCCATCGAGTTGGAGTATTATGTGAGTCCGGGCATGAAAGCTCTCGAAACCCGCACTCATAGGTTCTTCGTCAGGGACATTGTCGCCTTGGATGAGTTCAAGGGCGATTCGCTTCTTATGACGGAATATCCAGGACTGTCCAAGGTGGAGCACTGCAATGATTGGGATAGTGATTTGCCCGTGAATATGGATCGTATTTCCAAAGAGGATGAGGACTATTGGTATAAGCATCGCCATACTCCGAAGGCTATCGTGGCATACGATGCCGTAAGGCAGGATTGGTGCAGTTCTTTCGGTGTGGCGACGGCAGTAAGCGTGGAAGATACAACCTTGCTATCTTCTGCACCTGCTTCTTTTCACCCTTTGACTTTTTCACCCTTTAACCTTTCCCTCATCCATCCTCGTGAATCTGCCATCTATGCCGCAAATAATGGCACCGACTTCTCTTCTCTTTTCCTCGCCCTTGGCTTCTTCATCATTCTCTCTGGCATCCTTCTTATGCAGTCTCCTCTCGCTGAGATGCTCACAGAGAGAAGACAAGAGACATCCCTTTATAAATCATTGGGCTATGGCAATAGGAGAATATATCATCTTATCCTGTATGAGATAGGCTGTGTGCTACTTCTTGCGCTGCCTGCGGGTATATTGTTAGGAATCTTGTATTCCAGCACTACCCTATTCCTCCTCGGCAATGTATGGAGTGGAGCTACCCATACCGAAGGGTTCCACCTCCATATCAGTTTCCTCACCATCATCATATCTCTCATCTCGGGCTTGCTGATATGCCTTACTGCCATCATTCTTACCATACGGAAATTCATTAGGCAATTCCATCATTCATCAGCACAGGAGGAAATAAGAGAGATAAAGGCAGACAACATGCAGAAACAAAATCGTGTTGCATGGTTTATGCTTGCATTGACCATGGCATTGTTTGTTTATAACTGGATATTCTCAAGAAGTATTGTTTTCTTTGTCGTTTGTAGTATTCTGTGGCTAGTTGCTAGCGGATTGTTCTTTATCTCGTATATTCAAAAGAAAGCCTATGAGAATATTCCATTCTGCCGTGATGCCATGATATGGAAGACTCTCTCTTCGCAGCGCTCACAGGTGCGACTCTCGTTCTGGGCACTTGCTGTGGGTGTATTCACCGTCTTTGCCGTGGGTCTCAATCGCCCTGATTTCTCCCATGCTTCCGATGATAGCGAGATGACTGGTGGCTTCAATCTCTGGTGTGAGAGCCAGGTGCCAATGGAGTATGACCTCAACAATAAAGCGGTGAGAAGAAAACTGTCTCTGCAAGACATCAACGACAGCACTCTCTTCCTCCAATTCAATAAATATACGCAGGATGAGGCAAGTTGCCTTAACCTCAACAAGGTCTCCACACCTTCTGTCCTTGGTGCGGATATAAATGCCCTGCAGAAGTATTTCGGCATCGATACCTCTCTTCTCCATGACATCTCTACCGATGGCGCTATCCCTATCCTCATCGATTCCGAGAGTCTCACATGGAGTCTGATGAAGTCTGTTGGCGATACTCTAATATATAATGGTAGCGATGGCAGTCCTCTGAAACTCATTATCGCTGGCAGTTATCCTACTGGCATCTTCTATGGCACTGCCCTTATGAACCGTGAGCATTTCCGACAAACGTGGAAAGATGAGACAGGCAGTAGGATTATCTTGGCAAGGACTGACACCTATGAAGATACAAAGGACCTGATGGAGACAGCATTGAGCGAATATGGAGTGAGCATATCCACAACCACCGATCGCATCAATCTATTCTTCACCGTCACCGATACCTATCTCGCCATCTTCCTCACTCTCGGCGGACTTGGACTCATCGTTGGTATCTTTTGCCTCATTATCGTCGTTAGAAAGAACATCACGGCACGACGCATGGAACTGCAGACACTCTCATCTCTCGGTTTCTCCCATCAGCGCATCATCGACAATATGACACGCGAAAACACCATCGTTCCTTTCGTTGCCATCATCACAGGCAGCATAGGCTCTCTCATCAGTATCAGCGCAAATGCCACCGGTGCTGGGTTCCCCACTATCCTCACCGCCATTATCTTCCTCTTCCTCCTCTTCGCCCTCACCTATTTCGGCATAAGGAGAATAATAACCACCACTGTTTCAGATGACTTATCATCAGGCAAAGAGAAAATTAAACCCTCCCTCAAAAATAGCATCTAATAATTACATAATACACAAATACCTATGAACAAAAAGTTTTTCAGTTTGCTCCTTTTCGGATGCACGACAGTCCTTGGCTGCATGGCACAAGGAACACAGAGCGGACAGAGTATTCATGGTTGGCGCGGACCTCTCAACAATGGTTCCTATCCTGATACCGGTCTGTTAAAGGAATGGCCACAGGGTGGTCCAGAGATGATATTCGAGACCCTCGACGCTGGCAAGGGCTATAGCAGCGCTCAGGTGGTGGGTGATAAGATCTACCTCACCGGTATGAACGAGCAGGAAGACAAGGAGGTTTTCCAGTGCTACTCCCTCGACGGCAAGAAACTCTACACCACCGTATATGGCAACCCTTGGAAGCAGTCATATCCTGAGACTCGCACCACTCCAACCATCGATGGCGATAAGGCTTATGTCATCAGTGGCATGGGCGAAATTGTATGTATTAACATAGCCGATGGCAGCATAGTATGGAGTGTTGATGGTGGCACTAAGTATGCACGCAAGACTGGTATGTGGGGCACAAGTGAGTGTCCTCTCGTCTATGACGATAAGGTAATCTACACCCCTTGTGGCGATCAGACAACCATCGTTGCCCTCAATAAGAACACTGGTGAGGAGATATGGAAGTCAAAGCCTATCGGCGACAAGAGCGGATATGTTTCTCCTATCCTCGTTACATACAAGGGTAAGCGTCAGATCATCGGTTCTACATCCCTAAATGCCTTCGGTGCTGATCCTGAGACTGGTGAGATCATGTGGACCTTCGATGATTGGGGACCAAAGCATTCTGGCAAACCTTCTCGTTGGGACAACATCGCTCCTAACTCGGCTCTCTTCCAGGATGGCAAGATCTTCTTCTGCCATGGCTATGACATCAACGGATTCCAGCTCCAGCTTGCTGACGACCTTAGAAGCGTTACATGCACATGGCGCACAGAGACTCTCGACACCCATCACGGTGGCTATGTCCTTCTCGACAATGTCATCTATGGCACCAACTGGGTGAACAACAACGATGGCAACTGGTGTGCTATCGATTGGAACACCGGCGAGACCATCTATGAGACAAAGTGGCAAGGCGGCAAGGGTAAGGGTTCTATCATCACTGCCGATGGTATGCTCTACTGCTTCGATGAGCGTCGCGGCATGGTAGGCCTCGTTCGTCCTGGTAAAACCTTCGACGTCGTAAGTGAGTTCCGCATCGCAAAGGGTAGCGGTCCTTACTGGGCACATCCTGCCATTGCTGATGGCAGGCTCTACATTCGTCATGGCGAAGCATTCTATGCCTTCAAACTTAAATAATGAAGATAAAGGTAGAAATTAAAAACACTCATCACTCGTCACATTCCTTTGTATTTGTCTAATAATCAAGGCTATACAATGTGACGAGTGTGTGATGAGTTAAATCATACTCATCACATATCTAACATTCTATAATTCAGTATGTTATACGATGTTTGTGACGAGTGACGAGTTAACGCACAAATTCATTTTCTTCCTCGCGTTTGCCTCAAACTCGATGCCTGTTTCTATGAAACTCGACCTCTGTTTCTATGAAACACGAGGTGTGTTTGGGCCAAACTCAAGGGCTAAAGCATTGAGTTAGCACCCCTAAAGCGTTGAGTTAGGAGGTGTAAAGCATAGCTTTAGGTATAATACAACAAGGGGATGTATCAAAACGATACATCCTCTTGTTTTTAACTATATATTCCTATAAGTATTTATTCATCAACATCGCTACCGAAAGCACGGTCGAAGATAGAATTCTCCTTAGCACCGATGTCACTTGGATTTGTGATATTACCATCACCGATAGGATTTTCTCCATTAGAGATAGTGATGAATGAAGCGAGCTTCATGTTCTTTGCCTTGAAGTTAGGGGCAATATATGACTTTTTCATTTTCTTATCTTTGTTTACGTTGATTACTTGTTGTTGAACTTCTTACCGTTGATAATAACGATGCCCTTAGCGTTAGTGCTAACCTTCTGGCCTATGAGGTTGATTGCTGCACCGTTCAGCTTAGTAGCAACTGCGTTGTTGATGCCTGTAGCCTCATTGTTGAAGTTGAGAGCGAGAGTCTTAGCAGCTGTTGTAGCAATGATATATGCCTTACCAGCAGGGATTGCAACGCCTTCTGCTACCTTGTGGAACTGACCATCAGCCTTGCCAAGTGCATATACATTCTGACCTTCTGCCACTGTCATAGCGCCTGTCTGGAAGAGGTTTACAGCTGGAGCAGCAGCTTCAGCGATTACGTTTACGTCGCATGACTCACCCTTTACAACGATAGGCTGACCAGCAGCAACTGTTGTTACCTCCTCAAGTGTGATGCTTGTCTCTGTAACTGCTGTAGCAACGTAAGCCTTAAGTGTAGAACCTGTGAAGTCGAGGTTGCCTGGAGCAACGAGAGAAGCAGTGTTTGACTCCTCGTTTACTGCAACAGGAATAGATGTAACGTCACCAGTCTTTTTAGCAAGAACATAGTCCAAGATAAGATTAGTAGAACCACCCTTGATCTTAATTACGTCTCCAGCAAATAATAATACGTTAGAAATAGTTTTTGTACCTGTTGTCTTGATATAATTGATAGAGTGTTGAGCGTTCCAAGAATCTATTTCATTATCATTTGAATAAACATAAACCATTGTTTCATAGTTTACGTTATTAGTACATACCGCGTATGTTATGTCATATAAACCTGTTTCTGCGACAGTAAACATATTTTTTGCAGTAATGAAACCGCGTACGGCACTACCCATAGAACAGTTGTCGCTTCCGTAACCTGTAGCGTTTGTGATAGCTGCTTCACCTTCTATAAACTGAGCTTGATCATTGAATATATCGTAAACAACATTGATTGTTTCATCTGATACATTTGTAGTGATTTTGCCAAAGTCATTACGTTTAGCTATTACCTTGCCATTGTTATCAGTGATGTACTGTGGATAATAGCATGAAATGCTCTGACCCTCAAAACAGTTTTCAAAGGTATTGATTGCCTTGATTATATTATTGCTTCCGTCAACTGCGTTTACTGTTACATTAAACTTAGGCTTTTCTACCATTGTGAAGTTTACTGTAGGGTTAGCTGCATTCACAGTGAATGAGCCGTTATAGTCTTCGTAGCCAACAAGAGAAGCTGTGTAGTAATAAGTTGCCTTATCTACAAGTGTACCATTTGTTACATTCTTTGTCTTAGCTTCATCACTAAATATTTCAATGTTAGGAGTCAGATTGTTCTGTTCATTGAATGTTGCTGTATAATATGCAATAGATTCATCTTCGTATTTCTTTATAACAAGGTTATCCAAATACGCAGATTCGCTGTTAACGCATGAAAAGAAATCTATCTGAGAAACACCTTGCGCTTTATTAGACAAAAATGCTATACCTGTTTCAGATTTAATAGTTGCAGATGTTTCCAGGTTGGATATTGTATAATCAATCTTATTGTTGACCAGGTCTATATATACATCTGCTTGACACCAAAGTCCCAAATTAGACGCAGATGCTCCTGCTGTTTTGCCATGATTTATAGAGAAATAGTTAGTAGAGCTTTGGCGTGATCTACCAAAAGATAAGAATGCACCATTTAACCCCATAGCCTGCTTTGCATGTCCAGCGTCAACGCTTGCGTCTCTGATGATGAATGCAACATCGTAGTTACAGTTTGCGTTTGCTATCCAATATGCAAACTGAATACGAACAGCTTGAGCACCTTGTGTCAAATCACCAAAAGAATAAGTTGCATTTGAATAGCCGTTGGTTGAATTGCCTGCATTAGTGAACTTAACATTGTGGTCATTAGCTACTGTAATGCGACTTGCACCAGTGAACAAAGTCGTTGTACCATCTTCAAAGTCCTGATTTACTACGACAGTTTCTTTCAAATCTGCCGATGCACTCATAATGCCCATTGTAAGCATTATGCTTAGAAGTGTAAAGATTTTTTTCATTTGTTTTGTTTGTGTATAATTTTGTTAGTTATTTTGTTTTTGTTGTTATTCTTTTTTGAAGAGTTTCCGGGCATCTTCGCATGTCCCATACATCAGCTATTCTTATTGTGTCTTTGCTGACATAATAAATCAGTTTGTTATGTTTACTGATAATAACCGAACGATAGAAAATAGCCTTTCCTTTTAGTAATGGTTCAGGGAAACCAATCTCAGGATATTTTTCTAATTGCTTTGTCCAGTGCTCTAAACTATCATAGAAATCATTGCTATATGTTCTGCCAAACATGTAGTCTATGTATTCTACAATATGCTTGAGTTCTCTTTTTGCCCTTGCAGACCAAATAATATCCATCACAACGAGTCGATAAATGTTCTTAATTCAGAAAGCACTTCTGCATTAGTACAGGTACGTCCCATTGCAAAATCATCCTCTGACTGTTGCAGACGATTTTCAAGTTCTTCAATTGTGTATGGAGCATTGTCAATAATCTCTTTGTGAAGAGTATTTGTATTTATAGAGTTTGTCATTTTTTAATTTATTAAAACGATTAAAGCGGAGGATAGGTGTGTATTATCCTCCGTAAATTGCACAAGTTGTTGATTTCGAGTGCAAAGGTAATAAAAAATTGTTATAAATCTTGTGACTTATTCTATTTTTTTATAAAGTTTTTCTGTTGTGCATCGATTTAGCGACTTAACGCTGACTGCAGACATGAATCAGTCGAGGAGATGGTAAGTTCCTCCCGCCATTACCCTGACGATACCATTCATCTCGAGTGAGAACATCGTGGCACTAATGGTGCTGATAGGGAGATTGGTGAGTACGGCGAGATGATTTGTCTGTATGTCACCATGTTTACGGAGGGTCTCAACTATGAGACGCTCGTCATCGGTGAGGTCAGGAAAGAGCTGACGTTCTATGCCCTGATGGCGGGCTTTCTCCAGCTCTTCTGCTCTCTCCCACCCCATGAAGCTGATGAAATCTTCTGCTGAGGTGATGAGTTGCGCCTGATGCTCTCGTATCACTTTGTTGCATCCTTCGCTATAAGTGGCTCCAACACTGCCAGGAAAGGCGAAGACATCACGGTTATAACTGTTGCTGATACCCACGGTGATAAGACCACCACCTTTCGCTGCACTTTCAACGAGGATACAGGCATCACTCATTCCTGCTACGATACGATTGCGTTGCACGAAGTTACGCTTGTCAGGACGTGTGTTGCGAGGGTATTCCGTTAATATACCTCCATGATAGACCATCGTCTTTGCCGTCTCGCGATGCAGGGCTGGATAGAGGGTATCAAGACCATGAGCCACTACTCCTATGGTATTAAGACCATTGGAGAGCGCCTCACGATGGGCATTGACATCCACCCCATATGCAAGACCACTGACGATAAGGACGTCAGGACATAGCGTTTTAAGATCGCGGATAAAGTTACGGATAAGATCCTGCCCATAGGTGGTACACTTTCGCGTTCCTATTATATTAACTATATGGTGGCTGTTGAGATCTCCATTGCCAAGATAATAGAGCACCAATGGCGCATCGATGCATTCTTTCAGTCGTTGAGGATATTCTGCGTCATTGGGAGTTAGTATCTTAATGGAATGTTTCTCTGTGTATGCAATCTCTTCTTGTGCCTTTGCCAGAGCATTGTCAATATCCTTCATCACCTCTTTTACTCGCACAGACACATCTGGAAGCACGTCCTGAAGATGATGACGAGCCTCCACTATTGCTGTAGCGGAACCCGCCTCGCGGTACATCTCCATCAGTTGGATGGGAGATAACTGCGGGCGTAACATAGTGAGAGCTATGGCGTTGAGGTGTTCCATGAGATCGTTATTCCCCGTAAATTACCTGTATCAGAGTCTGACCTACTGCTTTGAACGTAGCAGGATCAAGATGTTGCATATCATCATTTATGGTATGCCATGTAGGTCCAAAACTGCTCTGCTCGCAATTAGGATAGTAAGGTATGATATCTATGCAAGGTATGCCCGCCATGTTGAGCGGATAATGATCGTCGGTGATGTAGCCTCCTTGCTCATCAACGAAGAAACTGCCCTGCTGTGCAGCACGGGAAGCAGCCCATACCTTATCCACCACACCGGCAGCATAGCGCATGGAGAAGCGTTCGCGATAGAACTGCGCGCCCTGTCCGCCCACCATATCGAGCAGAATGCCGTAGTCATAGGATGCGTTTTCGCCACTGAGAGCAAGGATTTCATTTGCATGTTGAGCGAAATATTGCGATCCGAGAGTCCATGTGTCGCTGTTGTCGCCATCTTGTGCTGCCCATTGTGGAGTGCCATAGTCCTCGGCATCGAAGCAGATAAAGTCTATACCAAAGACTATCGCAGTGTCATTCTGCAGCAATCGTGCCACTTCCAGCATTACTCCGACGCCCGATGCACCATCGTTTGCGGCCATCACAGGCTTACGCCAATTGGTTGAATCAGGATCATTATCAGCCCAAGGACGACTATCCCAATGTGCACAGATTATGATACGGCGCTTTGCCTCGGGGTTGAAGCGCGCTATAATGTTCGTGGAACGTAGCATTGTACCATCCCATCCTTTCAGATCAGCCTTCTGTTTTGTCACCTGCAGACCATATTGTGCGAATTTATCGGCTATCCAGTCCTCACAAAGGTCATGCGCTTTGCTATTCATCGTGCGAGGTCCGAAGTCGCATTGAGCCTGGCAGAACGCCATGGCAGAATCTGCAATGAATGTAGGACCAACAGGTTCCTGTACAAAAGCCTCATCGTTTGTCTTCTTCGTACTGCCGCAGGAGGCAAGGAAGAGGATGAGAAAAAGTCCCCCTCCCCAGACCCTCCCCCGAGTGGGAGGGAGTATATAGTGTAATGCTGCTTTTATCGTTTCTTTCATATTTTTTATATGGTTACTAGGTTTATTGAATTACTAGGGGCTAATTCTGTACCTCATTCATCACTCTCAGCCAGTTGCCGCCCCATATCTTGGCAATATCAGCTTCGCTATAATGGCGACGGAGCAGCTGGAGAGTAAACTGACGAATCTCTGATGAATCACGCATACCGCAGACGCCACCATCGCCATCGAAGTCAGTGCCGATACCAACGTGGTCTATACCCATTACAGAGATAGCATGCTCAAGATGGCGAATTCCATCTATAATGTCAGCCTCGCCGGTTTTTCTTAGGAAACCATTATAGAAAGTGGTGTGTACCACACCTCCCTTTGCTGCAATGGCACGCATCTGGTCGTCGGTAAGATTACGAGGGTGATCGCAAAGAGCACGACTGTTGGAATGGGAGCAAACTATAGGTTGACTACTTATGGCAAGTGCATCATAGAAACTGTTCTCATTGGCATGACTCAAATCCACCATCATACCGAGGCGATTCATCTCCTTGATAACCTTTTCTCCGAACTGTGACACACCATTATGGGTATTGCAACCACGGGCAGAGTCGCAGATATCATTGTCGCCGTTATGACAAAGAGTGATATACACCACGCCACGCTGCTTGAAATGCAGCAGATTACGCAGGTCATGCTCCAATGCCAATCCATTTTCTATGCCTAACATGATGCTCTTTCTGCCATTACGCTTGTCGCCATAGAGTTCTGCAGGAGTGCGTGATATGCTGAGATATCGAGGTTCTTTCTTTACAATCTCTTCTATCTTATCAAAGATAAGGTTTGCGTATGCGAAAGGAGAATTAACGTCAAAATGAACATTTGAAGAGAACGACTCTCCTATCTTTGGCTGTGGAAGGTAAGCTACCATGATAGTTGCATCCTGACGACCTTCCGTCATCTTATGGAGGTCAACGAGAATGCGAGAATCGCGAGTAGTGAAATCAACACCCTCATGGAAGAACATCGGTGTGTCACAATGGGTATCAAGCGTAAGAATGCGCGAATGGATGCCATTGACAGTATGATATTCCTTTGCCTTGTCCACTATCCATCGGAACAAAGGCAGACCTTCTTCGCCAAGCCATTCAGGATGCCATTGCACTCCCAAGATGCTTTTATGCTCCGTACTCTCTATTGCTTCTATCACTCCATCACTTGCCCATGCCGTGGCACGGAAGCATTTGCCTGGATCGTCCACAGCCTGATGGTGGAAAGAGTTGACAAAGAGGGATTCTCCTTTATATATATTATATAGTTCGGAATCCTTTTCTATGCGAACTGAATGTGTCACCTCTCCCCTATCTGCATCCTGGGAATGTTTGATTTTGTTTTCCTTTATATCCTGTGCCACATGTCCGTCAAGTGCTATTGCTATGGTCTGGATACCTCGACATATGCCAAGCATAGGAATCTGACGATTATAAGCAAGTCGTACAGTGAGGAGTTCAGCCTCATCGCGTTCTGCATTGATATGATGGAGGGATGGCTGTGGTTCTTCTCCATACCATAAAGGATTATGGTCAGCGCCACCAGTAAGGATGAGACCATCGAGATGTTCCAGCGTTCCCGCTATGACATTAGCATCAGCAATGGGAGGAATAATGACAGGAACGCCACCTGCTGCGATAACCTGCTTATAGTAGCGGTCGCGTAAGGTGGCGTCTATATCTTCATGATTTGCAGTAAGTCCTATCATAGGACGACCGTCAACTTCAGGGAAATGAGAGTAGGCAGTCTGCAAAGAATCTTCTAAAGAGAATGTCTTTTTCAATTTTTCTATGGTTTTAGGTTCCTGTCTGGCATATATTTCCAGCAGGTGAGAAACTAATCTTCCACATGTACAGGTATCTCTCTCTTAATGCTCTGCTCCAAAGAGATGAGTGTCTCGGTAGATACAACGCCGTGAATCGTCTGCAACTGATTATTGAGGAGATGCATGAGCTGCTCATTGTCGCGAACATAGAGCTTTACAAGCATGGTGTAAGGACCTGTTGTGAAGTGGCATTCCACGATTTCAGGGATGTTGAGCATCTGCTGCACCACCTCCTTATACATAGAGCCACGCTCAAGACGAATTCCCACATAAGTGCATGTGCTGTAACCAAGCGACTTTGGATTAACATCAAAACCACTTCCTGTAATTACCCCGTCCTCGATAAGATGCTGCACACGCTGGTGGATGGCAGCGCGCGAAACGTTACACTCAGCTGCCACATCCTTGAAAGGAATGCGTGCATTGAGAGAAAGAATGCTGAGAATCTTCTTATCCAGTTTGTCAATCTTTTCCATTATTAGTGTTTATTGTTTGGTTTTATATTCAATTTGTCAGCAAAAGTACGCATTTTTATTTAATTATGCAACTAATTCAATGGAAAATTGTGCAATTATGATAAAAACCACTTACATTTTCACACATTTTATATCTAACGAAGAGCGAGAGCCGCATTCTCTGCAGCTTCCATTATCTCGCGTTCGCCTGGTCCCTTATCGTTTATTCCGCAGAGATGCAGTATACCATGAATGATGACACGATGCAGTTCCTCTTCGTATGTCTTGCCAAATCTTTCTGCATTTGTTCGTACGGTATCAAGGGATATGACGATATCTCCGTTTATTATGTCCTCCTCATCATAATCGAAGGTGATGATATCCGTGTAGTAATCATGACCGAGAAACTCATTGTTCACTTCGAGAATCTTCTCGTCATCAACGAAGAGGTAGCCCACTTCGCCCACTTTTCTTCCATGGGAAGCAGCCACCTTCTTTATCCAGGCGGTGGTTTCGCGGCGTTTTATCTTTGGGAATTTAATGTTTTCGGATGAATAAGTTATCATAATAAATGCAGCCCCTCTCCCCAACCCTCCCCTCGAGGGGGAGGGAGTGGTTTGTACTTGAGGTATTATAAGTATTGTTTTTGATTTTATTGATTGAGTGATATGTATTTCGGGTTAAAATCTATTTACTCCCTCCCCCTCGAGGGGAGGGTTCTTGCTCTGGCAAGCGTCTCTTCGAGCCGAGCGGGGGAGAGGAGGCAAAAACTCTGTCACATCTCTTCCATAGCTCTTCAGCACCTTGACAAGTGATGAACTCACCGCGGAATACTTCGGATCGCTATAGAGAAGAATTGTCTCCACGCCAGAAAGATGACGGTTCATTTCTGCCTGGTCGCGCTCGTATTCAAAATCCTTTACACTACGTACTCCCTTGACGATGAAGTGAATATCGTGTTTTGCGCAGTAATCAACTGTCAACCCGTTCCAAGAATCTACCTTTATCCGTGACTCATCAGCGAATACTTTGCGTATTTCCTCCATACGTTCCTCCACTGTCTGGTCATAATGCTTCGCCTCATTGTATCCGATGCAGATAGTAAGTTCATCGAAAAGTGGCAAAGCACGACATGCAATATCGTAATGACCAATTGTGAAAGGATCGAAAGAACCTGTTAATACTCCTTTTTTCATTCCATTAATCAAATAAAGACTGCTGTAGTATGTTGCTGTTTGAGCGATACATATCGCGACCAAGATGCTCGTAGGCAAGTTCTGTCACCATACGTCCGCGCTGAGTTCTCTTGAGGAAACCTTCCATAATGAGATATGGCTCATAGACATCCTCCACGGTACCTGCATCCTCGCCGATAGCCGTGGCTATGGTGCCGATGCCTACAGGTCCACCCTGGAATTTATCTATGATAGTTGTGAGAATCTTGTTGTCTATCTCATCAAGACCATACTCATCTATATTGAGAGCCGTCAAAGCCACGCGAGCTATCTCCGTATCGATGCTTCCGTTGCCTTTGACCTGAGCAAAATCACGCACACGGCGAAGAAGACCGTTAGCAATACGAGGCGTTCCACGTGAGCGACGTGATATCTCGTCTGCAGCTTCATCGCTGATAGGCACCCCAAGAAGTCGGGAAGAACGTTTGATAATCTTTGAGAGAGTCTCAGGATCGTAATATTCAAGATGCATGTTGATGCCGAAACGGGCGCGGAGAGGAGCTGTGAGCAGTCCGCTACGAGTCGTGGCACCAATGAGAGTGAATGGGTTGAGGTCTATCTGTATAGAACGTGCTGATGGTCCCTTGTCTATCATAATGTCGATACGATAGTCCTCCATAGCGGAGTAGAGGTATTCTTCCACTACAGGAGACAATCTGTGTATCTCATCTATGAAGAGCACATCATTAGTCTCAAGCGAGGTAAGGATACCGGCAAGATCACCTGGTTTGTCGAGAATAGGACCACTCGTGAGCTTGAATCCCACGCCCAATTCGTTGGCTATGATATTGGAGAGAGTGGTCTTACCCAATCCCGGAGGACCATGAAGCAGGGTATGGTCGAGAGGTTCGCCACGATATTTCGCAGCCTCAACAAATACCTGCAGATTCTCCACCACGCTCTTCTGTCCGCTGAAGTCGCCAAACTGCAGCGGGCGCAACGCCTTCTCAAATTCCTTTTCGGAACTTGAGATGCGTTCATTGTGTATGTTGAAATCTTCTGACATTCCTGAAATAGAAATTACTTTGCAATCTGCTTCTTACCATTCTTGATAATCAACTGTCCCTTTGCAGGCTGAGAGATACGACGGCCCTGGAGGTCAAATATTGTATTATTACCAAATGGAGTAGCTATAGCATTTGTGATGACATTTACGACACCATCACCCTCAGGGCGTGTTACGGTAAGCTTTATGATGCTGAGAGTAGTTCCACCATCTCGTACTATCCACAGTTCTGGGTAGTCCTGAGTGAGTGTATATTGCTGGTCAGCAGGAGCAGCAGAAGACTCAACGGTGTTAACCATTTGTCCGAACTTATAGATGTCATCGGTCTGCTCATTGTTCTCAGCGTTGATAGTAGCAATCTTAGCTGTTGTGACCACCTTTGTGTCATACTTGGCATCGTCAGTTTTCACGGTTATCTTACCTGCAATAGTCACTACGTCGCCAGCCTTGAAACCACCTTCTACAGAGAGAAGGATACCATTGCCAACGGTTTTTGTATCGCCAGAACCGCCAACATATCCGTTCTTCAGCTGGATAACACTGCTACCCTCTGTCGTCGTTCCCTTGATTGTGATGCCATCGAGGCTCGTTGGGTAGTTGATAAGGTAGCCTGAAGTGCTTGGAGTAGAGTCGCCGCCTTCGTCTTCATTACCACCTTCACCACCTTCGTTTCCACCTTCACCGAAGTCATAGGCAACAGCCATAAGATTCATCGAATCACCCTTTGTCAGCACAATCTTTGTTCCAGCTGCTACGGTGAATGTATATGTACCGTTAGTGCTTGTGGTGTATGTGGTGCCGTCGAGCTTGAATCTCTTGCTTGCGAGGTCGAAGACGAGAGTGATAGTAGCAGCCTTTGTAGAGTTGATAGTGATGCTTGTTGCCGACTCCATCTTTGCAGCAGATGTGTATGTCTTACCATTAAATACTACGCTGAGACCATTCTTGCCGTTGGCTGTAACGAGTTGAACGAGGTTATTGTCTGAGCATGTGAGTGTCTTACCGTCGTATGTGAAGTAAACAATGTTGAGACCAGAATAATCACCTGTGTTATTGTCGTCGCCGCCATCATTGCCAGCACCTGTATTGTCACCACTTTCGCCACCCTGGTCAGAGCTTCCACCCTGATCTGTTGTAGCACCGCCATTGCTTATCTCCTGTCCGAAGAAACCGACGAGTTTAGACTTATAATTATTGATAGCCTCAGAGAGAGCTGCAATAACTTGATCGTTTGTGTCCTCATTTGCACCGAAAGTCCATGAGAAGTCACCATGCTGACAGCGTCCTGCACCCAGTTCACCTGTAACGACATTCTTTACCTCAGAAGCTGAATGACAGATATAATCCTTATACATAAGGCTTTCATCTGTGTCAAAGTTGTCATATTTTCTTCCACCCTGAAGAGCAGAAACAGCGCTTGGCACCTTCTCGTCGCGACTTGTAGCCACGTAAGCATCGAAGTGAATAGAGTTTGTAGGACTGTCAGCCTTGTACGCCTGGAATCTTTTCTCACCAGTCATGTAGTTGCCGTAAGCCTTTATCATGCCGCCATCCTCACCGGAGAATGTGCCCTTTGTCTGATCGCTTGTGCCAGTGCCGTTGTTTACGTCGGTGCCCTGCTTTGAGATGAGCATAGGATACTTACAATTGCGGAAGTAATTGTTCTCCACAAAAACGTTTGAACTCTTCGCAGCACCTATACCATATTTTGCGTTTCCGTCGAAGTAGTTGTTGTAAACGTGAACGGACATGGTGCGAGCACGTGGATGACGCGAATCTGAATGGTCAAACCAGTTGTGATGATATGAGATATAGTTAGGACCAGACTCGCTTGTCATGCCGCAAAGACTTGACTTACCAGAGTCCCAGAGATGATTGTAAGAGAGGGTGCAATACTGCGAGTCACCCTTTATGTCGAGTGTTCCGTCGCCCTTCTTCTGGTCTGAAGCGCTTCCAGGCTTACCATAGAAAAGGTCGAGGTTGTGCACCCAGAGGTTACAGTTGTCGGTATCCATGCTGACAGCATCGTCAAGACACCACATGACAGCGAAATTACGCAGTTCAAGTGAGCAGCAGTTGCGGATAAGAAAACCGAATCCATGTATTGTAGCATCGCTACCAATACCCTCTATGGTGATGTTTACCTCAGAATAAGAGTTGCGTCCTTTTATCTGAAGGCCCTCTTCCTTGCTGCCAAAAGCGTCCATATCAGCACCCTTGATGGTACCGATGATGCGGAAGTCTATAGGAGTCTTGTCGCATCCCTTCTCGTAAAGTTTGATGATACCCTGCAGACCTACACCTGTTGTCTTGCCACCCTTTGTGTCAGTGATGACATCAGTGGTTATTGTCTTTGCATTGTTTGCAGTCACATAGATAACCTTTGCGCCAGCCTTCAGTGTGCCATCATTCTTGTAAGCACCCACACCGTTTGAAGGATTGAAGATGGCGTTAGACGATTTGAAGTGTGCAAAACCACCACGGTCATACGCTGTAGCAGTGAAAGCAGGTGTCTCTGTAGCGTCAGTTGCTACCTCTGCACCGTCCTTCACAGGTACAATCTTAAACTTATATGTGCCTGCTGTGATGCCAACAGCATCGGCACGACCTTGTGTAGGATACTCTCGAACGAGCTCAGCATCGAGTTTTGACCACTTCTCTTCACCAGAAGGAGAGAGATAGACATTGTATGAATAGCCTGCCACCTTTGTCCATGTGACATAGCCACCTTCAAACCATCCTCCAACGCTGACGCCTTCTACTGCAGCATTAGCGATGATACTTACCATTGAAGCGATGATAGTAAGAAAGAAAGAAAAGAATTTCTTCATAAATAAATAGGGCATGTTAGTTATTTGCCAAGTATAGTTTGCAAAACGCTTATTGTTGACAAAATTATATATTTTTTATGATGTAAGCAAAAATATTGGACTAAAAAGTGATAATTCCGTCATTATTTATTAATTTTGTAGCAAAATCATTTCTTATCTCTTATATTTCAGATTTATAATTTTTCATTTTACCGATTTGAATATAACTCCAGACACTATAGAATTCATAAGGTCTCACGCCGAAGACGACATAAGATTATTGGCACTTTCGGCTGCGAAGAATGCCAGTATCGACCTGCCTTTTGCCCTCGATCAGATTCGTGGAAGGCAGATTGCTCGTCATAAGCTTCCTTCATGGGCTGCTGTGGATGGAATAATATATCCTCCTCATATCTCGATGGAGCAATGTTCTTCCGAACAGACGGCGAGGTATAAGGCTGGGGTTCTCGCAACTTACATAAAAAAGGAAGAGGCTGTCTTCGTTGATATTACAGGCGGATTTGGTGTTGATTTCTCTTACCTAGCTCAGGACTTCAGCAGATGTGTCTATGTAGAAAGGCAAGAGCATCTATGCGAGATTGCAAGACATAATTTCCCCTTATTGGACTTGCCTGAGGCAGAAGTGGTTTGTGGTGATGGAGTAGAGTGGATAAAAGGTCAGGTAGAAGATTGTATTTCACCTCCAAATGTAACCACTCCCTCGCCCTCGGGAGAGGGAAAGGGGAGAGGGACTAATCTTGCTTTCTTCATAGATCCAGCTCGTCGTGATTCTCATGGAAACAGAACATACGCAATAGGAGATTGCACACCCGATATCATCGGTTTTATCGATGAAATGACGGAAAAAGCAAGCGTGGTGATGATAAAACTATCGCCTATGCTCGACTGGCATGCTACCGTCAACGACATCAATCGTGCTGTGAAGGGAAATGATGCAGTTCGTGAGGTACATATCATCTCCACGGCAAATGAATGCAAGGAACTGTTGATTATAG
The DNA here is from genome assembly GCA_045627725.1 of Prevotella sp. GTDB lineage: Bacteria > Bacteroidota > Bacteroidia > Bacteroidales > Bacteroidaceae > Prevotella. Next base: position 2,645 of record JAZQOH010000044.1, on the reverse strand, counting down.
TCTCAACTAAAAGAAAGGACCCGTTGAAAGTCTTTTGCGTGAATGATGAGCAGGTTTTCTCATTTTCTCCTTCCTCGTCACCTTCAAATGTAACCACTCCCTCGCCCTCGGGAGAGGGAAAAGGGAGAGGGGCTACTCATCTTTTCATCCCTAATGCTTCTATTATGAAGGCTGGCTGTTTCGATCAGGTTGGATGGCATTTCGATGTTAATCAGATAAGCGGAAACTCTCACATCTTTGTTGCAGACCATGATATTGCGGACTTCCCTGGCAAGAGTTATCGAAATTCTTCCATCTCATCGATGAATAAGAAGGAACTACGAAAGGCTCTTGACGGCATCACTCAAGCGAATATCGCTACTCGTAACTTCCCTCTATCCCCCGAACAACTGCGTAAGCGACTAAAACTTCGCGATGGAGGCGATATCTATATCTTTGCCACCACCACAGCAGACCAGCAGCATGTACTCTATATCACGAGAAGAAATAAATAACACATTAATATAAATTACTAAACAAAACTATCATCATGGACGAAAAAATCATCGACCAGGCTGCCCAGGCAGCAACAGATCAGACCACAGCAGGTGCTGCTGAGGGTGTATCAAAAGTAACGGAAAACCTTGGTGCTACGGCAGACGCCGTAAAGGAGACACTTGGCATTGACCTCGGAAATGTAGCATTGGAAGATCTTGTCAGCCTTGCTACATCATTCTGCACAAAGATGCTTGCTGCCATCGTAGTACTCATCATCGGCCGTTTTGTCATAAAGCATCTTGCCAAGGTAGTAAAGAAACTGATGGTAAAGCGCAATGTAGAGGCTTCATTGTTCACATTCGTTGAGAGTCTTGTGAGCATCACCCTCAATTTTGTTCTCGTCATCATCGTCATCTCTATCCTTGGTATCGAGACAAGTTCATTCGTAGCACTTTTCGCTTCTGCCGGTGTTGCTATCGGTATGGCATTGAGCGGCACATTGCAGAATCTTGCAGGTGGTGTTATGGTTCTTATCTTCCATCCTTACCGCGTGGGCGACGTTATCGAGGCACAGGGCTTCACAGGCTGTGTAAAGCAGATTCAGATTTTCAACACTGTGCTCGTTACTCCTGACAACCAGACCATTATCATTCCTAACGGTGCTCTCTCAACAGGAAGCCTGAAGAACTATTCAGCACAGGAATACCGTCGTGTTGACCTTGACGTAGAGGTTGCTTATGGTTCGAAGCCAGAGGCTGTTCGCGAAGTTCTCAACAAGGTTATCGCTGCTGATTCACGCATTATGAACAGTGCAGGCTATGAGCCAACCATCCCTATGACATCAATGTCATCAAGCAGCATCGTCTTCCAGATGCGTCTCTGGACAAGTTCTGCAAACTATTTCGGTGTACTCTTTGATACCACCGAGACCGTTTATAATGAACTCTCTGCTGCTGGCATCGAGATTCCATTCCAGCAGTTGGATGTTCACGTGAAGTCATAAGGCTTATTTACAAGACCTTTTAGTGATGGTGAAATAATAACTTAATAAACAAACAACTCCGCAAAGTTTTCCATACGAAAATTTTGCGGAGTATTTTTTTTATGAATGTGAGTTAATCCCCTCATTAACGAGGTATAAATAGTTTATTCATAATCCTCTTCAGGGATATCCTCTTCGATGACGAGGTTGTCGATGATGAAGTTCTGGCGCTCCATAGTGTTCTTGCCCATATAATAGGCGAGGAGCTTCTCCACTTCATCGCTCTTCTGGAGAGTGACCTGCTCAAGACGGATGTCAGGACCGATGAAACCGGCAAATTCGTCAGGGGAAATCTCTCCAAGACCCTTGAAGCGAGTTATCTCAGGATCGGGAGCAAGGGCTTGTATTGCCTCTATGCGCTCCTCATCACTGTAGCAATAGCGAGTGATGTAGTCCTTCTTCTTCTCATTGCGAGAAGCGAGTTTCTCATCCTCCTCAGCGATAATCTGCTTGTTCTTTATCTTCGTGCGCTTGTTGCGGACACGGAAGAGTGGCGTCTGGAGCACATAGACATGTCCCTTCTTGATGAGGTCAGGGAAGAACTGCAGGAAGAAAGTGATGGTGAGGAGACGGATGTGCATGCCGTCAACATCAGCATCGGTGGCTACGATAACTTTGTTATAGCGTAAAGTGTCGAGACCATCTTCGATATCGAGAGCTGCCTGAAGGAGATTGAACTCCTCGTTCTCATAGACAACCTTCTTTGTCAAACCGTAGGAGTTGAGAGGCTTGCCACGAAGGGAGAACACGGCCTGTGTGTTCACGTCGCGACTCTTCGTGATAGAACCGCTGGCAGAGTCGCCCTCGGTGATGAAAATGCTCGATTCCTCCTTGCGTTCGTTCTTCACATCCGAGAAATGGATGCGACAATCGCGGAGCTTTCGGTTGTGAAGGTTAGCCTTCTTGGCACGTTCACGGGCCAGCTTCGTCACTCCGGCCATAGCCTTACGCTCACGCTCGCTCTCCTTAATCTTATTCTCGATGACCTCAGCGATGTCCTGATGGATGTGAAGGTAGTTGTCAACCTCCTTCTTTATGAAGTCGCCGACATATTTATTGATGCTTTCGCCCTCAGGAGCCATGGTGAGTGAGCCGAGCTTAATCTTGGTCTGCGACTCGAAGATTG
>JAZQOH010000043.1:0-7380 GCA_045627725.1 Prevotella sp. | reverse complement strand
GAAGAGATTGAGAAAGTTGATCAAAAATGCGACACTCGTCCAGAACGAGACCTGACACAGGATCCTCGTTATGCGATGATGAAGAAGGTACTCAGCAAAGCAAGATTGTTCTAATCTTCATCATTTGAATTATGAGTTTTATCGCAGACAAATGCATCTTTGAGGTGCTGACGCAGGACGTCCTTTCGGAATCCGAATCATTCACATGTGGGGAAGACCCAGATATGGATGAGTTCTTCCAGAAGGATGCCTTGACTTATGCACGTCGCAGAATCGGTAAGTCGTATTGCTTCAGGCTTGAAGAAGATGCCAGAAAAATTGTCGCCTGTTTCACTCTCTCGAATGATAGTATCCGAATATGGGACTTGGGTAGTTCCAAGAAGAATGCCATGTGGAAGGAATTAACCAACCGAGAGAAGATGCTCAGCCGATTTCCTGGAGTATTGATTGGGCGTTTGGCTGTGTCAAAAGATTATTCAGGTCAGGGTGTCGGCTCCGAGATCATCGACTTTATCAAGCTTTGGTTTCTTAGCGAGGAAAACAAAACAGGTTGTCGCTTGGCTATAGTTGATGCCAAGAATAAGCCAAACGTTCTGAAGTTTTACGAGAAGAATGGATTCAAATATCTCTTCAATCGTGAAATAGACGAGGACTTATACATCAAGCCGCCAAAGACAGAGGAAGAACGAAAAGAGAGAATCCAGCATCCTCGTACACTGGCTACACGACTCATGTATTGTGACTTGCTCTCAGAATAATTAATTGCATCAATAGATATGCCCACGCAGATTGCAACACACATAATGATAACTCACTCTTGCATACAGCGCAAGAGTCGGTGTTTCGCACTGTGTAACTACCTAAAACACTGTGTTTTAGGGGGGGTATTGCTACATATTTAATTTACAGAAATTTAGAAATTTTCAGAGCCTTCTGAAAGTGTATTTTCGCACTTTCAGAGGGTTCTTTCGTTGTGCCCCGGTGGATTGGTTCTGCAATTCGGTGGATTGATTCTATAACTTTTTGCAGAAATTCATACCTTTGCGGACTTTGCTAACGATTCATAGATAAAAAACTAAAATACATTTACATCATGAACAAGGAAACTATTACAACTGCGGACTTCCAAAGGAAGCCGTATGCCAAGCCACGAATCAAAGTGGTAGAGATTGGAGGTGCAGACATCATCTGCACGAGTGGAGCATCAACACAGTCGCTCGACGAAGAAGATTACGAATGGTAACCCATTAAAGCAAGCAAACGTATGAAACAGACATTGAAGACCGTGTTTGCCATGATGGCAGGCGCAATGGCTCTGGCTGCATGCAGCGAGGATGCCATCGTAGAGAACAACAACAGCAACAATAACAACAACGTTGCCCCTGGCACAAAGATCGCGCTGACCTTCAGCGCCCAGCAGGAGAATGATGGCTCGACCCGTGCAGCCATCGACGGCACAGACAGCAAGAAGATCGACTGGCAGACTACTGACCACATCTCAGTATTCGACGGAAGCAGCAACAACGACTTCGCGATCAAGGAGATCGACCCATCGGATGCCACCTCTGCCACCTTCACCGGCGAAGCAGCTGACGCAGCTACCTACACTGCCCTCTATCCTTACCAGAGTGGTGCTGCATTGAGTGGAGAAGACATCACTGGCGTGGTGCTGCCAGCCACCCAGACAGCTACACTGGGCAGCTTCGACCCGGCAGCTGGCCTCATGATGGCTGTAACTACAGGCGCAGAGAAGAACTTCGCCTTCAAGAATGCCGTGGCTTACATCAAGGTTACTACCGAAGTGCCAGCCAAGGAGATTACCTTCTCAAGCTTCGACTGCGAGGACATTGCCGGTACGGTAACCTTAAGCTATAACAGCGGTACACCTACAGCCACCGTCACCAGCGGCGGTACAGACATCGTGACGCTTGTGCCACCTACTGGCGAGGAGACTATCCCTGCAGGCACATACTACATTGCCGTATTGCCACAGGCACTTCCATTCGGATTCACACTCTCGTATGTCGATGCTGAAGGTGTAGCACATAATCGCATATCCAACAAAGAATACACCTCCGTACGCAATAAGGTGACCAACATGGGTACCATTAATGCCGGCAATACCTACACCAATAGGCAGATTGTATATTATGCCAATGCCAAGATTACATCGTTTAATACCAATTCCAGAGTAGATTTCAATGACAATACTTATACATATTTAAAGAATGGAGGTTTCACGCACGAGTTCAATGACGGAATTGGTGTTATTACCTTCGAAAAAGATGTTAAGCAGATCGTATATTTATTTTACAATCAATCTGCAGTTACAAAAGTCATCTTGCCTGTATCTATTACTCAAATAAACGGCAACAGTTTCAGTGGCACCTCGATAAAAGAGCTCTATCTGCCTAAGTCTATCACCACATTATCACTTAGATCGTTACAGAGATTTAGTAAATTGGAAAAACTGCTTCTGCCAAAGCATGCATCTCTTGCTCAAGGAACGATATTTAATAATCCAAAACTGCAGGCTATCTACGGTTCTAATACAACGCCAGAACACAATGCTGTCATCCAGAACAACGTACTACTGGGAGTTGCGGGAGGTAATATTCCGGCTGTTATCCCAGATGGTGTTAAGAGGATAGGAAATTTTGTATTTGCCTGGGCTACGATCGAAGGGTCTCTTACTATTCCTCAGGGTGTAGAGTCTATCGGACAAGACGCCTTCGAGGAGTGTGTGATCTCAGGAGATCTCTTTATTCCTAAGAGTGTAACGACCATCGAGCAATACGCTTTTAATAAGACCTACCAACTGCAGTCTGTAACCTTCGAAGAGGGTTCCAACCTTACAAGGATATATGAAGATGCATTCAGTTGGTCAAAAGCACGAGTTACGTTGCCTAACAGCTTGACGCGCATTGATCAAAATGCTTTTTATGCTTACAACACCAATCAGCCAACAAAGACCGATATCGTAATCCCGGATAACGTCACGCAGATTGAACAGATGGCATTCTATCAAGCTAGTAACATTGAATCGATTACGTTCGGAGCAAAGTTATCATCGGTTGGCTCCATGGCTTTTGGTGGTATAGGTGCCGATAATACACATAGTGCCCCAGCAGCAGAGCAAACCAACCTGAAGTATATCTATAGCAAGAACCCGACACCTCCAACGCTTGCTTCGGATGTTTTCTCTAATTCAAATATGTGGGCTCTTGAGAAGATCTATGTGCCAAAAGCCAGCGTTGATGCCTATAAGGCAGCAGCAGTATGGAGCAGTTATGCTGACAAGATAGAGGGATACGACTTCTGATAGGATAGAAATGGAAGCAGAAGATAATCGCTTCGCTTCGTAAAAAGAATAATCAAGCGAAGGGGCTGCAAGTGGCGGAATGAATTGCCGTGCTTGCAGCCCTTAGTGTATTCTCTGACCTATATGAGGTTTGGGTGGATAACATTCTCTGTTGGGTGGATTGTCCCAGCACATTGGAGCGATTCCTTGTAGCTTTGCAGTTCTTTCAAAAGCAAAACTACAAAAATGGAATCAGCTAAGGATCTTTTGTCCCATCGTTGGGACATTCTTTTAGTTCGTATCGAAGATGGCAGAACTTATGAAGTTGTAAAACAGAAAGACATCGTCTATATACGGGCTTCTCGCAACTATTGTGAGATTCATGCAATACATAGAACTTATACTTTGTCTCAGCCGATGAGTGAAGTTTCTGCATACTTTGATAATGATTTATTCATCAGGATTGGCCGTTCACTTATCATTAACCCGACATACCTCAAAAGAGTCATCGGATATACGCTAATCTTTGAAATCATAGGGAAAGAAGAAATGCTCTCAGTCGCACATGAAGCATGGGATAAGCTCGTCCCGTTCTTGCCTGTTGTTGGCACACGTCGTCGGGTTGTAGAGAAATGGAGAAAAGGATATGTACATACAGATGAAATGGGTGGATAGATGCCACCCTTTCGGTGGATGAATGCTGAATGTACAGAATGAAGCTCTTATCTTTGCACCATCAACGTTGAAAGGCGGTTCCCGAAAAGCCTGATAGTAAATGAGTAGGGACAACAGAAAAGACAAGATATGACATATCATGACAATGTGGTACGGTTCAAACTGGAACAGTTCCGGCTTGCAAAAGACACAGATGGGCACTATGGATCTTTTGTAATGAATGAGCATTGCATTACCGAGGGACAGGATCCAGATTCTCGTGTAAAAGATGAGAAATACTTTTTGAATGAGAATGGTGAATTATCATTTAGTTTCGGAAGACATGGATCAAAAGAGGTAGCTAACTGGTGGAAAAGCAAAATTCCTGCCAACCATACTACTTTCAATCATGATCCTGATGATCTGAATTTTGCTGCAACAGGAGATTTAATACTGAATCTCGATTTTGGAAAAACAAAAGAAGGCAACCCAATTATCAAAACTGTCACAATTAATGGTGTCGCCATTGCACAGGGCCATGCAGGAGCTTCCAATAATTGGTGGTTTGGCGGTTATGGCTTTGTCAATGTAATGAATAACAAAGTAAAGGGAAAGAGTGACAAAAGAATATTTGTTATCAATGCCCTTCGTGGAGATAATGCGGTCAATGAAATCGAATTAACGTTGTCCTTTTCTTCTTGGATGGCACTGCTCCCAGAGAATACAGTTCTATCCGGAATATCTATTCCAGGAACTCATGATTCGGGAACGTCTGAATTCGTAAAAACCTCTGGTTTTGGTTTTGCACGTTGTCAGAATTTCAACATAGCAAGACAATTGCTCGATGGAATTCGTTTCTTTGACCTTCGTTTCGACAATGGAATGTACTTGTCACATACTTTCAGGTGCAAAGAATCACTAGATACCGTAATCAGAGATTTTCGAGCTTTCCTGTCCACTGATAATGATTCCGAAAAATCATCTGAATTCATTATAGCACTCATCGGAAGTGATGAAAAGGGGGGAGATTGGACCGATGATATGAAGAAAGAATTAGATCGAGCAATTAAAGACAATTCGGATTTATTCCTCTGCGAGTTCGACCTGACGAAAATTACCGTAAAAGAGGCGCGAGGTCATGTGTTACTTCTGAAACGTAAAGCAGATCCTAATGGGGTTATGTTGCAATTTAAAGATAACACCACCTTCAATTATAATGACTTTATTGTTGAAGATGAATATAAAGAATACGATACAAGCAGAAAGCTTGATCGCGTTACCTTCAACCTTGACTTAACAAAATACATTCAAGAAAAGGCTTTCAGCATTACATTCAACTCAGTAGCCTCTCATGTCGGTTCAATACATACTCCATATCAATATGCTTGGGGTGGAACGTCGTCGGTTGACCCCGTAATGAATCCTTCTTTGCTGAAATATTTAATAGAGCACAAAGGTAAGCATAATTGGGGAACTATAATGCTTGATTTCTATAATAACGAAGGTAATGACCCGCTTTTGGTATATTACATCATTGCATCCAACTTTGATTTAGAAAAGTTCATGTAATTACAAGAAGTGTGTTGTCAATAGATAAGTACGAAATATCCATCGATTATCGTAATTGGGTAACAGCAAATGCTCGCAAACATTTGCTGTTACCCTTAATTATGAGTATCGTAACCGTAACTATATCATTTTTTATGATAATCCGTTAATCTATCAATAATCTGATCAATATCCGTTGTAACCAACGCTGAATCCAAAGACTGTATAAACGGACCATATACAGGACTTTGTCTCAGTACAGGTTTCAGGATGCCATACTCCTTCACGACGTTCTCCATACGGTGATTCTTCACCATAAGAGAGATGCATGCCATCAACGAGATTATGCAGACAATGTACGCTGCAGCCTTCCTGAGACTCGATGTCATGTCATCGTAAAGACTATGACAAATGCTGCTCATGCGATGCCTCCATCGTCGAGCCCTCGATGACAATCCTGTTGTCCCGATGGTATGCTTCGGAACAACAATGGCCTCCTCGTCCGGCACTGCAAGACAAACGTCATCCCCATACTGAGCCACGACGTTCCTTGCAGGTGCCTTGCCTACCTTTGAAGCCACGTCTCTGCAGGTTCCTGCCACCCATTCACGATACTTACTATCAAGGATGGACATCACTATCTCGTTGTTCTCGAGATGGACGGAAGAATCCACGCTAGCCTTTGGAGGGTTGTCTACAAAGGCGGAAGAGATTGCAGACTTAATGAGTGGAGTCAGCTTCCTGATCAGAACATCTTCATCCCAGGTTGGAGAAACCGGAGGCGAAGCCGACCCTTGGCTGGATGGCTTCTGAACTGGCATCATGAAGCCGTCAGTCATACGTCCTGACCCTTCGGAAGACTTCTCGATGGTCACATCTCCAGTCTTCTCGTCGTAGTTCACCTTGATGCCAGCAGCCGCAACGACCGACATCAGTATTCCTAATTCTGCCTTCTGGTTGAGATTGACCTGTCTCAACTGTGCACGGATGGCCTCCTCTGCGTTGCCACCCGGTTTGATTTGATTGTTTTTTGTCATATCAGTTATCTTCTTGTATAGTGACTGCCTCTGCCGCCACTACAGTTGTTAAACTTAAAACGGAAGCGATACTTATCCTTGTCCTCATCCTTGAGGTCACGCCAGCCACGGTCATTGCCACCGCCACCGCCGCCCATCGAGAGCTGTGGCTGATAAGGCTGGAGCAACACTGCGCACATCAGGTCAAGACCGATGAAGGCCGACTCGCCATCCTCGGAAGGGGTATGCTCTGACAGGAGCTTCTCCCTGCTTTCACTGTCCTGACGGGACAACAGACCGAGGATAGAGGGATAGCTGAACTCCGGTACCTTGCCATCAGGGAAGACTGTGTCCCATTCAGGGTAAGCCTTAATCAGACGCTTGTAGCCGTCCCAGTCATTGCAGTTGCGGAGTCGCATGCTATAGTACTCATACCATTCGCGTACGTTGTCATGGGTGATCTCCTTAAGGTCGCCGAACATCTCCACCAGGCTGCCGAGCCTGAGGTTCTGGTCGAGCTGTCTGCCGCTGAAGCTGACCCTGCCGTCCGTGAAGGCGACACCCATCAGCTTGCCAGAGACATTATTATAGTGGAAGCGCAGTTTCAGGCCATCTGCCTTGAGCGCCCTGTCGAACTCCTCCCATGTGGTCGATCTGCCAAGGCATCGCATGATCCTGTCATAGAAGTCATACTTCAAACTGTCCTTGCCGTGCAGCCTCTCCCTGTTGCCCAGCGTCTTGCCGTTAGCACCATGCAGGCCGTACTTCTCGGTCAGATACTTGCAGATGCGTTTGTTGCGCGCATGGATCAGGGAGTCGCTGATCACCTTGCCGTTCCTGTCCACCATAGAGAACATCAGA
>JAZQOH010000042.1:0-87896 GCA_045627725.1 Prevotella sp. | reverse complement strand
AGGATGGGATGATGAAACACCTGTCGAGAAATACAGAGAACTCCTACCTGACATGTGGACTCCAAAATCTTAAAATAGCGATGCTAATCAAACTGCATCGCTATTTTTATGTGGCACAGGATAAACCCGGAGACGGATACATAGTATCTTTGCAAACTATATGCAAATAAAAGCCCCCTCTGGCTCCCCTCTCAGTTGAGAATGAATTTTTGCCACAAAAGTTGGTGATTTGAGAAAAAATCGTTACCTTTGCACTGAAAAAACAGTCGGAAATACGACCAAAGTTTCAGTGTAAAGCGATATTGTTATGATGATAGAAAGAAAGCAATATGTAGATAAGTTGCTGAGTAAGAGCTGGAATGGCAAGGTGAAGATTATTACAGGCATCAGAAGATGCGGCAAGTCATTCCTACTGAGAATTCTGTATAAACAGGCTCTGATGAAGAAGGGTGTAAAGTCAAGCTGCTTCATTGAGGTTGACCTGGAGAAGGAAGAATATGCAGCATATAGGAATCCTGTGGTGCTGGCTGCCTATGTAAGGGAACGCTCGAAGGACAGACGGAAGAAATTCTATGTGTTTGTAGATGAAATCCAGAGGTCGTATAAAGTGAAGACTGCGGATGTAGATGAACGCTTAGTGCCAGAGGAAGACAGGGAATTGCTGTACACTACGTTTTACGACACTCTGAGTTCGCTGATGGCATTGCCAAACGTGGATGTGTATGTGACTGGGTCGAACTCAAAGATGCTGTCAACGGATATAGTGACAAACTTCAGAGATCGCGGTTGTGAGGTGAAGGTGTATCCGTTGTCGCTGGGGGAGTTTTATGCCTATGTAGATATGGAAAAGGCTGAAGCGTTGGAGGAGTACCTGACATATGGTGGTATGCCTCTGGCTGTGATTGAACAGGATGAGAGCGAGAAGAGGAGGTATCTGCAAGACCTGCACAAGAATGTGTATATGAAGGATATTGTAGAGCGACACAAGCTGAAAGATGACACGATACTAGATGGACTGACTGATGCTATTTACTCATCGGTGGGGTCGCTCACCAATCCGCATAAACTGGCTATGACTACAGGGTCGCTGATGGGGCGTAGCACTTCGGACGGTACGATAAAGAGTTATCTGGACCATCTAGAGAATGCGTATCTGATTGCCAGTGCAAAAAGGTGGGACGTGAAGGGGAAACGTTATTTCTCGACCATCCAGAAATACTATGCAATGGATATGGGACTGAGGAATGCACGTCTGAACTGGCGTCAGCAGGAGCGTTCGCACTTGATGGAAAATATGCTCTACAATGATCTCGTTAGACGGGGCTATTCTGTTGATGTGGGTGTCGTAGAGTTGGAACGCGAGGTAGGTGGTAAGCGTCAGCAGAGTCAGTATGAGATTGATTTTGTGGTGAATACCAGTATGGGCAAGGTGTACATACAATCTGCCCTTAATGTGGATACTCCGGAGAAGAAGGCACAGGAGACCTTCTCACTGAGAAATACAGGTGATTTCTGCCGAAAGATTGTGGTACTGGATGGTAGTCGCAAGTTGTGGACAGACGAGGATGGCGTTATGTATGTGGGCGTGATACCATTCCTGCTGGATAATGTGATTGATGCTGCTCTCACGACGTAAGGGTCAACGGAAACTTCCCTGCTACCCTTTATGCAATTGACGATTGATAATTGACAATTACAATGTTGCCTGATAACATTTGTTGTAAAGCCGATGATAACGAATAGAATGACAAATAGGGTGAAGAGAGCGTTCAATAAGGAAGCGACAGATTATCTGCTGTCCGCTATCCGCAATGGACGCGAGATGACTACACGGGAGAAGATGAGTCTCATCGTGCAGTTGAGTATTCCCTCCATCCTTGCACAGATAACGCAGATAATGATGTTCTTCATCGATGCCTCGATGGTGGGACAACTGGGAGCAGAACCGTCGGCAGCCATAGGATTGGTGGAGACAACTACCTGGCTGTTAGGCAGTCTCACGGCTGCAGTGTCGATAGGATTCTCCGTACAGGCAGCACATGCCATAGGCGCAAACGAGATGAGGAAGGCGAGGAGAGTGTTCCGCCATGGACTTATTTCTGCCCTTCTCATAAGTCTTATAATCGTGGCAGTGGGGTGCATGTGTGCAGATGGGCTGCCAATGTGGCTTGGAGGTACGGAAGAGATACACCATGACGCATCGATGTACTTCCTCGTATGGGTGCTCTGTATGCCAGCCTTCCAACTCGCAAACCTCTGTGGAGCAATGCTTAAGAGTTCGGGAGACATGCGTACGCAGAGCATTGGTAGTGTTATGGTGTGCTTCCTCGATGTCATCTTCAACTATATCTTCATATTCCAGTTCCACCTCGGCGTTATGGGAGCTGCGATAGGTTCAGCATGTGCCATATTCATCAACATGATATATCAAGGATATTTCGCCCTTTTTAGAAACGAAATTCTTGCCTTAAAGCATGATAATGAGCGGTTTGTGTGGAACTGGCAGTATATCCGAAATGCGGCAAAGATAGCCACGCCGATGGCATTCCAATCGTTCCTTATGAGTGGAGCACAGATAGTCAGTACGATGATTGTGGCACCCCTCGGAGTCATCGCCATTGCTACAAACACCTTTGCCATCACGGCAGAGTCACTTTGCTATATGCCAGGCTATGGAATAGGCGATGCGGCAACCACGCTGATAGGTCAGAGTATGGGTGCAAAACGGCGAGAACTGTGTTGGTCTTTTGCCAAGATGACCGTTGCAGCAGGTATGATGGTGATGGCATTCATGGGAGTGGTGATGTATATCTTCGCCCCAGAGATGATGGCTTTGCTCTCGCCTGTTGGAGAGATACGGGATTTGGGCACGGAAGTGCTTCGCATAGAGGCATGGGCAGAGCCTATGTTTGCAGCCTCCATAGTGTGCAATTCGTGTATGGTAGGAGCAGGTGATACCCTTCGCCCAGCAGTCATTAACCTCCTGAGTATGTGGTGTGTACGTCTTTCCCTCGCCGCCTTGCTGGCTTCGCAGTATGGACTTCAGGGAGTGTGGTTTGCTATGGCTGTGGAACTATGCGCAAGAGGCGTCCTTTTCCTCATCCGTCTCTGCAGAAAAAATTGGATGTAAAGCATTGGAGTACACTTGGATTTTCTCGTGATTCTTTTTGGGATTTTCTTTGATTTCTGAGCGCAGCGAAATCATAATAACATTCCTTCAATATATTTTCAGCAAAGATTTTTATTAGATTCTCTCATTAGATTTTAAAATCTCAGTAAAAATAATAGAGATAATCTTTGCTGAAAATATAGAATGAATCTTGTTTTTAGAATTCGCACTTCGTGCTCAAAAATACAAATCAAAATCTTTTCTTAAAAAATCTTGATAAAATCTTCATTTGTGCAGAATGGAGATAAACTTTTTTAGGGCATTTATACAATAATGTTATCGCGCGTGCGTTATATATAAGATAAAATAAACTCAAAGATGATAGAATACATTAAAGGCGAACTGACGGAGATAACCCCAACACAGGCTGTGGTGGAGGCACATGGCGTGGGCTATGGCATCAATATCTCCCTCAATACATACACCGCAATACAGACAAAGAAAGAGGTGAAACTCTATATCCATGAGGCTATAATGACTGGTGGACGCGATGACTCATACACACTCTATGGTTTCGTAACGAAGCAGGAGCGTGAGCTTTACCGTATGCTCATCACCGTTAGTGGAGTGGGAAGCAATACAGCCCGTATGATTCTCTCTGCCACAACGCCTACGGAACTCGTGAATGTCATCTCTACAGGCAATGAGAAGATGCTGAAGAGCGTGAAGGGTATAGGTCTTCGCACAGCACAGAGAATCATTGTTGACCTTCGCGATAAGATGTCGGCAAGTGGTCTTATTGCAGACCTCGCCACACAGGCAGGTGGAGATATGCAGTCGTCAGCACTCATAGGACAGCAGGCAGAGGTGCGCGATGAGGCTGTTGGTGCCCTCACTATGCTTGGCTTCTCGCCAGCTCCAAGTCATAAGGTGGTGACGGAGATTCTCAAGGCACACCCAGAGTTGCCGGTGGAGCAAGTTATCAAGCAGGCGTTGAAGATGATAAAATAGAAGACCCACACAACCCCTCTCCCCAGCCCTCTCCTCCAGGGAGAGGGAGTAAGTTAGAGAAAGAGAGGTCGAAAAGACAAATAATAAATATACAAGATACAAAAAACAAAAATAATTTTCCCCCTCAAGTACAAACCACTCCCTCTCCCTGGCGGAGAGGGTTGGGGAGTGGGGTCGGGGGCTTTTATTATGAAAAATCTATCCCGCATATTGACCATATTACTCATTATCGTACCAACGATGATGTGGGCTTTTGTGTCTATGCAGGATGATAAGACGAGGAAGAGAAACAATACTGCGACGCAGAAGGAGGCAGCTGCAGCGAAAACAACTGGGGATAAAAAGACTCAGGAGATAAAGAAGCAGGTGATAATAGAGGAGGACACGATACCTGACAGCCTCCTTCATCCACGATGGAAGATACAGCGCACGATGCCTGTCACCTTTGATGACCTGCAGCAAGGTAGTGCAGACCTCAATCGCCCAGATAATATCAAGCAGGATGTGGCTTATAACGATACTATCGACAGATATGTCATAGGCACGAGAATGGGCAATACATGGCTCTCTGCACCTGTGATGATGTCGATGACGGAGTATCTGAAATGGAGCGAACAGCAAGAGAGACGCAACTTCTTCCGCTCAAAGAACTCGGAGATATTCGAGCAGAAAGGCAAGGAGAAGTTTGACTTCACCGACATGCACTTCGACCTCGGACCTGCAGAGAAGATATTCGGTCCTGGTGGCGTGAGGATAAAGACACAGGGAACGGCAGAGCTTAAGTTTGGAGTGACGCTGAAGGATATCGACAATCCATCACTTCCTGTGCGAAACAGAAAGACCACCACCATTGACTTCGACGAGAAGATAAATGCGAACATCAGCGGTAAGATTGGTGATAAGATGAACCTCAACATCAACTACAACACCGATGCAACCTTCGATTTCGACTCGCAGAACATGAAACTGAAGTATGAGGGAAAGGAAGACGAGATAATAAAGCTCGTGGAGGCAGGTAATGTGTCATTCCCAAGCAACTCATCCCTCGTGAATGGTGCATCGTCGCTCTTCGGTATAAGAACGGATATGCAGTTTGGCAAACTGAAACTGCAAACCGTAGTGTCGCAGAAGAAGTCAAGTTCGTCAAGTGTTTCATCCAAGGGAGGAACGCAGTTGAAGCCATTCCAACTGGATGTGACCAAGTATGACGCAAATCGCCACTTCTTCCTTGCCCACTATTTCCGCGACATCTATGATGATGCGATGCAGACACTACCTAACCTTACCACAGGCGTGAACATCACACGAGTGGAGATTTGGGTGACGAACAAGACTGGACAGACAAACAATACACGAAACATCATAGCCCTTACCGACCTTGGAGAAGGCTCGCCAAAGAATAGTATGTGGGGAGGAATGGGACCTAGGATAAGACCTGCCAACGGTGTCAACTCGGAATATGCAAGTATGGTATCGACCTATGCAGAGGCAAGAAACATCGACCAGACAACGACAATCCTTGATGCTATACCAGACTTCTCTGGCGGTACTGACTATGAGAAACTGGAGAATGCACGCCTTCTCAACTCTTCGGAATATAAGGTGAACACAGCTTTGGGATATGTCTCGCTCAATTCAGAGCTGCAGACGGACCAAGTGCTTGCCATAGCCTATGAATATACCTTCAATGGTACCACGTTCCAGGTGGGTGAGTTCTCATCAGACATCAGCGATGTGAAGAGTGCACTCTTTGTTAAGTCATTGAAAAACACAGCCAATATCCCTACACAGGGCAACTGGCATCTTATGATGAAGAACGTGTATAACCTCGGCTCTACCATTGAGAAGGAGAAATTCCGCCTCGATGTGAAGTATCTGAGTGATACGGCAGGCGTATATCTCAACTATCTTCCTGATCCAAGGGTGAAGGAAACGACACTTCTGAAAATCATAGGTGCTGACCGTCTCGACAATAACAATAAGGCACACTCGAATGGATATTTCGACTATGTGGAAGGATATACTGTGAGCAATGGTTGCGTATTCCTCCCAAAGAAAGCACCATTCGGTGGCAGTCTCTTTGCATACCTCATCTCCAAGGGCTTCTCTGAAGAGGATGCAGAGAAATATTGCTTCTTCGAACTCTATGACAACATATTGAGTGAGGCGCAGAATGCTTCCGAAAAGAATAAGTATATGTTGCAGGGACAGTTCAAGGGCTCGAAAGCTAACGTTATCTCCCTTGGCGAAAGCTATATCCCACAAGGCTCAGTAGTGGTTACGGCTGGTGGTGTTGTCCTTACGGAAGGTTCCGACTATAGGGTGGATTACTATGCTGGAGAGGTGGAAATCCTCAATCAGAGCATCATAGATGCAGGTACCAACGTCAATGTGTCATTAGAAAGCAATGCAGAATGGGGACAGCAGAGGAAGACGATGTTCGGCGTCAACTGGGAGTATGACTTCACAAAGAACTTCCAGCTCAGCGGTACGCTTCAGCATCTCTCAGAACAGAGCCTCGTGACAAAGGTGGCTATGGGTGCAGAGCCTGTCAGCAACACACTCTGGGGTTTGAACATGAGTTGGAAGAAGGAAAGCCAGTGGCTTACGAATGTGCTTGACAAGTTCCCTCTCCTCCATGTTTCGGCACCATCACAGATACAGTTTAATGCAGAGTTTGCCCATCTCATAGCAGGACAAGCAAGTGGAACGCAGGATAATGCCTCATATATCGATGACTTTGAGAACACAAAGAATGGAACGAGTATCCTTACCCCAACCTCATGGGTGCTCTCAAGCGTACCATCGATGTTCCCTGAGTCAGCAGATAAGTCAGGACTTACGAGTGGATATAACCGCAGCCGCCTTGCATGGTACACTATCGACCCACTCTTCACACGCCGCAGTTCTTCCCTCACACCAGGACATATCCGTAGTGACCTCGATCAACTGTCAAATCATTATGTAAGAGAGGTTTACGTCAGAGAACTCTATCCAAACCGAGACCAGAACAGCTATGAAGGAGCAACGAGTACACTCTCAATCCTTAACCTCGCGTATTATCCAGAAGAAAGAGGTCCATACAACTTCAATACTGCACTCACGATGGATGGTAAGTTGCAGAATCCTGCTCGCTCATGGGGCGGTATGATGAGGAAACTCGATACAAGTGACTTTGAGCAGGCAAACATCGAGTATATCGAATTCTGGATGATGGACCCGTTCATCTATTCACGTCGTGACGGTACAGCATCGCAGTATGGCGGTGACCTTTACTTTAACCTCGGCGAAGTGTCGGAAGATATCCTTAAGGATGGCAAGAAGTTTGCGGAGAGCAGTATGGAACCAAATGCTGACACTAAGTATCCACAGTCGCAATGGGGTAATGTTCCTTCCCAGAGTATCGTGACATACGCTTTTGCTACATCGGGAGGCTCACGCGAACAGCAGGATGTAGGCTATGATGGTCTTACGGATGATAATGAGAGAGATTTCTATAAGTCATATCTTGGCAGTATTGTAGTTAATGATTCTACAAAGACTGCCATCAACAATGACCCTTCAAACGATAACTATCACTACTTCCGCGGCACTGACCTCGACGAGAGAAGGGCATCGATACTCGACAGATACAAGTATATCAACAACCCTCAGGGCAACTCCCCAGACAGCAATTCGCGTACGGAGAGCTATGATACCTCATACAAGACAACCCCTGATGTGGAGGATATCAACCAGGACTATACGCTGAATGAGTATGAGAGATACTGGCAGTATAGGGTTTCCATTCGTCCTGAGGACTTCGTGGTGGGCAAAAACTATATCACAGATAAGCGAACAGGCCGTCCAAAGCTTCGTAACGGCGAGGAAGAGGAAGTAACGTGGTATCAGTTCCGCATACCGTTGAGACAGACAGGTGCCAACGTTGACAAGCGTGGTGATATCAATGACTTCTCAAGCATCCGCTTCATGCGTATGTTTATGACAAACTTTGAGAAGCCTATCGTTCTTCGTATGGCAAGCCTTGACCTCGTAAGAGGTGAATGGCGAGTGTATGACCATAACCTGAACGTGTCATCAGCAAACACAGGTTCGATGGCTGTAAGTGCGGTGAACATTGAGGAAAACAACGATAAGCAACCTGTCAACTATATCCTTCCTCCTGGTATCTCGCGTGTTGTTGACCCTTCACAGCCACAGTTGACGGAGGATAATGAACAGGCTATGTGCTTTGTTGTTGACAATATGTCAACGGGCGATGCAAAGGCTGTGTATAAGACCGTCAGCATCGATATGAGACAGTATAAGCACTTGCAGATGTTTGTTCATGCCAATGCACTCTCACCAAACACTACAGCATTGCAGGACGACCAGCTTGCAGTATTCGTGCGTATCGGTTCTGACTATAGAAGCAACTATTATGAATATGAGATTCCGTTGAAGCTCACGGCGCCAGGTATGTATGGAGCCTATTCTTCTGCAGATCGTCGCACAGTATGGCCACAGGAGAATATGCTTGATATCAACCTCTCGCTCCTCACCAACCTGAAGAAGCAGCGCAACATAGCAAAGGGACAGGGCCTGGCATCATACAATAAGGAGTTTACGGCATACGATAATGACAATCCGAAGAACAAGATGACGGTGATGGGTAATCCATCCCTCGGCGATGTCAAGACGATGATGATTGGTATTCGCAACCTCTCCAACCAGCAGAAGAGCGGTGAGGTATGGGTGAATGAGCTTCGTCTGCGCGATGCTGACAGCGGTGGTGGTTGGGCAGCACAGGCAAACCTCAACGTGCAGTTGAGTGACTTCGGTAGCGTAACGGCTATGGGTAAGCACATTAGCGAAGGTTTCGGTGGACTTGAAGAGACTGTGGCAGCACGCACGAAGGATAATTACTCTACATATAGCGTAACCACAAACCTCGAACTTGGTAAGTTCTTCCCTGAGAAAGCAAAGGTGCAGGCACCTCTTTACTATAGTGCATCGCGCGAGAAGACATCGCCTAAGTATAATCCTCTTGATACTGACATGCTCCTTGACGATGCCTTGGAGGGTGCAGCAGACAAGCATGAGCGTGATTCCATAAAGAGCATTGCCGTAAGAAGCAATGTGCAGAAGAACTTCTCACTTTCAGGAGTGCGTTTCGGCATAGCCACAAAGCGTCATCCTATGCCATACGACCCTGCCAACTTCACCTTCTCATACTCTCATTCCCACAATCATAGTGATGGTGAGACAACGGTTTATGAGAATGAAGACCTGTGGCGTGGCTCTATAGCATACTCATGGACACCTGTGTTCAAGCCTCTCGAGCCTTTCAAGAAGATAAAGAACAAGTCGAAGTATCTTGAAATACTGAAGAAATTCTCCCTCAACTGGTTGCCACAGAATATAGGTTTCAATACCGAGATGACTCGTAGCTACTATGAGTTGCAGGAGCGCGACCTCGAAGACCTTGGCTCAGAGTCAAGTCTTCCATTAACTTTCTCTTCACAGTTCCTTTGGAATCGTGACTTCAATCTGCGTTGGGACCTCACGAAGAATCTTCACATGAACTTCCAGAGTGCTACCCATGCTGAGATAGAAGAACCTTATGCACCTGTAAACAAGGACCTTTACCCAGATCGCTATGAGGCTTGGAAGGACTCTGTATGGACAAGTATAAAGAGAATGGGTACTCCTTTGGATTACCGTCAGACATTCACAGCATCCTATAAGGCACCGATAAACCTCATCCCTATCTTCGACTGGGTGAATGCCGATGCGTCTTATAATGCTTCATACAACTGGAATCGTGGTACTGCACTTGAAGATGGCAGGTCACTTGGCAATACTATCGGCACAAACCGTACGCTGACTATCAACGGTACCTTCAGCATGGAGAAACTCTATGACCATGTTCCTTTCCTGAAGAAGACGAATGAGAGATTCAAGAAATCGGTGAAGTCATCCCTCAACGCTAAGCAACAGCGTAAGGCTCAGGAAGAAAAGAAGAAACAGGAGGAAGCTGCCAACGCAGAAGGAAAGGCTGATGATAGCAATGCAAAGAAGGCTCTGCCTAAGAATGCAAAGACGTTTGAGAGAGAGCTTACTATCAATGCCGATACTTCCATCGTTATAACACATGGAAAGAAATCACGCCGTCTCATCGTTTCTGCTCGTAATGCGGAAGGAAAGCTTATACCTGTGAAGTTTAAGGTGGTTGACGATAACAAGATAAAGATAACCAATAAAGGCGATTCTGCCATGAAGATGAAGATATCCGTAACGGCAAAGGAACCTCTGGATGAAAAGGCATGGTATCGCACTACGCAGTCATTTGCCCGTCTGCTGATGTCTATCCGAAACATTAACTTCACCTATCGCAATCAGTATTCACTCGCTTTGCCTGGCTTCATGCCTGCCGTGGGTGATGTCTTCGGACAGAAGAGGGTAGGAGATTTGATGTCGCCAGGTCTTGATTTTGCTTTCGGTTTCGTGGATGATTCCTATATTGAGAAGGCACGTCAGAACGGATGGTTGCTCAATGACAATACTGTGGCAACGCCTGCAACGACAAACAAGACGGAGGATTTGCAGTTGAAGATGACTCTTGAACCTGCAAGAAACCTCAAGATAGACCTTAATGCTTCACGCACATTCACTCGTGCAAAGTCCGTGCAGTATATGTATAAGGGCAATCCTACCACGCAGAGCGGTACATTCACCATGACAACCATATCCATTGGCTCTGCATTTGAGAGCATCGGTACGGCAGATAATGGCTATCACTCGGCAACATTCAATAAGTTCTGCGGTCTCCTTGAAGGCTATCGTCAGAAGGTTGAGGCACAGTATGCTGGTGCTACATATCCTGCTGGTACGGAATATGAGGGACAGAAATTCAGCAGTGAGGTGGCAGGAGTGAACAAGTATAGTGCCGACGTTATGGTACCTGCATTCCTCAACGCATATACAGGTATGAATACGCTGAGCATCTTCCCTGCATTGACCAAGCTCTTGCCTAACTGGACAGTGAAATATAGCGGATTGAGTGAGCTGAGTTGGTTTAACGAAAGATTTAAGAGCGTAAATCTCAACCACTCATACAAGAGTGTGTATGCCGTTGGCTCGTTTAGTTCGTTTGCCACCTTCATGGAGTTTATGGGCGATAATCTCGGCTTCATACAGGATGCTACTACGGGAAAGACACTTCCTGTGCCTAACAGTATGTATAACGTACCTCAGGTGAGCATCAACGAGGCATTCTCTCCATTGCTCGGTGTGGATGTGACGATGAAGAACAATATGACGCTGAAACTGGAGTATCGCAGTACTCGTGTCCTCAATCTCTCAATGACGAGTGTGCAGATGAATGAGACACTCTCTAAGGACTGGGTGTTCGGCATGGGATATAAGATTAACGACTTCAAGCTCTTCGGCAGGAGTTCATCACGAGTGGTGAAGGGTGCGAAGAAGAGTGGTAATGCTGATGATGCTAAGAATAATAGCAGCAATACAAAGAGCTCATCAAAGAACAAAGGCTTCAACCATGACCTTAACCTGCGTCTTGACTTCAGTCTTCGCAATCAGGCTGCGATAACGAGGGATATTGCCAATATGGTGAGTGCGGCAAGCAGTGGCAACAAAGCCTTGAAACTGAGTTTCTCTGCTGACTATACCATGTCGAAACTGATGACAATGAGCTTCTACTATGACAGACAGGTCAATACCCCTCTGCTGACATCAAGTAGCTATCCAACAACGACACAGGACTTCGGCTTCTCGATGAAGTTCAGTTTGACGAGATAATAATAACCATAAAATAATAAAAACTATGATTTACAAATATGACTTCCTCATCATCGGCTCGGGAGTGGCTGGTATGAGTTATGCCCTTAAGGTTGCCAAGGCAAAGAAGGGCAAGGTCTGCCTTATCTGCAAGACAACGCTTGATGAGGCTAACACAAAGTTTGCACAGGGTGGCGTGGCAAGCGTTACCAATATGCGCGTAGATACTTTCGACAAGCATATTGCCGATACGCTTATTGCTGGCGACTATATCTCAGACCGTGCTGCTGTGGAGCAGGTTGTTCGTATGGCACCAGAGCAGATTAGTGAACTCGTAAAGTGGGGAGTCAATTTTGATAGAAAGGAAGACGGAGAGTTTGACCTTCATCGTGAGGGTGGACACTCTGAGTTCCGTATTCTCCATCATGCTGATGATACTGGTGCAGAGATACAGCGAGGTCTTATGGAGGCTGTTCGCAATAATCCTGACATCACGATAAAGGAGAATCACTTTGCCGTGGAGATTATCACACAGCATCATCTCGGTCAGCGTGTCACACGTCGTTCTCCACATATCCAATGCTATGGTGCATACGTGCTCAACCCAGAGGAAAAGGTTGACACCTATCTCGCAAAGGTAACGCTGATGTGTACTGGTGGTTGCGGTGCTGTATATATGACAACATCGAATCCTGTCATTGCAACAGGTGATGGCGAGGCTATGGTATATCGTGCAAAGGGTACGGTGGCTGATATGGAGTTCGTGCAGTTCCACCCAACTGTTCTTCATAACCCACAGGAGACACACCCTGCATACCTTATCACAGAGGCTATGCGTGGCTATGGTGGCATATTGAGACTGCCTAATGGTGAGTCGTTTATGGAGAAATATGATGAGCGTCTCTCACTTGCTCCACGCGATATCGTTGCCCGTGCCATAGATAAGGAGATGAAGATACATGGCCTTGACCACGTTTGCCTTGACGTTACTCATAAGGATCCAGAGGAAACGAAGCATCATTTCCCTAACATCTATAAGAAATGCCTCTCTATCGGCATTGATATTACAAAGGAATACATCCCTGTTCGCCCTGCTGCTCACTATATGTGTGGCGGTATCAAGGTGGACCTCAACGGCGAATCATCTATTGAGCGTCTCTATGCTATAGGTGAATGCTCATGCACGGGTCTACATGGAGGCAATCGTCTTGCTTCCAACTCCCTCATCGAGGCTGTGGTATATGCTGAGACGGCAGCACGTCATTCCCTTGAGCATGTTGAGGAATATGACTTCAATGACAAGGTGCCTGAATGGAATGATGAGGGAACGATGACGAATGAGGAAAAAGTGCTCATCACTCAGTCCGTTAATGAAGTGGCACAGATAATGTCAAACTATGTAGGCATCGTGCGTTCCGACCTTCGTCTGCATCGTGCCTGGGACCGTCTTGATATGCTCTATGAGGAAACAGAGCGACTCTTCAAGCGTGTGAAGGCTTCGCGTGACATCTGCGAGCTTCGCAATATGATTAACGTGGGCTATCTCATCACTCGTTGGGCAATAGAGCGTAAGGAGTGTCGTGGTTTGCATTATACCACAGACTATCCTCATCACGCATACGATAAGAAGTAGTTAGCTAATTAGCAATTGTCTTTTAAGTAAAAAAAGTTTTTTTGAGAATACATACATTATATATATATACGCATACGCGCGTAAGGATGCTGATGGGTATCCTTACCGCTATGCTTTTGCTTATAGCAAAGCCTGCTGTTGCGCAGGATTTGGTTGTTGACTCCCTGCAGGAGCAATCTTATTTCGATGAAGATTCATTGGAACAGGATGTTATAGACTCTCTTGCTGTCGATACTCTGCAGAATGACTCATTGCCTTGGCCTCTGTCACTTCAGCGGCATCTTGATAATATCATCGAGAGAAGCAGTTTCCTGAAGAATAGTCAGCTTGGACTGATGGTTTATGACCTTACTGCCGACTCGCTTCTCTACTCTGTGAATGAGAAGCAGACGATGCGACCTGCATCCACTATGAAGCTGCTTACCTCCATTACAGCATTGGATAAGCTGGGTGGCTCGTATCAGTTTAAGACCCATCTGCGCTATACAGGTGAGGTGACAGACTCCACACGTACGCTGAAAGGCGATGTGTATATCGTTGGAGGTATGGACCCAAGGCTTAATCGTGATGATATCATAGCATTCGTAGAGACATTGAAGAAACTCGGTATCGATACCATTCGTGGTAATGTGTATGCTGACAGGTCGATGAAGGATAAGGACTTGCTTGGCGAAGGCTGGTGCTGGGATGATGACAATCCTGTGTTGTCGCCCCTTGTCTATGGCAGGAAGGACCAGATGATGGCTCGTTTCTTGTCAGAACTGGAGAATGCTTCCATTGTGCTGATAGGACTCTCCGATGAAAAGACGGCACCTTCGTCGTCAAAACTCATCTGTGTTCGTTCTCATTCCATGGACCAGATTCTTATGAAAATGATGAAAGATAGCGATAATCTCTATGCAGAGTCGATGTTCTATCAGATAGCTGCAACGCAACGTAAACCAGCAAAGGCATCTGGTGCAAGAGCTGTGGAGCAGTCTTTGATAAAGAAGATGAAGCTCAATCCTTCTGATTATAAGATTGCTGATGGCTCGGGATTGTCGCTATACAACTATGTGACGCCAGAGTTGGAGGTGGCTTTCCTTCGCTATGCCTATGAGAATAGCAATATATACAATAACCTCTATTCCTCACTCCCTATTGCCGGCATAGATGGAACTCTCTCAAAACGAATGAGAAAGACATCAGCGGAGAGGAAAGTGCGTGCAAAGACGGGCACGTTGACAGGCGTTAGCAGTCTTGCCGGATATGCAAGGGCATCGAATGACCATGACTTAGCCTTCTGCATCATCAATCAGGGAGTGCTTCGTGCTGCTCCAGCAAAAGCCTTTCAGGATAAGGTTTGCGTAGCATTGACAAAATGACCCCTCTCCCCAGCCCTCCCCACGAGGGGGAGGGAGTGAATACATTTGAAGGTAACGAAAAATTTGAAAAATTGTAAATATCTAAATAGTAAATAAGTATGACAAGAGCAATAATAACCGTAGTTGGCAAGGATACCGTAGGTATCATAGCTAAAGTTTGTACATATCTGGCAGACAGTCAGATAAACATTCTCGATATCTCACAGACTATCGTGCAGGATTTCTTCAATATGATGATGATTGTTGACATGACAAAGTGCAACAAGTCATTTGATACTGTGGCCTCTGAACTTAATGGTATCGGTGGTGACATGGGTGTGCAGGTGAAGTGTCAGCTTGAAGATATCTTCGATAAGATGCATAGAATCTAAAGCCCCCTAACCCCCAAAAGGGGGAACTCTTAAATGTTATAAAGAATATTTGGGAGGGGTGGCTTTCGATATCAGTAAACAAATAAACTTCTTACCCTCGGAAGGTATAAAGAACTCCCCCTTTGGGGGATGGGGGCTTTTTAAAATATGATTAATATTAGTGAAGTGCTCGAAACCAATAAGATGATCGAGCAGGAGAATCTTGACGTTAGAACAATTACTATGGGTATCAGTCTTCTCGACTGTGCCGATAAGTCATTGGATGTGACGTGCGAGAAAATCTATAATAAGATAACTACTCTGGCAAAGAACCTTGTCTCTACAGGCGAGGAGATAAGCCGTGAGTTCGCCATACCTATCGTAAACAAGCGTATAAGTATCACTCCGATATCCCTCGTTGGTGGTGCCTGCTGCCGAATACCTGCTGACTATGTGCAGATAGCAAAGACTCTCGACAAGGCAGCTAAGGAGGTTGGTGTCAACTTCCTCGGTGGTTATTCTGCTATTGTTAGCAAGGGAATGACAAAGAGCGATGAACTCCTTAT
This sequence comes from Prevotella sp., assembly GCA_045627725.1. GTDB lineage: Bacteria > Bacteroidota > Bacteroidia > Bacteroidales > Bacteroidaceae > Prevotella. The sequence goes on along the minus strand of JAZQOH010000042.1, from coordinate 72,084 downwards.
CCGCTCTATCCCCCAGGCTTTGGCATGCACCGAGCGTATCTGTTCAAGCATCAACGTTGGTTCCACCAAGACTGGCATCAACATGGATGCAGTTCGTCTTATGGGCGATATCATCCTTCAGACTGCTGAGATGACAAAGGAGCAGGATTCCCTTGGTTGTGCAAAGCTCGTTGTGTTGTGCAATGCCCCTGATGACAACCCATTTATGGCAGGTGCCTTCCATGGTGTGAGTGAGGCTGATGCTATTATCAACGTAGGTGTCAGCGGTCCTGGTGTGGTGAAGTATGCCCTTGAGCAGATGGATAAGAACGCACAAGGAGATCCTCTTGCTACAGAGAACGGGCTTGCTTCTTTCGAGACATTGAGCGAGACTATCAAGAAGACAGCCTTTAAGATTACCCGTGTAGGACAACTCGTGGCTCAGGAAGCAAGTAAGCGACTCGGCATTCCTTTCGGTATCATCGACCTTTCCCTTGCCCCAACACCAGCTATTGGCGACTCCGTTGCTGACATCCTGCATTGTATGGGAGTGGAGCATGCCGGAGCTCCTGGCACAACAGCTGCCCTTGCCATGCTCAATGACCAGGTTAAGAAGGGTGGTGTGATGGCAAGTTCATACGTTGGAGGACTCTCAGGCGCCTTTATCCCTGTCTCTGAGGATCAGGGAATGATAGATGCTGTCAATGCAGGAGCCCTTACCATCGAGAAACTTGAGGCTATGACTTGCGTATGTTCCGTAGGTCTTGATATGATAGCCATCCCTGGAGATACCTCTGCTGCCACCATTGCGGGCATCATCGCTGATGAGTCTGCCATCGGTATGGTGAATCAGAAGACCACAGCAGTCCGTATCATTCCTGTTATCGGAAAGAAAGTTGGCGAGACAGTAGAGTTCGGTGGTCTCCTTGGCTATGCTCCTATCATGCCAGTCAACACCTTTGCCTGCAATCGTTTCGTTGACAGAGGCGGAAGAATACCAGCACCGATACATTCGTTTAAGAATTAAAAATAAATCGAAAACTCGAGATATTGATGCTTCGAAAACTCGAATAATCGAAAAAAAACGAAATAAAACTATGAAAATCGTTCAGCTTGATGCCTATGCTGCCAACCCTGGAGATATCTCTTGGGATGCATGGGAGAATATAACGGCAAATGGCGAGAAGGTGGAGTTCATCCACTATGACCTCACCGATGCCTGTGATGTGATAGAAAGGGCCAAGGATGCCGAAATGGTATTGGTGAATAAGGTCATCATAGATGATAAGGTTATGAGTCAGTTGCCAAAGCTTCGCTATGTGGGAGTCCTTGCTACGGGCTATAATGTCGTTGATACTGATGCTGCGAGAAAGCGCGGTATAGTAGTGACAAACATCCCTGCCTATAGCACTATGAGTGTGGCACAGATGGTGTTCGCCCATCTTCTCAACATAACGAATCGTGTGCAGCTTCATAGCGATGCTGTCTCTTCGGGCAAGTGGCAGAACAATAAGTGCTTCACTTTCTGGGATACACCGCAGCTGGAACTCGCTAATCTCACCATTGGTATCTTCGGTCTTGGCAATACAGGAACGGCAACAGCTCGCATCGCCCTCGCTATGGGAATGAAGGTGCTGGCATATAGCAGCAAGGAAGAGGCTGAGATTCGTAGAATCCTTGGCGTAGCAGAAAATTGCTCGTGTGTCCGCAAGGCAGAGAGCAAGGAGCAGTTCTTCGCTTCTTCGGATGTCATCAGCCTCCATTGCCCACTCACTCCAGCCACCCACCATATTATAAATAAGGAGACGATTTCCATGATGAAACCATCGGCAATCCTTATCAATACAGGTCGCGGTCCGCTTATCGACGAAGAGGCATTGGCAGAAGCATTGAAGGAGCACAGGATTTATGCAGCAGGAGTTGACGTCTTGACTCAGGAACCACCAAAAGATGGCTCTCCTCTCATCGGTCTCGACAACTGTTTCATCACTCCTCATATCGCTTGGGCAACGAGTGCAGCACGTGTCAGATTGCTTAATATCGCATTGGACAATGTGCAAGCATTTTTAGGTGGACAGCCTCAAAATGTGGTAAATTAAAGAAAAAACAGAAGATTTTTGCAACTTTTTTTGTTGTTTTAATAGAAAAGTGCTACCTTTGCACCCAGACTTGAACAACAACTAAACATAAAGTAAAAAAAGAAATGAAAAAGATTAGAGCAGCCGTAGTAGGTTACGGTAACATTGGCCAGTACACCATTGAGGCACTGGAAGCAGCAGAAGATTTCGAAATCGCAGGTGTAGTACGTCGTAATGGCGCTGAAAATAAGCCTGCAGAACTCGCTAACTACGAGGTTGTAAAGGATATCACAGAGCTTAAGGACGTTGACGTTGCAATCCTTGCAACTCCTACACGCTCTTGCCAGGAATATGCAGAGAAGATTCTCGCAATGGGTATCAACACCGTTGACTCATTCGACATCCATACATCTATTGTTGATTATCGTGCAGCTCTCATGCCTGTATGTAAGGCAAACAATTCTGTTGCCGTTATCGCAGCTGGTTGGGACCCAGGTTCTGACTCTATCGTTCGCACACTCATGCAGAGCCTTGCTCCAAAGGGACTTTCTTACACTAACTTCGGTCCTGGTCGTTCTATGGGCCACTCGGTATGTGTTCGCTCAAAGGCTGGCGTAAAGGATGCTCTCTCTATGACAATTCCAGTAGGTGAAGGCATTCATCGTCGTATGGTATATGTAGAACTTGAGGAAGGTGCTGACCTCGCTGAGGTAACAAAGGCTATCAAGGCTGACCCATACTTCGCAAGTGATGAAACACACGTATTCCAGGTAGAGAGCGTTGATGCCCTCAATGATGTTGGTCACGGCGTAAACCTCACTCGTAAGGGTGTTTCTGGTAAGACTCACAACCAGATGTTTGAGTTCAACATGAAGATTAACAACCCTGCTCTCACAGCACAGGTTCTTGTAAACGTTGCCCGTGCTTCTATGAAGCAGCAGCCAGCTTGCTACACAATGATTGAGATTCCTGTTATCGATATGCTCCCAGGTGAGCGCGAGGATCTCATCGCACACCTTGTGTAAAAACTACCGTTAACAGTTATTCATAACTGTTTAAAAGAATCGAAAGATGAACTTTGACAGAGACGAAACCTTCCGTCGCGAGGAACTAATCCGCATCATCGAGCATTCGGTGGAGCAGTTGCAGATAAGTGAACTTGAAGCCCTTTACTATGACCTGATAGCAAAGGACTACATCCGAAACTAACCTCGAAGGGAGAGTTTTATAGTTAAATGTTATACAAAATAAAGCGGAGAAAGTAATAAATTGTGACTTTCTTCGCTTTTTTTAGATTTATTCTTAATCTTTTTTGCCTAAATCTCGCAAAAAAATTGTAACTTTGCAAACATATTATATAACGGCGAAATGATAAACTATTGATGTTGTCGATATTTTGCCATTACTGAAGGTAAAAAGAAACTTAAACTTAATAGGTAAAATGGAAAATCTCAGTATAGGCTTAACGCTTATGGCTGTTGGTATGGTGACGGTGTTTGCAATATTGCTCATCGTTATAAACCTCAGCAAACTCCTTATCTGTGTGGTAAACAAAATCTGCCCTGAAGAAGAGGTGCAGAAGAAAAAGGCTGTGGCTCCAAAGGCTGTTGCCCAGATTGATGACACCGTCATGGAAGTCATCAAGGCTACCGTAAGCAAGATTACCGCTGGTAAGGGTACCGTTGCAAGCGTAGAGAAGCTGTAATGGTTTGATAAGAATTTGTAAGAAAATAAGGTAAAAAGAAATAAATCTATGAACAAGGAAATAAAGTTCAGCTTGGTCTTCCGTGATATGTGGCAGAGTGCTGGTAAGTATCAGCCACGTGTTGACCAGCTTCTCAAGGTTGCCCCTGCTATCATTCGCATGGGTTGCTTTGATCGTGTAGAAACAAATGGTGGTGGTTTCGAGCAGGTAAACCTCCTCTATGGTGAGAATCCTAACAATGCTGTGCGTCAGTGGACAAAGCCTTTCCATGAGGTAGGCATCCAGACCCACATGCTCGACCGTGCCCTCAATGGTCTTCGTATGAGTCCATGTCCTAAGGACCTTCGCAAGCTTTTCTATAAGGTGAAGAAGGCACAGGGCACAGATATCACTCGTATCTTCTGTGGTCTCAACGACCCTCGCAACGTGATTCCTTCTATCCAGTATGCGAAGGAGGCAGGAATGATTGCTCAGGCATCACTCTGTATCACTCACTCCCCAATCCATACCGTAGAGTATTACATCAACCTTGCAAAGACCTTCATCGATGCAGGTGCTGATGAAATCTGTCTCAAGGATATGGCAGGTATCGGTCGTCCTCAGAGTCTCGGTGAGATTGTAAAGGGCATCAAGGCATACAAGGAAGATGTCATCATCCAGTATCACTCTCATGCAGGTCCTGGCTTCAATATGGCAAGCATCCTTGAGGTGGCTCGTGGTGGTTGTGACTATATCGATACAGCCGTTTCGCCACTTTCTTGGGGAACAGGTCATGCTGACATCATCGCCGTTCAGGAGATGCTCAGCGATGCAGGCTTCAAGGTGAAGGATATCAATATGGCAGCTTATATGGAGGTTCGCACTCTCGTTCAGGAGATGATGGACGACTTCCTCGGCTATTATATTCCAAAGCAGAACCATCTCAACAACTCACTCCTCATCAAGCCAGGACTTCCTGGTGGCATGATGGGCTCATTGATGACCGACCTTGAGGATAACCTCCGTTCGCTCAATAAGTGGAAGGTGAAGAACAATCAGCCAGAGCTCACTACCGACCAGCTCCTCGTGAAGCTCTTCGATGAGGTGGCATACGTATGGCCAAAGGTAGGCTATCCATGCCTCGTAACTCCATTCTCACAATATGTGAAGAACCTTGCGTTGATGAACGTAATGCAGATGGAGAAGGGCAAGGAGCGCTGGTCAATGATTGCAGAGAATATCTGGGATATGATTCTCGGTAAGTCTGGTAAGTTGCCAGGCGAGGTGGATCCTATCTTCCTGGAGATGGCGAAGAAGGAAGGTCGCAAGTTCATGACTGCTGACCCACAGGATAACTATCCTGATGACCTCGAGACATATAAGTATCGCATGTCTCAGCAGGGTTGGGAACTCGGCGAGGACGATGAGGAACTCTTCGAGTATGCTATGCACCCACAGCAGTATGAGGCTTACAAGAGCGGCGCTGCAAAGGCAGCCTTCGAGAAGGACCTTGAGGAGCGTAAGGCAAATAAGAAGACACAGGGAAATGTGAAGACTCAGTTGCCAAATCAGGTTACCGTAAACGTCAATGGCCAGAACTATCTCGTAAACATCTCTTATGAAGGCAAGGCTCCTGCAGCAACAGAGAATGCTTCTGCAGCAGTTCCTGCACCAGCAACAGGTGAAGGTCTTGAGGTACTTGCTCCACTGGAGGGTAAGGCATACCTCGTTAGCAGCACCAGTGAGACACCAAAGAAGGTTGGCGATAAGGTCAACGAGGGTGACATCATCTGCTACATCGAGGCTATGAAGGTGTTCAACCGTATCAAGGCAGAGAAGTCTGGTACAATCACAAGCATCAACTTCACCTCAGGTGACTCTGTAGAGGAGGATGATGTACTCATGACCATCGCATAATAAGAAGGAAAAATGGAAATACTATATAAAATATGGGATATGACGGCATTCGCCCAGACAGGTGGCGACTGGTCATTCCTCATCATGATACTTCTCGCTTTCGTGATTCTCTATCTCGGAATCGTGAAGAAGTATGAGCCTCTTCTGCTCATACCGATAGGCTTCGGTGTGCTCCTTGCCAACTTCCCAGGAGGTGGCATGGGCGTTGCACAGGCTACTTCTGAAGGTTATGTGACATTGCCAGATGGAACAAAGGAAATCATCTGGGACATGCCTCTCCATAAGATTGCGCATGATCTCGGCTTGATGAACTTCATCTATTATATGTGCATCAAGACAGGTTTCATCCCACCGATCATCTTCATGGGTGTCGGTGCGCTGACAGACTTCGGTCCTATGCTTCGCAACCTTCGTCTCTCCATCTTCGGAGCAGGAGCGCAGTTTGGTATCTTTGCCGTTCTTCTTGCTTCCCTCGCTATGGGTTTCACCCCTCAGCAGGCAGCTTCTCTCGGCATCATCGGTGGTGCTGACGGTCCTACGGCTATCTTCACTACCATCAAGCTCGCACCAGAACTTCTCGGTCCTATCGCCATTGCGGCTTATTCCTACATGGCTCTCGTGCCTGTTATCATACCATTGGTTGTCAAGGCATTGTGCACTAAGAAGGAACTCCTTATCAATATGAAGGAACAGGACAAAAAGTATCCTAACACCACAGAGATAAAGAACCTCCGCGTATTGAAGATTCTCTTCCCAATCACGGTGACAGCAGTAGTAGCACTCCTCGTTCCTACAGCAGTAAGCCTCGTTGGTATGCTTATGTTCGGTAATCTCATCAAGGAACTCGGCTCTATGACAGGTCGCCTCTTCGATACCGCAAGTAATGCCATCATGAATACTGCTACCATCTTCCTCGGTCTTTCCGTAGGTGCAACGATGACAGCAGAGGCATTCCTCAATCTCCAGACCATCGGTATCGTCGTTGGTGGATTCCTTGCCTTTGCCCTCTCTATCGCTGCTGGTATCTGCATGGTGAAGATTTTCAACCTCTTTGCGAAGAAGAAGGTCAACCCACTCGTTGGTGCTACAGGTCTCTCTGCCGTTCCTATGGCAAGCCGTGTTGCAAACGATATCGCTACACAGTATGACCCAAAGAACCACGTTCTCAACTATTGTATGGCATCAAACATCTCCGGCGTTATCGGTTCTGCCGTTGCCGCAGGTGTGCTGATTTCGTTCTTGCAGTAATATAACATGGTTGATTTCCTTTCCTTGAAGAATGTCACATCTCTCTATTCCGAAGAGATTCGCGAGGCTGTGCTTCGCGTGGTGGATAGTGGGTGGTATCTTCAGGGAAAGGAAAATACTTTTTTTGAGAGAGAGTATGCTGACTATATAGGTACGAAGTATTGCGTAGGATGCGGCAACGGTCTCGATGCCCTCACCCTTATCCTCCGTGCTTATATGGAGATGGGAGTGATGCAGGAAGGCGATGAGGTCATCGTTCCTGCCAATACCTATATTGCTTCCATTCTTGCTATTACGAGAAACCGTCTCAAGCCAGTGCTCGTAGAGCCACGTCTCGACACTCTTGAGATAGACGAGGAAAGGATAGAGAGTGCCATCACAACGCGTACCAAAGCCATAATGACCGTGCATCTCTATGGTCGCCTTGCCTATTCTGAGCGCCTTGCCGGGATTTGCAGGGAGCATAACCTCAAACTCATAGAGGATAATGCCCAGGCTCATGGATGCCGTTTTGGAGGCAAGAGAACCGGCTCTCTCGGTGATGCCGCAGGCCATTCCTTCTATCCGGGAAAGAATCTCGGTGCCTTAGGCGATGGAGGTGCGGTAACTACTGACGATGAAACTCTTGCTGCCACGGTAAGAGCCCTTGCCAATTATGGTTCTGAGAAGAAATATGTCTTCAAATTTGAAGGCATCAACAGTCGTCTTGACGAGATACAGGCAGCAGTCCTCCGCGTGAAGCTTCGCCATCTTGACGAAGATAATGCTCATCGTCAGCAGATAGCCCGATATTACTACGATAATATCTCCAATCCTCTTATCTCCCTTCCTCAGCGTCTTCCTGATGCAAACAATGTGTATCACATCTTCCCCGTACTTGTTGAAGATGGAAAGCGCGATGCCCTGCAGGAATATCTCAGGCAGAACGGCATTGCCACTATGATTCACTATCCTATACCGCCTCACCAGCAGGAGTGCTATTCTGACTGGAACGCGCTCTCATACCCCGTTACGGAGCAGATACACTCCATGGAACTCTCGCTTCCTATCAGTCCTGTCATCACTCAGGAGGAGGCAGAAAAGGTCGTGAAGACCCTCTCCTTCGCCCTCAAGTACTAATCAATAACTCTCTCCTTTGGGGAAGTCGGAAACTTCAAGTGTTTCCGAGTATGTGTTAATTGGGTGGGGCTTTAAATAACAGCTGTATCGGCGTCATGAAGGTGGTCATCTCGCGGTCATACACCTGATGAGTCCTGGTGATGAACTTCTGGCTTACGGAGATGTACAGGCGCTTCTTCGCGCGACTCATAGCCACATAGAACTTACGGGCATCCTCCAGTTTCTGCTCCTGTGTCCTTGAATTGAAATTAGGATAACGGCTATCCACGGCATCGAAGACTATCACATTGTCAAACTCCAAGCCCTTTGCCTTATGCACCGTAGTGACATATATCCGCTCGCTAATCCTGTCACTGTTGCATAGGTCAGCCTCTTTCAGCGTGTTTATCTCTGCCCCGTAGTGCATCAGTTGGTTGGCAAGATAAGGGAAAGCCGTCTCGTCTATGAGGTCATGAGTGAGATAGTCGCAAACATAGTCTATCTTCTTCACCCTGTCTATGAGTTCTCCGATGACGAGCTCATCGTGCACATATCTCAGTTCCTTTGTCAGCGAAGAGTCATCTGCAGCCTTCCACATCATCTCCTTCGTATGCAGATAGAGTGGGGCATAGTTCTTCTGAAGCTTTGTCATCACGTCCTTCGTTGTCTTCTTCTGAAGGAAATCCATCTGCTGTGGCTCCATCTCCTTCGCCTTCCTGTAGCAATAATCTACCAGGCTCTTCGTTGCATATACATCATCATCGGCAAGATGCGAGTTGGAACCCTCAAGATGCAGTTGCTCAAGCAGATACTTCAGTTTGTATATCCTCATATCGGGTTCCAGAAGTCGTATGATGCGAAGGGAGTCATAACATGGTGGCATCGCCTCTCCAGCGTCGTACAGACCTGGTGCATACCTCTTTATATTATGCTGAAGGATATGTATGTCGAAGTCGGCATTATGAGCCAAGAGAACAGCATCGCCGGCAAAGTCAGCAAACTGCCTGAGTGCCTCCTCGTGGGAAAGGACATCGGCGTGGGCGCGTTCCTCTATGATAGGATTCACTATGTCGCCGAGCATGGCAGGAATCTCGCGCTCCGTCTCTATGTGCACCATGAACGTGCCCTTCACCTCGCTGCCCCTTATCCTCATCGCCGCTATCTGTATGATGTCATCGTTGAAGGTGTCGAGACCTGTCGTTTCTGTGTCGAAGATAACGATATCCTGCGTCTCATAGCATCTTGCGAAGCGCTGTGTGTAGGTGTCTGTGCCGTTTCCTGTCACCAGTTCGCAGGGCGAGATACCGTTGCTCAACGCCTGGTGCACGAAGTCCCTTGCCGCGTAAGCCGTGGATAGAGCCTTGCTTCCCTGAATTATCCTTGCCCATGCTATCTGGTTTGTATCAGCCTGACAGGCAGAGAAATGCGCGAGGATTAGTTTCATCTCCGTGGTAGAGAACAGGTCCGTGCCCGAGATCTTGAAGTGCTGAGTATCCATCGATGTCAGTTCGCGACTTATCGCGTCTGCATCAGCATTCGACAGTACGATAATCGCCGATGTCTCCTCGCCGTTATCCCTTAGCCAGTCCTTCGCGATGGCAGCCACGTTGCGGTATTCCTCGTCAATGGTGCCGCTATATATTATGCGAAGCTCATCCTTCGCCTTGTCATCATTCGTTGGCTGTGGCAATAGGGTAGGGTCGATGCCCAAGACCTTCTCTGCGTAAGTATTGTAAACGTCAAGCAGATAGCGTGGCGAGCGATGGTTCTTTCCCAGGTGATACACATTCGTTCCGCATCGCTTGCGCAGTTCGTTGAGAGTGCTTATCCTCGCCCCCATGAAGGAGAATATCGACTGCTGTTCGTCGCCCAGATACATCACCGTAGGCGCTTGTCCCTCATTGTTGGTGAGAAGGTCCACGATAGCCATCTGCATCGGACTCAAATCCTGCACCTCATCCACCTGTATCCACCTCTTCCTTGTCCTCTCGAGGAAAGCCCTCTGCTCTTCATCGTCGCTCCTGGCAGCCTCCGAAAGCGTGTCGTAGGTGATGAGCAGTATGTCGTTGAAATCCACCAATGAGTGCTCCCTCTTATAGTCGGCATAGTTGTGCGCCATCTCCAGTTTCTTCAGCGTGATGACTATCTGGTTGCGAGGCGTTACCCTCAGTATATGAGGAGGAAAATTCATCTGCCCCGAGGCTATGAGACTGATATAGTCATCGGCATGGTCATAGATGCGGAGCATGTTCTTCGGGTTGAACTCCACGTTATACATCGCGCAGATATTCTGCAACACCTGTATGTCCTCCCTCGTAAGGCTCTCCGGATGCAGGCGAATCTCGCGAGGATACCCCTTCTTTATCTGATGCATCATCTGCGAGAGGTGTATCATGTCGAAGTATTCACGAGAGCGCTTGAAGTCGGACATCACCTTTATCTCGTCCTCATTCATGAATCTCGACATTATGCTTATCGCGTCGTCATCATCTATTATGGCATAGTTGGCAGGCATCACCCCCTCCGTGGAGAGCATTCTTATGCAGTATCTGTGGATGTTTCCCACGAATATCTCCCCCGTTCCGCTATCGTCGATGCCCTGCGAGATACGTTCTGCCATACCCCTCGCTGCACGGTTCGTGAACGTGAGGCACACCATCTCGCCGTAAGGCACCCCATACGTCTCATGCGCATACCTTATCCTCTCCGTCAGTATCTGCGTCTTGCCGCATCCGGGAGGAGCCAGCACTATATGATAGCCTTCGCCAGCCTCTATCACTCTCTTCTGGCTCTCATCAGGTGTGAATATCTTTTTCATAGCCTACATTCTATTAATATCATTTATAAGTACAAAGATACAAATAAAAACCGACAACGCAACATTTTCCGAAAATATATTTGCACAAAAGAAAAGTTTTATGTAATTTTGCATTATGAAATTAACATAACGTAAAATTCATAATTTTATAACTATCTATGAATCTGACTAATCCATTCATAACGGAAGGCTATCTTTCCCCTGAATACTTCTGCGACCGCAAGGAGGAAACAGCCCTCCTCATGCGTCATGTGACGAATAATTGCAACGTAGCCCTGATAGCTCCTCGCCGTCTTGGTAAGTCGGGATTGATAAGGAATTGCTTCTTCCAACCAGAGATAAAGGAGAATTATTACACCTTCTATATAGACATCTATGAGACAAAGAATATGAGTGAGTTTGTCTATGAATTAGGCAAATGCATCCTCAACACTCTCAAACCATTGGGAAGAAAAGCGTGGGAAGGTTTCGTTGCCATTTTGCATTCCTTGCAACATACTATCACGTTCAATGTGGAAGGTATGCCGGAATGGAAAGTTAACATAGGCGACATTCGCAATCCTGACATCACCCTTGACGAGATTTTTGAATATCTCGCTGCTGCAGACCGTCCTTGCATCGTTGCCATTGATGAGTTTCAGGTCATAGCTGACTATCCCGAGAAAACCGTGGAGGCATCACTTCGCAAACGAATACAAGGGTGTCTTAATGCAAGGTTTATCTATTCTGGCTCAAAGAGGCATAGCATGTCTATGATGTTTGCGTCAGCATCACGCCCTTTCTATAACAGTTCAAGTCTCATGGGGCTGAATCCTATTGATTGTCAGACATATTGCGACTTTGCCAACACCCATCTGAACAAGATTGCAAAGGCTATCGACTATGATGTATTCCAATGGCTCTACAATCATTTCGAAGGCACCACGTGGTATATCCAGTATGCTTTGAATATTCTCTATACCACTCCTTCCAGCGGACTTTCATTCTCTATAGAGGAGGTGCAGAATGCTATTTCCACCATTATCCGCAACAATAGTTTCGTATATAAATCTCTCCTTTTCCAGCTCACCACAAAGCAGAAGCAACTACTCCTTGCCATTGCTTCCGAGGGAAAGGCAAAGGCTATCACCTCGCAACAGTTCTCCCTGCGTTGTGGGATGACGCCAAGCACCATCCAAACGGCAGCCAATGCTCTCCTCGACCGTGACCTAATCACTCAAGAAGAAGGTACTTACGAAGTCTATGACCGTTTCTTCTCGCTCTGGCTGAAGGAATACAAAGCATGATGCATCAGGTTGTGTGCCTTTTTGTATAGGAAGGTTTGTAGCAAAATTTCAAAGAACGCGGTGGGCAATCAGTTAGCGTGGACTTTGCTTCTGAATTGCGAGTGCACAGCTGGCTCACGGTGCATCATGCAGCTTGCGAGTGCAAAGGTACAAAGAAATCCCCTCTCCTGCAATACTTTGAAAAAATAGTCGGGAAAGCCTCGAAAATGCAAAGGAAATTAACATTTCAAAAAGCATAGCTTCAGGTACCCTAAAGCATAGAAACACACATCGAGAAGCATAGAAACGCGAAATTATCAAAAAAGAGGGGAATGCCACTTTAACACTTTTAAGGAATTTTTACATTTCGCGAATTCAACTGGCAAGTGCTGTCTTCTACCGTAAATTCTCAATCGTCAATCGAATTTGTGACATTGTGACATGTGAATTTGTGACAAACACCCCCTATTTTTCGGCTCAAATCCTAAAGATGCGCGATAATAATATAATATATTAAATATAATATAATAATTTCGTTTAGTAACTCATCGCCATTTGAGGTGGTTTTGTCACAAATTCACAAATTCACAATGTCACAAATTCACAAAATTAAAAAATCCAGAAACTGTCTTGCCCTTCGGTCCAGAAATCATAAAGCTGGGTGGCAAATCACCACCTAACTAAGTGAGCAGAATCCCCAAATGGGACTCTGCCTCTCTGGTAGAAACCTGTGCAGTGGTTTGGAATTGAATTTTGTGACATTGTGACATTGTGAATTTGTGACAAACACCCCTCATTTAAGGCATGAAAACTGAAAAAGGGAGTATACTTATTCCCATGTTGTCCAGAATAGAACGTTGTTACCGCTATCCATATCTTGCATCAAACTCTTTATATCCTCGTCAGGATATGCCATTTTAAAGCACTTTAAGGAGCAGAAAGTTTCATCGCCAGCGAATAGCCATCCTTCGTTCATAAGCCTTTTGCAATGCAGACATATGCGGATAGAATTAATGACATATCTGCCAATTGCTTCTTCCATAACCCCATGTTGGCATAGTTCCTTGGCCAACAATTCTCTTAGTTCGCGTTGAATTTTCATAGGTCGGAGTATGATTTTCTATTCGCGAAGATAGAAAATCTCCCTTTGCAACGCAATTTTTTTTAGATTTCTTAGATCATTCTACGTTGTTTTATTGCTTTTTAGATCGTCGAAAGAAAGAATAATCAATTAGTTGTGGTAACAACTTGGTAACAAGTAACAGGTAACAACGGTAACAAACACCCCTCATTTGAGGCATGAAAAACTGAAAAAGGAGACAGCCCCCCCCTATTTATAAATGCTGCAAAAGCTTAAAAGTTAGTAAGATATTCTCGGAATTGATAAATTCTTGCTATCTTAGCAGCAAAAATGGAAATAGAAATATTACAATATGCATTCCGTGGGGAGAAGGTCTGGCGTTTATGCCAATGTTTGCATCGTTGTAGGCAGGCTAATAGTACAACCGATGTAGGAGCATACGCTTATCATTTATCTGCCATGTTAGGGATGTGTAATACATCGAGATCAGTAATAACCAATATAGAAGAGGATTATGATAATGCAGTCATTACCATAACATCATATGACCATAATACGCATATCTTTATGTTAGAATTAGCAGATCTGTTTATGTTAGACATTCAAGAAATATAAGTAATTTTGTATTTGTTAGTAAAGGGTGAACGAAACGTTCACCCTTTTTGCTATCAATGAGTTGTGACTATGTTCGACTTGTAGAAAATCATGAAAGCGCTACAGTGCTACAGTGCTACAGTTATTTTTTTGTGAAATCATAAAGTTGGGAGGCAAATCACCACCTAACTAAGTGAGCAGAATCCCAAAATGGGACTCTGGCTCTGCTAGAAACCTGTGCAGTGGTTTGGAATTGAATTTTGTGACATTGTGACATTGTGAATTTGTGACAAACACCCCTCATTTGAGGCATGAAAACTGAAAAAAGGATTTTGCAAGTAGATTTGCAAACTTTTTTTGCAAAATATTTTTGTAAGCAATCTTTGCAAATTATCAGATAATTTCGTAACTTTGCAAATGGATCAAAGGACATGTTCCTTAGATGTAAGACTAAGTTTAAAAAACAAATGAACAACCTAATTCTATTATGACAGAAGAACAGAAACGTGCAAATATCGAGAGCAGAGAAAAACTGGGCATGGAATGGTGTGAATTACAAGATCGTGTTGGTGCATCCGAATTACTACAGATTCTCTTCTATGCTATTCCTACGGGACAACTGCAAGAGATAATTGAAAGAGTGAAATCCGATTATCGGTGAATGAAAAGTGCCCATTTAAGGCAGATGAATAATAGTTTTCTACCTTGATGCACATGAAAATTAGTCATATGGGTGGGCATTTCAATAGATCTTTGACATAAAACGAAGCAAAAATAACACATGAGCGGCAGAAATGTCGCTCTTTTTTTTGTTCGAAAAAATGATTTATCTCAAAAATGTGCATTATTGTCCGTTGTATAATTGTCAAAAGCTTACTATTTTTGCAACCAGATAATTAATAGTAAAGTCATGTCCCTACAAATAGCTTTTGGCATAGCCATTCAACAACTCAGAAAACAGCATGGTCTGTCGCAAGAGAAATTAGCTCTTGAGGCAGATATTGACCGCCGATATATGAGTGATGTGGAGAATGGAAAACGCAATATTTCGCTTGACATTATGGAGCGTATTGCCTCACGTCTTGGAATAGAGGTGAGTGACCTGATACGCTATGCTGAGAACGTAAATAAGAAGCCGCTGACCATTGATTCGCTTAAGGAATGGTTGTGCGATGGAGGATATGAGGATACGATTGTGCTGGAGTCTCCCGACTATCTGTCAGCCATAACAGGCATAAGCGAGGATGGTCGTTTGATTTACTCTTATCATAAGATGGTTGAGCATTTGATGCACGTGGAAGGTATGGATGCAGAAGAGGCTATGGAATTCATCGATTACAATACCATTCGCGCTTTGCCTTATGCCGGAGAGAAAGCACCGATAATATCTTACGGAATAGAAATCTAAATCTAACATAAAATACAACAGAAAAAGGAAAGAAGAAATATCTAATTGACTGATTGTAAGTCATCATTCTTTGTTGCGCTGATCTGGACAATCACAAGTAATTACTCAAGGAACGATGCATTGATGTCCCACTGTGAACTCGAAAACATAATTCACAGCGTGGAGGTCTATTGCATGAATATGAGTAAGGGTTTGTCCAGAACCAGCGCAACTGTTTTATGTGTAGTCTCCACGCTTTAACTCCAAATAATTGAGAACGATGACTGCACAAGAACTAGAAGAAAGAGTTTGGGCAAAGGCTGTAGAATTTGGTATCCTTACTCAGGCAATGAAAGATAAAGATGGTAAACGTGGTGCTCCTAATGCCGTGAAAAGAAGTAATGTTAGTAGTCTTTCTTTTGCCGATGGAAAAGCTTATTTTGGTTATGTCCGTCCAGAAGAAGCGCCTTCTGGAGCTTATTACGACCTATCCTTTGTAGTGTTTCCACAGCAAGAAAGTGGAAAATGTGTAGTCTCGATAGGTGTAGGCTCTGCTGGTTATCAGCGTGATTATGACCTTGCTTCTACTGTAGGCACAAGAAGAATGTTTACCCGATTAACAAAAAACGATGGTTACTCTTTTATAAAGAATGATTTTACTGATATAGAATCAACAGAAAAAGAGTTGGTGGATAAGGTAGCATCAGATGAAGATTTGAATCCACTACAGTCGGTTATAGGAACATATTCAAAAGTACTTCTTGCTTCTCGAATAGTTGATCCTGATACGGATGAAGGATTAGGCGTAATATATGCATGGTTAGCACAATACGCAAAACTGAGGTGTTGGGGTACGAAAGCTCAAATTAAAGAACAGAACAAGGCACTTAAACCTTATCTTAATAATAAACCTGTTGACATAGAAAAAGATATTAAGAAGTTATTGGAGAACAGAAGGTTTGTTGTTCTTCAAGGTGCTCCAGGTACTGGAAAAACATACAATGCGCTCAATATTAGTAAGAAGTACTATCGTACCCATTTTATCCAGTTCCATGCAGAGACGACTTACTCTGACTTTGTGGAAGGCATAAGGCCAAAACTTAATGATTCTAACCTTACCTACGAATCTACAAAAGGTGAACTCGTAAAGGCTATTGAAACTGCTCAGAGTGAACCAACCAAGCGCGTTTTGCTAATCATCGACGAGATAAATCGTGCTAATCTTGCAAATGTACTTGGTCCTGTGTTCTATCTTTTTGAGGATCAAGCTGGAGAAAGAAAGGTGAAGCTTAATGTAGCTGACAAAGAACTTGATCAGTTGCCAAAGAATCTTTACGTGATAGCAACCATGAATACGGCTGATAGAAGTTTGGCTGTAGTTGACTTTGCTCTTCGTCGTCGTTTTGCATGGTACACAATACGTCCTCAGGAGATAAATGCAGACGAAGAACATGAATTTCATAAAGAACTCTTTAGTCGTTTCTGTGAGATCTTTGATCGTTATGCAACTGACGAAGAACTCAACTTACAGCCTGGTCCAAGTTACTTCTTGACAGCAAAAGAGGATGCTAAGGAAATTATGAATGATCGTATGGTCTATGAGCTTATGCCTCTTATCAAGGAGTATTTGGCAGAAGGATTAATGCGTAAGGCTGCAGATAGTTTTGCTCAACTTTTCTACGAAGAAACAGGTAAGTATTTGTACGAGTAATCCTATTGCATCATGAGCACATTCTTCATAAAGCAACTGCATACACTTGACACTTTCTCATTCGCATTCACAGAATTGAATAAAGAGTGGGGATGTGACAAACGGTATGGTGTTGATGCTCTGCAAAGGTTCCTTTTTATCAACCAACGTGCTGTTGATTATCTGGGTGTAAAAGCAGAGATAGAGATTGTTGGTAATGATCCCTACTTGAAGCTAACAACATCACAGTTTGCAGGGAGTGTGCCTATGATGTCACCTAAGGATGGAAAGCCTTGTGGTGATTTATGTATTGGAGGTAGGTTTGGTGAGGATATTTCAGAACTGCTCTCTGTTGTAGGTGATAGCTTACTGCCTGAGTATAATGATGTTTTGCCCCCTTTATCATCATCTATGCTTGAACCTCCTCTTTATTTTGAGTGCTGCAATTTTATAGACAAATTCCTTGAGGTAGAGAAGGCACGATGGCATAAGTTTGACGTTGTTGAAAGGATTGAGCGAACACCTACTAGCGGGACACGTTGGGATGTGTATGCCCTAAATAACTATGCCCCGACCAAAGTATTCTGCTATCAAAATCGCTCAAACAAACTGAATCCATTTCACAAAGAATTCAGACAGATGTTGATTGTGTTGCAACTTTGTTTTACAGAATTGAAAAAGCCTCAAACGCCGATGCGTTCAAAGATAGCTTATTCAACAAAGATCGATAGATTGAAAGCCAAGTATGCCGGAATGGAGTCAACGGATCATCCAACAGAATTCATGGTACATGCTTTTGATCCGTTGGCAGTTAAGGAGGCAAAACGCATAGCGAATATCATCTTACAAAACAAGCGTACCAATAAACGTGCTTGGAGAATTGACTACTCAGAATTCTTTGAGCGCTATGTGCAATATATCTTTGGAGAAGTTGCAAAATCATGTACGGCTAAATCAATATGTAATGCACATTTTTCTATTAATGGTCAACGTCCTATGTGGGCTTTGCATTATTTGGAGCCAGACCTTATTCTGCAGAAAGATGATACGCAATATGTGCTGGATGCGAAATACAAAAGTCATATGTTCAATGTGAACGATACAAGTGATGAACTTAAGGATACATTCCGACGCGACCTCCATCAGATATTGGCTTATTGTTCATTCAATGCGATGACGACAAAGAAAGCGTTGTTGGTTTATCCGTTCAACGATTTCGCTTATCGAACTATGCACATAACAAGTCCCCTCACTTACTCTGACTCCCAAGTTTATCTCGTAGGCATCCCGCTCAAAAAGAGTATGATAGAGGAAGTGAAAGAAAGAATAAATGACATTGTGAAATTCTAGAATACTAAACGACCATGAACAGACTAATCAATAAAACCGTCAATCACAGAGATCTGGGCGAGGGTGTCATCACAAAAGCTGAGGATACAGATAAAGGTATCTTTATTTCGGTTGAGTTTCCTACATCAGGAGAAACAAAGCGTTTTGGCTTCCCTATCGCTCTTGGCAAAATCCTTGCTCAAGATGAAGAGTTGCAAGCTATTGCTGACGATATAGCGAGGGCAAAGAAAGAAGCTCTCAGGAAAGCTGAGGAGGAAAGAATGGCAGAGGAAGAGAAAATATTGAGGGAAAAGAGCGAACAGGCTGTTAAGCAAGCAGAAAAGATAATAAATGATACAGACTGGGAAACGGTTTTCACTCAAAAGAATTTCAGAATTTTCAAAGTCCATCAGGGCAAAACGTTTGATGCTGAGTATAAAGGAAGATATGTATGGGCTCCAACAAGTGGTGTTCATCACCATGAAAAGATGACAGAAATACATACGGGTGATATTATTTTCCATTATGCAGAAGGTGCTATTGTTGCTATAGGAGAGGCTTTTAGTGATTGCATAAGCTTTCCACAACCATCAGCTCTTTATGGGCATGGATGGGGCAATCTGGGGTATCGTGTAAATGTGAGGTACCAGATGCTATCAAAACGTTTCTCTCTTGAGCCTTTTAAGGATTATATCGTTAATCACAAAGCCAGTAGTTATTCTTCGTTTGATGGCAAAGGAGATGCATGTCAGGGGTACATGTATGAGTTGGAATATGATATAGCAAGATTTCTCAAAACAGAGATAATGAAGACTCCACAATCAGCAGGAGTCGTAGATGTGCTTAGTAGGATTAAGTAAGGCTTTATACCCAAGATAAGTAAACGATAAACTTTATTATATGCAAGGCACTCCATGGTGGGTGCCTTGTTTTTTGTTCCTTTTATTTGCATTTTACAACAAAAATAAGTATATTTGCATTCGGTTTACTAATCGGAAGAAACAATGAAAATCATCATTGAAGTATAAATATGGCATTACACATTAACATAGAAGACTTGCTCAACGGCAAGGCTGTGGAGAATAATAGACTTGACTACAAGGAAGGATGGAATCCCGATTCTATCTACCGCACTATCTGTGCCTTTGCTAATGACTTTGAGGATACAGGAGGTGGTTACATCGTGGTTGGCGTAAAAGAAGAGAACGGTCGTGCTGTGCGTCCTGTCTTAGGTGTTGCCCCGCAGATGATTGAGATTATAGAGAAAGAAATGGTAGGTTACAACAATCTCATCCAGCCATACTATCAGCCTCGTCTGTTTTTGGAAGAAGCTGATGGCAAGAATATACTCATTATCAAGGTTACAGCTGGTGAGCGACGTCCTTACAAGGTGCCCGACCAGATTACAGCAAAACAGAAGAACTGGAACTACTACATTCGCTATAATAGTAGTTGCATCGTGCCAAAGAATGAGTACGAAGAAGAATTGCGTAGCCTTGCCAATCGTGTGCCGTTTGATGACCGTGGAAACGCCGATATCAAGATAACCGACATCTCAACAACCGTTCTGCGTGACCATCTCGTAACAGTTAAGAGTGCTCTTGCTAGTGAGGATATGAGCGGTGATCGTTTGTGGACGATACTTGACCAGATGGACTTGACGGAAAAGACCCCTGACGGTCCGATTATCCGTAATGTGGCTGCCATGATGTTCTCCGAGCATCCCGACAAGTTCTTCAAGTACTCGCAAGTGGAGATTGTTATATTCCCTGAAGGCAGGCAGCAAAATCCCAACAATATGATTGAGTTGCCCGTCATTAAAGGTCCTGTGCCTCGCATGATACGCGACACGATGAATGCCTTGAAGGTAAATGTTATTCAAAAGAGCATTCGCAAGCAGAAGTTTGATGAACATTCTATCACGATTTTCAATTATCCATATCAAGCATTGGAGGAAGCAGTGGTAAATTCTCTCTATCACCGTGACTATCAGGATAGAGAGCCCGTGGAAATAACTGTTGAACCAGACAAGATTAGCATACTCAGTTTCTCTGGGCCGAATCATACAATCAGCATGGATGCTATTCATGAAGGCAAACTGCTGCGTTCACGTAGATACCGTAACCGCCGGCTAGGGGAGTTTCTGAAGGAACTTGACCTGACAGAAGGCCGCAGCACAGGAATCCCAACCATTCAAGAGGAACTTGCTAACAATGGTTCACCTGCCGCTACAATTGATACGGATGATGCCCGTACATATTTCATTATAGATATTCCGTGTCATAAAGACTTTGTCAGTGATGTTTTAGTACTTAATGAGGAGGGGGATGTCGTAAAAAATGTCGTAAAAAATGTCATAAATGAATTAACTGAAAGACAGCGACTTATATTAAAAATGATACAGTCTGATGTCACAATATCAGCAGCAGAAATGTCGCAAAAACTTAATGCGACATCAAGAACTGTACAACGCGATATCGCCGAACTCCAGAAATTGGGAGTTCTTGAACGCGAGGGCAGTAAGAAAAAAGGTAGATGGATTGTGAAAATATAGTAAAGTGTTACGCGTATCATTAAAGAACATAAATACACAACTGCTTATGTGAAGGATGTTCTAAAGGGTTTCGAAACTCTTGGTGATGGTGACACTATTGGAAAAACATCTGTGGTGATGATGTCTGACGATATGAAAACGATAAACGTGGTGGCTGCCATCATAGTGAGGGATGGCAGGGTGTTTGCCACTCAGCGTGGATATGGTGAGTGGAAGGACTGGTGGGAGTTTCCTGGCGGAAAGATAGAGCCGGGAGAGGAGCCAGAGGAGGCTCTGAGGCGTGAGATAAAGGAGGAACTGGCAACGGAGATAGAAGTGGGGGTGTGGCTCACTACGGTGGAGTATGACTATCCTAAGTTTCATCTATCGATGCGTTGCTTTCTTTGCTCGGCTGTGTCGGGGAGGCTTTCGCTTCTGGAGCATGAGGATGCCCGTTGGCTTTCTATTGATGAGCTCGAAAGCGTGAAGTGGCTTCCGGCTGACTTGGAGATTCTGCCTTTGCTGCGGAGAGCGTTGATGGAGAGTAGGGCCTGAAAGTAGTTGCTGATATAAAAAACTTGTTTGGCGTTTGGGGATATGAAGGAAAATGTGTATCTTTGTGGGCAACTTGAGTTTCCCTCAACGAAGACAGTGGATTGACTCTTGGAGTATAAAAAGAAAAAAGTATGAGCGATATAAATAAAACAATAACTGATCCAGAATACAAGCAATGGATTAGCAACATCGAAAGGCGATTTCGCCAACAGCAGATAAAGGCTGCTGTGCAGGTCAACTCCTATAAGATTGAGTTCTATTGGAGCCTTGGTCGTGACATCTGCGAGATGCATGTTGAGGAGCGTTGGGGCGAGTCCGTCATCAAGCAGTTGAGCGAAGATTTGCGTCTTGCAATTGATGAAGCGAAAGGAATTACTCCTGGCAACCTATATTATTGCAAGAGATTCTATTTGCTTTATAGTCAACTGTTTGAAAAAGTTCCCCAAGTTGGGGAAATATTTTACGATAGGCGAGAAAAAGGCATCATTCCTGCAGAAAAGCAAATTGTTCCACAACTTGTGGAAATATTTAAGCCACAGCATCAACTGCTTGAAAATGAAGGTAGAATGCCGCTGAATATCTTTGCTGTTCCTTGGGGACATCACAAAGCTATCCTTGACCGATACGACAGCGAACCAATGAAAGCTTTATTCTATGCAGCCAAAACATTGGAGCACAGTTGGTCAAGAGCCGTGTTGGAGAACATGATGGGCGACAAGGGTAAAGATAATGGACTCTATGAACGTCAGGGCAAGTCCGTCAACAACTTCCCTGCAACAATGCCTTATCCAACGGGGGACCTTGCTGCTGAAATGATTAGCGATCCGCTGAACATGTCATTCCTGAAACTGAAGGCAAAGTATGACGAGCATACGCTGAAACAGGCACTTATACGCCACGTCAACGACCTGCTGATGTCGCTCGGAACGGGATTTGCTTACATACGAAATGAATACCTGCTTTCTGTTGCTGGCAAGGAACAATTCTCTGACCTCTTGTTCTACAACACCAAGTTGCACGCCTACGTTGTCGTTGAGGTAAAGGTGACAGAGTTTGAATCGTCTTACCTCGGTCAGTTGTCTGGTTACATGTCGCTCGTAAATCACATCTTGAAGGACGACATCGACCGCCCAACCATTGGACTTCTAATTTGCCGTAGCAAGAACAACGTCTTTGCTCAGTACTGTCTTGAGGGCTACAATCAACCTATAGCCATCACAGCATACGAGGGCATACAGATTCTGCCAGAGAACTTCAATGATACGTTGCCAAGTATCGAGGAGTTAGAAGCGGAGATTGATAAATAGTGAGAAAGATATTTGTAACAAAGGCGTGATCATTTAGTGTATTTTTACTTTTTTTCATCACTTATATGCGTAATATGAAAAGGACTATAGCTTTATTATCTCTCGTCATGATTAGTTTGGGCATGATGGCACAGGAGTTTGATGACCGTCATGCTTTGTCCATTGGATATGTAAACAAGGAGTGGGTGAGTGAGTTTTCTGATGGGGACTATCATGAGAATATATTCGGCCAGGAGGGGAAGCGTCTGCATGGTGTGCAGATTATGTATCATTTCTCGCCTTATCTGCCTGTAGGTATCGGTCTTCATACGGGACTTGGCTATGAATGGTGCATGTCTTATTCTGATGAGATAAAGAAGATGGGCTTTGAGCGATTCAATGAGCATAGCATTTACGTGCCTGTTCATGCCATGTGGCGCATTCCTCTGGGCAAGAGAGCCAGTTTTGTTCCGTATGCCGGTGTTGCAATAAACTGGAAGGTGGAGGCGAATCTGAAGAGTGGATATCGTGATGGCATTTTTGATGACTATAGGGACCGCTATTTCTATCGTCGCTGGGGACAGGACTATGCAAGAGTGAGATATGGCAGAGACGGATGGCCTCATGCTCTCAACACTCAGATGGAGCTTGGTTTTCATCTAAATATCGAAATGGTTTCCATCGGCTTCACATATTCGAGGGGACTTAAGGACCATGAGTTCTACCGTAATGACCATGTGAAGACGCGTCAGGATAAACTCGCCATTACCATTGGCTTTCTCGTAAATAACGACTAATGGCTATAAACTTTAAACATACAATATACAATACTAAACTTAAATCATACAACTAACGAATATGATGATATTGAAGGATAGATACATAGCATCTGATAATCGCTATGATGAGGCTGCCAGAATGTATCAGCATTGTGGCAAGTCGGGGGTGATGCTGCCTAAGGTGAGCCTCGGCTTCTGGCATAATTTCGGGTATGCAGACTCTTACGAGCGCAGTCGTGCCATTACACACTATGCCTTTGACCATGGTGTGACTCATTTTGACCTTGCCAATAACTATGGCCCTCCTTACGGTGCGGCAGAGGAGACTTTCGGCAGACTCATGAACGATGATTTCCGCCCTTATCGCGATGAGCTTTTCATCGCTACGAAGGCAGGATATGATATGTGGCATGGACCTTACGGCGACGGTGGTTCGAGGAAGTATCTCATGGCAAGTATCGACCAGAGTCTCAAGCGCATGAATCTTGACTATGTGGACCTTTTCTACAGCCACAGATATGATCCTGACACTCCTCTGGAGGAGACTCTTCAGGCGCTCGTGGATATCGTTCGTCAGGGTAAGGCGCTCTATGTGGGCATCTCGCGCTGGCCTCTCGAGGCGCTGAAGGTGGCAAAGGAGTATCTTGATGCTCATGATGTGCCATTGCTCATCTATCAGGGAAAGCTCAATCTCCTCGACCTTGAGCCAAAGACATCGGGTGTGCTCGACTATTGCGCTGACAATGGCATCGGCTTTATCTCGTTCTCTCCTCTGGCGCAGGGATTGCTGACGGATAAGTATCTCAACGGCATTCCTGAAGGCTCGCGAGTTACTCATAGTCAGTATCTTACTCCTGATGCTCTCACTCCTGAACTCATCGCGCAGCTTCGCGAGATGGCGGAGAAGGCGAAGAGTGAGGGAAACACCCTTGCCGATGAGGCTCTCCGCTGGATTCTCAAGCAGCGTGGCGTCACCTCTGTGCTCGTTGGCATCAGTAAGGTGGAGCAGATGGAGAAGAATATTCGAGCTGTATTAAGATAGGCCCCCTCCCCATTTGTCACATACTCCGATGTACTCAACATCGGACTACCCTCGAGGGGAGGAGACTTTAGATAGTAATGAGCGCTACACTATCGTCTTAACTCCTTAACTTCTAAATAAAACTCGCAAGTTTAGAGATGATGAAATACTTGTTTTCTTTCTTGCTCGCATTGCTCGCACAATGCGTGCAAGCTGTCGTTCCTGTAACTAAGGGATACGTGGATATTTCCCATGATGGAAAGATATATTATGAGGTGTATGGCGAGGGAGAGCCGTTGTTTCTTCTTCATGGGCATTCACTTGACCGAAGAATGTGGCAACCACAGCTGGAGGCCTTCTCCGCTTTGTATAAGGTGTATGTCATCGACTTCCGTGGCTATGGTCTCTCTTCCAAGATGAGTGAGGATTTGAGGACAACCCATGTGGATGACCTCGTGGAGGTGATGGATAAACTGGGAGTGGAGAAGGCTCATATCATAGGGCTCTCCATGGGTGGTTTCATTGCCGGCGACATGGTGGGAATGTATCCTGAACGTATGCTCTCTTGCGTGATGAGTTCGGGGGCGATGCGCACAAGTCATCCAAGCATTCATGATGCCATTACGGCTGCTGAGATGGCAAGGCAGGATTCCGTCATTGCCCGCAACAAGGCTTACGGCATTGAGAAGATGCGAAGGGAATGGATAGAGCAACTCATCACTCATGGAGGCTCGCATCAGGAGAATATCCGAGAGTCGCTCACTCTGCAGATAAACGATTGGGATGCATGGCAGCTGCAGCATCGCGAGCCGCATCTATACTATGGCCGTGAGGCTTACGACTCGCTGAAATCGCGTCGCCCTGCCGTGCCAACTCTCTCTATATCAGGAGAGATGGAGCATAAGAAGCGCATGGGACTCCTCAACTATCTTCCTGTTTCGGAGCAGATGGAACTGAAGGACTGCGGACATATGTCGAATATGGAGCAGCCAGAGGCATGGAATGACTCCGTGCTTTCCTTCCTTCGTCGCCATGGAGGCATAGTGCATCGCTATCCTCATTTTGCTCCTGTATATAGCAAGACATCGGCGTCTGCCCGAGCTCTCCTCGAACAGCTCTACACTAATGTGGACAAGGGAAAGATAATGTCAGGATTGCATCATAATCAGCTCAATATGCCAAACTACAGAAGGGACCTTGACCGCATAGAGCAGGCCGTGCCGGGAGCTGTGCCTATGGTGTGGGGAGGCGACCTCGCTTGGGATGCAGACAAGGTGGTGGAGATGGCTATCGACCATCATAAGAAGGGCTATGTGATTGCTCTCTCATGGCATGCTGCGCGACCTTTCGACAAAGGTCCTGTAAACTTCAAGAAGCAGACACAGGGAAAGTTCACCGATGAGCAATGGGCAGAACTCATAACGGAGGGTAGCGAGATGCATACTCAATGGCTTGCTCAGGTGGATAGCATCGCGGAGTATCTGAAAGTGCTGAGAGCCAAGGACGTACCCGTTCTCTGGCGTCCTTATCATGAGATGAACGGCGAATGGTTCTGGTGGGGCAATCGTCGCGGTCAGGAGGGCTTCACCGTGCTTTGGAAGATGCTCTATGAGCGCCTTGCGAGTCATCATAAGCTTCGCAACCTTATCTGGGTGTGGAATCCAAACAATCCTCGCAAGCATCCTATGGACCGAGAGATGGGCTATGACCTGTATTATCCAGGCGATAAGTATGTTGACGTTCTCGCCACGGATGTGTATCACAGAGAGTGGTTCCAGGACACTCACGACCAGCTGCTCACTCTCGGTGGCGGCAAGCTCATCGCTATCGGTGAGGTGGGCGAACTGCCTACAGCAGAGCAACTTGCCTCCTATAACCGCTACGCCTGGTTCATGCTCTGGACAACCTTCTGCGAAGACCGATACAACACTCTCGATGCCCTCAAGGATATCTTCGCTGATCCGAGGGTGATAAACAAGTAAGGCAGAGAAGAATCGGAGAAATAAAAAACGGAATCTCGAAAGGGATTCCGTTCTTTGTGGGGGAAAATCGATTTCTCGGAAAACTACTTCACGATAATCTGGTGGGTGGCGCTCTTGAGGTTGGCGCTTGATACGCTGACTGTTGCCTTGCCCTTCTTGCCTGCGCTGCGAACAATGATGAGAGCCAGACCCTTATAGGTAGTGACGCGTGGGGAGGTGGTTGGCTCGATGTCCCTTACGTCGGCAGAACCGGCAGCGAGGAGTGTGCCCTGACCGGTAACCTTCACGTCGAGTGGGAGCGAGGCATCAGGAACACGGTTGCCAGCCTCGTCAACTACCTCTACATAGACGTAGGAAAGGTCCTGTCCGTCGGCAGCGATGGTTTCCTGGTCAGTTTTCAGAATCACGGTGTAAGGCTTGCCGGAAGTGCCCATAATGCTATGAGCGAGAGACTTACCGTTAGCATCCTGTGCCACAGCCTTCAGTACACCAGGCTCGTATGGCAACTTGATGGTAGCCTTATACTGAGTGTCGATGCTGACCTTGCGAGTCTCAACGAACTTATCGTTGAGGTAGAGGCTCACCTGAGGAGCCTTGGTATATAGCTCAACCTCTATGTCCTTGCCTTCCCAGCCTTTCCAGTTCCATGACTCCCATGTAGGCCAAACGGACCACATAGTTTCAGAAACGTGACCTTTATAGTAATAATCAGGCTCCTTCACAGCCATATAAATGCTGGCATCGCCCTCCTTTTGATTCCAAAGCATATCGCGATAGTGAGCTATAGGCTTGCGCCAACCGATGAGATCCACATCGCCGCAGTAAGTGCCGTGAATAGGGAAATGCTTTGCCATCCATGACTCCTCGCGAGGCTCACCCTCGTAATGGAATGTGCCGATGGAACTCTCGCCGAGATAATCGAGACCTGTCCACACCATATCGCCTATGATATATGGGCGCTCCACGGTGTGCTTCCAGTTGTTGAAGGCATCGCGAGGATAGCTCTCCGTCTGCCACATCACGCGCTTTGGATCGCGCTCGTGGTCGCTCTCAGCCTTGTGCATCATGTAGTTATAACCCACGATGTCGAGAACATCAGCATGTGGGTCGTAGATTTCCCAATCTCTATCCCATGCGCAGAGAGCCTCTGTCACAGGGCGAGTCTTGTCATGCGCGAGGATTGCATTCTTGAATAGCTTTGCTGTATGCACTACGCGGATGTCCTTACGCTCAATAACCTCATTACCAATGCTATATGCGATAATGGATGGGTGGTTACGGTCGCGAAGTACCCATGAGGTGATGTCTGAATTGTAGCACGAATCGATGACGAGATGGTAGTCGTAAGGGTTCTTCTGAGTGCGCCAACCATCGAAAATCTCATCAACGACGAGCATTCCGAGGCTGTCACAAGCATCATAGAAGGCACGCGACTGAGGATTATGAGAAGTGCGGATGAGATTGAAGCCAGCATATTTCATAAGGTCAACCTTGCGAACCTCAGCAGCATCGAAAGACATGGAACCGATGATGCCATTGTCATGATGCACACAAGCACCGTTGAGAATCATTGGCTGACCGTTGAGAACGAAGCCATTCTCAGCATCATAGCTGAAGGTGCGGATACCATGCTTCACGGTGAGTTCACCAACCTTGATATTATAGAGGTTAGGATGCTTTGGCGACCACAGCTTGACATCCTTCATCACGCGCTTCTCGTTGAGCTTGTCGGCATAAGTGATGCGGA
The DNA here is from genome assembly GCA_045627725.1 of Prevotella sp. Lineage (GTDB taxonomy): Bacteria > Bacteroidota > Bacteroidia > Bacteroidales > Bacteroidaceae > Prevotella. The sequence continues at coordinate 44,013 of JAZQOH010000042.1, read as the reverse complement.
TATCAGCAGAGTCGGCATGAGTGCCATCAGCAGACATACCATAGATTTTCTCCGTAGTGATGAAGAGCTTGTCAGGGTCATCCATCTTGTTCTCGTTGAATTTCTCCAGCCACACATGGCGATAGATGCCCGAGCCGCTATACCATCTGCAGTTAGGTTGCTTGGAATTATCCACGCGGACAGCGATGCTGTTAATTCCCTTCCTGACATTCTTTGTTATGTTGACCTTGAAAGGAGTGTAGCCGTAAGCATGAGTTGCCACTCGCTCACCATTCACAAAGACCTCTGCATTCTGATATACACCCTCGAAATGCAGCCATACAGATTCGCCGGCAACGGTCTTCAGTTCGGTGTCCTTCACCTGTTTCACATACCATCCTATTCCTGCAGGATAGTAGCCGCCGCCATTTACTGTAGGAGCATCAGCGAAAGGAGCATGATAGATGTCCCAGTCGTGAGGCAGGTTGACGTTTTTCCATTTGCCATTATCGAAGTTTGTGACCTGAGGATTGGCGATATCTTCTTCGCAGAATTTCCAACCAAAGTCAAAACTTTTCTTGCTGCTCTGCGCAAAAAGTGATGCGACGGAGAGCAATAATGCTAATGAAGTAAGTGATCTTTTTTTCATTTTAGGTCTGTTTATTGTTTAAGCTAATTATAATAATTTCTGCAAAAATATAAATAAAAGATGATATATAAGAAGAAAAATGTGTAAATTTGCAAAATAAAAACTAAAAGGGTGAATCTACCGCCATACGATAAGATGAAGATAAAGATGTCGAAGTCGGAAAAACCGTTGGTCTTCGACATACTCCGCCGTCGCTATATTACGCTGACGCCGGAGGAGATGGTGAGGCAGTTTTTTATCAATTACCTTATAGAATACAGAGGGTATCCGCCATCACTCCTCGCCAATGAGGTGGAGATGAAGGTTGGGGAGAAGAAACTGAGATGCGACTCCCTGCTATATACCTCAGACCTTCAGCCGCGTATGATAATAGAATACAAGGCGCCTGATATTCCATTGACGGAAAAGGTGCTCAATCAGGTTGTAGCATATAATACTCAGCTCAATGTGCCTTATCTGATAATGAGCAATGGCACACAGCATATATGCCTGAGATATGATGATGAGACTTCGAAATGGAAGATTATGGAGGAGATTCCGAGGTATGAGGAATTGGAATGAGGGGGAGGTTTTGAAGGGGCGAGAATTCGATTTTTCGATGATTCGATGATTCGATTTTTCGATGATTCGAGATTACGAGATTACTTTTTTATTAAAAATAAATTTTTGGTGTTATGAAGAAAGATATAGTTATCCTTGCTGCGGAAGAGGCAGAGTATAAGAAATGTCAGGAGTATTTTCCTGAATACGAGTGTGTGTTGATGGGCGTTGGAGCAGGTAATGTGATAAAGACTTGTGCTGCCCTGCCTGAGGGAACCAATGTGGTGAACATTGGCTATGCTGGCAGTAATCGTACGCCTATTGGTGAGATAATGACCGTGAGCGATTCGTATCGTCTCGTGAAGGGTAATTACAACTTCGTGGATCATGCCAACCCTCTGCATATCGCTGACGAGGGAATGCCTTGCTATACGAATAATGACTTCGTGACGGAGACAGACAAGACGGAGCCTGTGCTCTTTGATATGGAACTGAACTATATCTCGGCATTCACTCCTCGCATCAATCTCCTTGCTTCGATAAAGATTGTCAGCGATAATCTCGATGTGGATGTGTTCCGCAACAATGCTCTGCGTGAGTCGGGAATACTGACCTGCGATGATGTGTGGAGCAAGGTGAGAGAGAAGTTTGATAAACTGATATGCTGATGGAGACGATAAATGCAATAAATGATTTTCTCTGGACATACATCGTCATAACGATGCTCGTGGCCAGCGCTTTGTATTTCACAATCCGTACCCGCGGATTGCAGTTTCGCCTGATTGGCGATATGCTGAAGGTGCTGTTCAATATCGACATCGTGAAGATGAGGCATAGAACGGACAAGCCTGTGTCATCTTTCAATAAGGAAGGAAAGAAGAACATTGGCTCGTTCCAGGCATTTGCCGTGTCGCTATCCTCGCGAGTGGGCACGGGTAACCTTGCCGGCGTGGCGAGTGCCATATTCGTGGGAGGTCCTGGTGCTGTATTCTGGATGTGGGTGATGGCATTGCTCGGCTCTGCCACGGCCTTTGTGGAGGCTACTCTCGCCCAGTTGTATAAGAGAAAGAGCTCGGTGGCTTACTATGGCGGTCCTGCATACTATATGGAGACAGGACTCGGAAAGCGCTGGATGGGTATTCTCTTCGCCATCATGATAACCGTTACCTTCGGTATGGCAAACCAGCTCGTGCAGAGCACCACACTATGCGATGCCCTTGCCGATGCTTTCACCTGGAATAAAGCCATAGTGGGCGGTGTGATAGCCATTGCTACGCTTGTCATTGTCTTCGGAGGCGTAACGCGAGTGTCGCGATTCTCAAGCATCGTCGTTCCTTTCATGGCACTTGGCTTTATCCTCCTCTCCATCGTCATCGTGGCGATGAATATCACAAAGTTGCCTTATGTGTTCTCTATTATTATAGAAGGAGCATTCGGAGTGCATCAGATGGCTGGTGGTGCTATTGGTGTGGCCGTGATGCAAGGTGTGAAGCGAGGACTCTTCAGCAATGAGGCAGGTGAGGGTAGTGCGCCTAATGCTGCCGCCATAGCCGAGACTTCGCACCCTGTGAAGCAAGGTCTGCTACAGGCTTTTGGCGTGTTCACCGATACGCTCATCATCTGCTCCTGCACGGCCTTTATCATCCTTCTCTCAGGGAAATATGATTGTGGAAAAGACGGAATACTGCTCACCGCTGAAGCTCTGGATGCAGAGGTAGGCTCGATAGGTCGCTATTTCATAACTGCCGCAATATCCCTCTTTGCCTATAGCACTATAATAGCGAACAGTTTCTATGGCGAGACGAATATCCGCTTCATCACTAAGAAGAAGATGCCTGTCTTTGCCTTCCGTATCTTCACAGGTTTGATGGTGATGGCTGGTGCTTTGATGGATTTGCAGACGGCATTCTCCTTCGTGGATATCGTTATGGGACTCATGACGATACTCAATCTCATAGCTATCCTGCTCCTTTTCCCACAGGCGAGAAAACTTCTCCTTCACTATGAAAAGGATAAGCGCGAGGGTAGGGAACCTACGTTCCGTCGCTCTGACATTCCTGAGATAGAAGGAAAACTTGAGTGCTGGGAGTAGGGAAAATTGAGGAATTATAAAATTGAAAAATTGAAAAAAGGCGGATTGTTAGGAATTTTGCCGAAAAAATATTAATTTTGCACTTCAAATTATTAATTATAAATCATTAATCATAAATCATTACCGCCCCCATTGGCTAATGTGACTTAAATCTCCTCCCCTCGGGGAGGCTGGGAGGGGGCCTATCTATTATGAACTTCATATTCATCTCTCCAGCATTTCCAAAGAAATTTTGGCAGTGGTGTGACGCTTTGAAGAATAATGGCGTTACCGTGCTCGCCATTGGTGATACACCTTATGACGAACTGTGTACCGAACTGAAGAACTCCCTCACCGAATATTATAAGGTGAACAACATGGAGGACTACGACCAGATGTATCGCGCCGTGGCTTATCTCGCTCATAAGCATGGCAAGATTGACTGGATTGAGTCGAATAATGAGTATTGGCTTGAGCAGGATGCTCGTCTGCGTACTGACTTCAACGTGAACACAGGTCTTAAGTCGGACAAGATAATGTTCATCAAGGAGAAGTCGGAGATGAAGAAACTCTATGCCGAGGGTGGTATTCGTACTGCCCGCCAGATTCTCGCAAAAGAAGGTCTGGAGGCAGCAAAGCGTTTCTCTGAAGAGGCAGGATATCCTCTCTTCGTGAAGCCTGATGTGGGTGTTGGCGCAACGGATTCATATAAGATAAACAATGCCGACGAGCTCAATAATTTCTATCAGAAACCTAACTATGGCGACTATGTTATTGAGGAGTTCGTGACTGGCGATATCTGCACCTACGATGCTATCATCAACAGTAAGGGTGAGCCTCTGGTTGAGTCGATGTGCGTATGCCCTCCAAGCATTGCCGACATCGTGAACAATAACCTCGACTCTACCTACTATGTGGAGAAGGATATAAACGAGAACCTGCGCTTCTGGGGCCGTCAGACGGTGAAGGCATTCGACGTGAGAAGCCGTATGGTGCATCTGGAGTTCTTCCGCCTGAACCGTGCTCACATCGGTCTTGGCAATCCTGGTGACTTCGTTGCCCTTGAGGTGAATATGCGTCCTGGTGGCGGTTTCACTCCTGATATGATAAACTATGCCCATGAGGTGGATGTATATAAGATTTGGGCAGAGATGGTGGCATACGATGAGCGTCGTCTTCCTGATCCACACGATGACTACTATTGCGTCTTCGCTGGTCGTAGAGACAATGTGCAGTATGCTCATTCTCATGAGGATATAATGCAGAAGTATGCCTATGCCCTGAAGATGTGGGACCGTCTGCCAGCTATTCTTGCCGGCGCTATGGGCGACCAGACATACATCGCTCGCTTCCGCACTCGTGAGGAGATGGATGAGTTCTTAGGATATGTTTGTCATAGAGTGTAGAAGAATTATGAACGTGCAATATCACAAAGAATGGAGTAATTGTCTCGGAAGAGACATGGAATGGAAGGAATATGGCAACGGTGAGCATTCCGTGCTTGCCATACCTTCGCAGGATGGACGTTTCTATGACTGGGAGGGCTATCAGATGGTTGCTACTCTCTCGCCATGGATAGAGAGTGGAAAGATAAGATTGATATGCTGTGATGGCATCGACTGGGAGACATGGTCGAGCACGCATTGGGACAATCGCTGGCGCATTGAGCAGCATGAGCGCTGGTTCCATTATATAGTGGATGAACTATTGCCTCGCTGCCGCCGTTGGGAGGGTGAGACATTCCTCGTGACGGGTTGCTCTATGGGTGCCTTCCACGCTGCCAACTTCTTCTTCCGTCGTCCTGATATCTTCGATACCCTCATCGCTATGAGCGGTCTCTATACAGCCTCTTATGGCTTCCCATACTATAGCGATGAACTCACTTACGCCAACTCTCCACAGGATTTCCTCCGCCAGATGCCTGAGGATCATCCTTGGATGCAGCAGTATCGCAGTCGTCGTATCATCTTCTGCATCGGTCAGGGACGTTGGGAGGAGGAGACTCTTGCAAGCACTCGCGAGATGGACACAATCCTCAAGCAGAAGGGTGTGCCTGCATGGTTTGACTATTGGGGCTATGACGTTGATCATGACTGGCCAAGCTGGCGCAATCAGTTGGCATATTTCATGAATAATATCAAGCCGCTATAATGAATTACAAATTACTAATTACGAATTACTTATATACATAAGAAGTTTATGCTTTGCATGAAATAAACAGTTCGTAATTAGTAACTAGGTAATTCGTCATTAGTAATTCGTAATTATAATAACGTGGTAATAAAATTTCCTTTATATTTCTCGCCGGGAGGTGAAGACAGAACGATACACATGTATCTTCCAAATGATTATTATGAGAGTGGGGAACGCTATCCTGTAGTGTATATGTTTGATGGTCATAATCTTTTCTATGACTGGGATGCCACATACGGCAAGTCGTGGGGAATGGCAAACTTCCTCGACCATTGGCATAAGAAGGTTATCATCGTCGGTTTGGAGTGCTCTCATCATGGTCATGAGCGCCTTGCTGAGTTCTGCCCATACGGTTTCTCGGAAAGAAACATCGGTAAGGTTGTGGGCAGGGGAGTGAAGACGATGAACTGGATGGTCAAGGTGTTGAAACCTTATATAGACGCAAACTATCGCACATGGTCTCATCGCGAGGCAACGGCCATTGGTGGGTCGAGCATGGGAGGCATGATGGCTCTCTTCGCCGTTCTTAGATATAATAAGGTGTTCTCTAAGTCGGCTGCCGTTTCTCCTGAGTTTTTTGCCACTCTTCCTCTCTTCCTCAAGGAACTGAAGCGCAACAAGATAAGTCCTGACACCCGTCTCTTCATGAGTTGGGGCACGGAGGAAGACAAGCGTGGATGGATGACAAAGCGCATCCTTAAGATGGAGGCAGCCGTTCAGAAGCTCGGCGTAAGCACCTGGCTATACCATCAGCAGGGTGGGCAGCATTGCGAAGCTGATTGGGAGAAGCAGGTGCCAACGTGGATGGAATATCTCTGGCATTAAGCCCCCTCCCGAGAAGGAGCTGGAAGAATTTAAAAGCCCAAACAAATAAAAGATAAGTCCGCAAGATTTTCGTTGATGAAGTCTTGCGGATTTTTTTGATATTACCATCGCTTATCATTCATGTTTGATATTTATATAAGATATAATGTGTAGAGGTAGTTATTCTTCGTAGTTTTGCATACGAACAAATAAAGCGTGTGTGGCTATGAGAAAACTACTGATAATAATACTCATCATCCTGCTGTTAATGAGTTGCGACCTTATCGATATTCATCCTTATGATGGGCGTCTTGACTGCGCTATGCATCAGAATGACAGGAATATAGAGCAGATAGAACGTTTGATGCAGGGGCGTGATACGATTCGCTTTGCCGTGATGAGTGATACCCAGCGATGGTATGATGAGATGCATGATGAGGTGGGAAACATAAATCGTCGTTCTGATGTTGACTTCGTTATCCATTGTGGCGACCTCAGCGATTTCGGTATTACCAAGGAGTTTGAGTGGCAGACGGATATATTGCAGGGATTACGAGTGCCGTATGTCGTTCTTCTTGGCAATCACGACTGCATCGGTTCTGGCAAGGAAGTCTTCCGCGATGTGTTCGGCAATGAGAATTTCTCCTTCACGGCAGGGTTCCTTCGCTTCGTATGTCTCGATACCAATGCTCTCGAGTATGATTTCTCTGCTCCGGTGCCTAATCTCAGCTATATGAAGAATGAAGGCGATAATGTGCCTGATGGGGTGGAGGCTACTATCGTTGCGATGCATGTATGTCCTTATGCAGATGAGTTCAATGATGATGTGGCAGATGCCTTTGAATATTACATTCATCGGATGCGAAATCCTTTGTGTTGCATCTATGGTCATGGGCATTCAACGGAGTCGTCATGCATCTTCGATGATGGCTTGCTCTATCATCAGATAACCTGTGCGAAGTGTCGGCAGTATTATGTCTTCACGGTAACGAGGGGAGGGTATAGCTATGAGACGGTGGCTTTTTAGCATCTTCTTGATGCTCATAGGGTTGGCGAAGCTGTATGCCTGGAAACCAGACTTCATTCGTTTGCAGTATGCAGGTAGTGTTGGTTTGGTTAATGCTGGTGTGGGATGGCAGTATGGTGGGCATGAGCAATGGGAAACGGACCTTATGTTCGGCTATATCCCTCGCTATCATACCGACCATCGCAAGGCTACCTTCACGCTCCGTGAGACTTACGTTCCTTTCACCCTTCCTCTCTTTGGTAATCACGGCAATAGTAAAGGGTATTTCTCTTTCCAACCTCTTTCTTGTGGCATATTCCTCAACTCCGTTCTCAGTAGTAAATTCTGGGGAAAGGAACCTTCCCGCTATCCTAATGGTGGCGACTACTATCGCTTCTCGTCAAAGATTCGCTTCCATATCTTCGTTGGTCAGCGCTTCACCTATCATTTTCCTCCTCCTCATCGTCATCTGATAAAGTCCGCAAGCCTTGTTTGGGAACTCAGCACTTGTGACCTTTATGTTGCCAGCAAGGCAGTAAACAAGACTCTCCCTTTCAACGATATCCTCAGTCTTTCCTTTGGATTGAAGCTGGATATTTGAAGGTGTAAACACAACTTTATAAGAAAAATAAGGGGTGTCTTGTTTTTGCAAAAGCAAATATTAGTACAAGAAGTGCTGCCGTAAATCCAAGAATTATAAGGACACTGCAAAGAGTGTCCTGCCATGCAGGCATTTTGTCACCATCTACTGGTGAAAGTAGCACTGAACGATGTATTTCATAAATGTCGTGAGTAACTGTATCCATAGCGCAGCTATAGCCTACTGCCACCCAGTATGGACTGTCCTCATCAGGCATAAGCCTCTTGAATAAATGGCTATGCACATATGAATCGGGATTATTTTGTTGCATCTTTCCAGCAAACTGCTGCCATATCTCATGACGTGCCTTCTCTGTTATCAGGAAAGGTCTTGTTCCTTCATGCTTGAAATCAATAGCATAAAATACAGATTCTCTGTCATGAAATGGTGCAACACAATATCCTCTAAATGTAAGTGATGTCATCCCTGATCTGCTATGACTTGTATATCTTGCTATATCATATCCAATGCGGGTAGTGTCAATATTGCCAGGTTCAGCAATCCTGAAATAATCAGCCTTGTCGAAATCTATACCATCGAGTGTTTCCGATTGCATCTCTATTGCTCTGGCATCTTTCTCTATGTTCATGGCTGAAAATGTAGCAACAACTGATAGCATACCAATGGCTACATAAGCAAATCTTCTGTAGAGGCGTGCCCGTATGATGCGTACATGTTTGCGCAAGATGAATGTGTTAGCAATAGTCAGAGCAAAGATAGCGTTTATAGTTGTGTTTCCTGACAACTGCAAGCTCTTATCCAACTCATAAATAGCCATTGCCTCGCATATGGCCATCAGCAGTGTGCCTGTAATTATTGCAAACAATGCTTTCCTTACTGCCGGCCAGCAATGATTTTTTGGATTGTATGAGAAATATGACATGATTTTGCGACTATTAACATACAAAAGTACGCAAAATTTTTTGTATAGCAAAATAAAGATGTAGAAATTTATAAAAAACAAACAAGTAAGAGGATGCGTTCAAACTGGCACTCCTCCTACTTGTTTCCCCCCCCCCCTTCTTATTTCTTCCATCCACACTTCGGACAGACGCCTTCCTTGTTGAGGGCGACGCCGCAAAGTTCGCAACGCTTGATGTGGTTCGTAGGATGGAAGCATTGTGATGCTGTGTTGTCGCCGCTCACGAAGGTCAGCTTGGTGATAGGCAGTTTGTCTTTCAGCAAGTCGTGCACAATCTCTATCATTCCCTCCACAGTCATCGTGTCCTTTGTCACCACAAGTCGGCAGTCAGGATATGCCGTGCAAAGCTTCGTCTTGAAAGCCTCGCCCTTCATCGTGTTCTGTGGATGCCCATGTCTTATTCCCTGTTTGTCATACACCTCAAGGATGGCTGGCAATAACGGATCATCCTCGCGCAATATCAGCGCATGGTCGAAGTTGCGAAGCACATCCCATGCCACCTTCTTGATTTCGTTGCACGGATACACCATGTTCACCCTCGGTGTCACATCATCCTCCACCTCTATCACCAACGTTCCCGTATGGCCGTGAAGATACTGTGCCTCACCCTGGAATCCATAGAAACGGTGGGCATACTGCAAATGCAAAGTCGTGATACTCCTCATAATCAATAATATAGTTAGTTAAACAATAGGATATATGTGCCCCCAAAACATGTGATGGCACCCTTTCCGTTGCAAAGTTATAAGGATAATCCCAACGATAGCCTCCCATCTCCCTTTTTCTCCCTATAGCAGACATTAGTTTCCCTAATATTCCATTTATTCAAAAAATGTTTGTGTTTTCTTGCAATAATCCAAATCTTTTCGTACTTTTGCAAATGATGTATCAAATCTAAAAAATAATATAAAGTCTTTGCTACGGCATTGACTCTAAGAAATACAAGAATATGTCATACAACGAACTAGCAAAACTGGAAGTGCTGAGTGCTGTTCAAGGAATTAACTCTATCAGCGAGTTGAATGATTTCAAGAATATGATAGCACTGTACTTCGCCTCAAAGGCACAGAAAGCTATTGATGCCCTATGGGATGAAGGTGCTATAGATGCATCAACTATAGAGGCATGGGGCAACGAACACATGCGAACACCATATCGCCATGCATGATTTTTCTTGAGTTTGCAGATCAGTTGAGACAAAAACAAACTAATATTGAAATATAAAGGTCAAACCATAAAATATTAATTGAGTTTTTGCTACGGCATTGGTAATAAGTAAAAAATATGGCAATACTCTAAGTTCTGCATTTGTCGAAAGCGTATGTGCAGATTTACTTGATGTTGACTTAAACGAATTGAAAACAAATTGCAACAAATCGTTCGTTCCAACGAACGAAATTGCCTGTACGGAAAAAAGAGGAGTTAGAGAGTTGTTATCTGCTAATGACAAATAGTTTAGAATTTGTGTATAACTTTGCATGACAATGATGATTTGTGTATGGCACGAATAATGATAACTGAGGCTCGTTCGGTTGGTAATCTGACAGTTGAGATGAAATTCAATGACAATACGGTTCAACGTGTAAATGTTGGAGAGTTCATTCATAATCATCCTCATCCTCAATATGACAAGTATTTGGATGAAGGCGAATTCTTGAACTTCACTCTTGATGATGGTAACATTGTTTGGGGCGAAGATTGGGATTTGTTTTTCCCCATAGAACAGCTTTATGCAGGTGCAATCGCTTAAATTCTCAAACGTTATGTTTGCTGCATAACGCAAGTTCTCTTTGTTATTGCTGTTATTGTGAAATAATGTAATTCGTTCATGAAGGATATCAAACTGATTTTACCATATCTTTTATCTTTGCTGCCTACTTTCTGCTATGCTCATTCGGGTATGGCAGACAGATACTTTGGTATGTTGTATGCTATAGCTGTTCTGGCATACATTGTTTCCGTAGTATATGCATTTGTTTATCTTGCAAACAAATTATTGGGAAATAAGATAGCTGTACTGGCGCAATGTGGAAAGTGGGCATATTGTACAGGTTGGTTTTATTTGTTGCTGTTCTCCATCTTTGTAGGGCCATTTTTCCTCATTCTTATATGCTTACCTGTGTATTTCTATTTTGCTATAAGAGATCTGAAATTACCACCTATGTATAGGGGACATAATGAATTTCTTAAGAAACCAAAAGTCAATAATGTGCTGGCTGCAATAATTGCAGCAATACTTTTCTATGGATTGTATGCTTTGTATTATGTTTATTCTAAAAACTATAGAGATACTTTTGTTTATGAAATAGTGAAAGAGTATCTATATATAAGGGATGTTATCCATGATGTATGCAGTTTAGATATAAACTATGTAATAATTCTTTTCTTGTTGCATACTACATGGATCTGCAGTAAAGCGTATTTGGACTTTAGAAAGAAGATGATTTCAAGACGAAAAGGATGTTGATCATTACAGAAGCAGAAATATTTTTTTCAAAGAAAAAATAAAAATATCCTTCACTCCTTCATAAATCCTTGCATATATCTGGAATACAATGTGTTGTATTATGAAGGGTAAGGTGCTTGTCCTTCATTATCCTTCATTACCCTTCATAATGGAAAAATGATAAAATATAGGGTCTTCATAAGTAGAGTTTTCTAAAAGAACGGAATATATTCATTTTCGGAATGATAGAACACTTCGCTTAGGCGGTTTGGATGTATTGTTTCTCGTTTCTCACGGTGGGAACTGTCGTTTCTCACGGTGGAAACGCTCGTTTCCTACGGAGGAAACGAAAAAGTTTGGGTCAAACTCGAGTTGAGCTTGCCCAAACAGATGGTGCGTTTGTATGAAACAGATAGTGCGTTTGCCCCAAACAGATGGTGCGTTACTGCTTTTCAACCTTGAAATCGCAGGCAGAGAGCCACTCAGCATTGCAGGTTTCGCCGGTGAAATCAGGGTCGGTGCTTACGCCAAAGCGAACAGTAGCATCCTTTGGGATGTCGATGCCCTTGAGAGATATGTATGCCCAGCCGTAGCCTTTGGAGTCGTTGGCTGAGATAGCCTTATTCAAATCAGGAGAGGTGCTGATATTAGGAATGGCATAAGTGCTGTCGGAATAAATCTGGCGACCTTCATTTCCGAAGGCAGGGAAGACAAGAAGATGCTTCTTGTGGTCATCTCCCTTATCCACGGTGACGAACATAAAGACGCCGTAGGAGTCCTTGGAACTGCGAGCAAGGCAACTGAAATTGTATTTGCCAGCATCCAGCTTAACCTCCTTTTCAGCATGGAATAGAAGGTTCCTATCGTTGGAATACACGTTGAGATAGCGGTAGTCCTTATCGTCGTTGTAGTATTCTCCGCAGCGAGTCAGTTCGCCATTTTCGCAGTTATCAGCCTTTATGAGGTTCCATCCCTCGTGCTTGAAGTAGCTCCAGTCTTCCTCATGTTCGAAAACGATGTCATTCATGGTGTGATGATTCGCCCATTCCGTTTCCTCAATTTTCAGGCGCACATTCACCCATTTTGACTCTATATTCCCTCCCATAGTAGCCACCTTGAAGCCAGATGCAATTATGGTTACGAAGCAAGCAATGACGATAATAAGCCATACGAGGCGCTGCTTGAAACCCATTGATTCTGTCTTGCCGAAAGAACTTGCGAGAGCATGGAAGGCGCAGTAGGTGAGAGAGCAGAGGAGTACTATGCCCGCACCTCCACAGATGAAGAATGGGATGCGAACAGCTTCGTAGATGTCGCTTATTCCCGTAACATCCCAATGGAACCATCTGCCGAACCATGTGAGCGGTTCGGTGAAGAAGACGGCTGTGGCAGAGAGAAGTCCGATGAGCATGCCTGCAACCCAGAGGCAGACGAGGAAGAGGAGAATCTTGACAATGATGCTTATAAACTCATGAAAGATGCCAGGCTTAGCGTTGTTCTGGCGAGTCACCTCCTCTGCAAGATTCTGCGGAGTCACCTGTTCGCCCTTCATCTGCAGGACTTCCTCTGGCGCATTTGCCTCAGGAGCGATGATAGTCATGAGAATATAGCAGATGGCGAAGAATAAGATGCCAGCATCTGTGATTGCGTGGCAAAGGAAGATGAGCAGGAGAAAACAGATTCGCCATGCGAGAGGAGAACCGCCGAAATATTGTGCGCAGCCAGCCAATACGCCACTCAAAACCTTGTTCTGCGTGTCGCGATAGAAACGCTTGCTGCTCTTCATCGTTTTCCAGGCATTGTTGGCGCTATCCTTTACGGACGAAATGAACTCATCAGCAGCACTTCCATTACCTTTTTCTTCCTTACTATCAGCAGATTCAGCCTCCTCGGAAGCATCATCCTTTGGAGCGATATCGTCAAGTTCGCCGATGCGATGGATGATGCTCTCAGCCTGTTCGATGGTGATGGCATTGGCGCCGTTAGCCTTCTGCTCGTCGAAGAGCTCGGCAATGCGCGACTCTATATCATCGGCAATCTCATCGCCACCCTCTGTCTTGCTGAAATAGCGGCGAATAGACTCTGTGTAATGCTTAAGAAGCTCGTATGCATCCTCATCGATGGCATAGAGACGACCGCAAAAATTGATTGTGATATTCTTCTTTATCATAGTCTTTTTCTGTTATTCTTGATGAAACAATAAAACTTATAACATTGTTGTTTTATTAAACATTCCTTCGTTTCAGCCTTCATTACTGACTAAAATCTCCTCCCCTCGGGGAGGTTGGGTGGGGGCTCCTTTTAGATTATGAACCGTGTTTTCCAACTCGCTCCATGCCGATTCGAGAGCCTGAAGCATTTCCTTACCATCTTCAGAGAGCGCGTAATACTTTCGCGGAGGTCCCTGAGTGCTCTCCTGCCATTCGTAGGAAAGGATGCCATCCTTCTTCAGTCGGGAGAGGAGAGGGTAGAGAGTGCCTTCCACAACGAGCAGATTCGCCTCCTTGAGCCTCTGGATGATGTCCGATGAATAATAGGGCTTCTCATTGAGTAACAGCATGATGCAATACTCGAGCATGCCCTTTCTCATCTGTGATTTTGCGTTGTCTACATTCATGATTATAACTATTGTTTTGCTTTATCTGCTGCAAAGGTATGTAAAAACATTGTACCTTGCAATACATAGTACTATAAAATCGCTGTTTCTTAACTATAATTAACCATTCATTGCTAAGAATCATGTTCCCCCAAAGCGTTACCCGTTACCCGTTCCCGGCACAAAACAAACATAGATACATAAAAAAGACGAAGAATGAACCTGCATTCCTCGTCTTTCCCTTATCTCAAATCTCACACCCCTATGACCTTATAATCTTATATCCTCATAACCTTATATCCTCACAACCTTCTACATCTTCGTCATCTTATATCCCATGCGATAGAGCTGCATATAGGCACCGGCGAGATAAAGCTGGTGAAGGCAGGCAACGTAGGCATGGAAAGCCTCCTTCGTGCCAGGCTCAATGTGCTGACGACGAAGCGCTGCATAAGTGCGAGAGGCACATTCAGAGACGATATCTTCCGCTCTCTTGAAGGCATCATCCTTCAGGAGAAGAACTTTCTCGCGAATGTATTCATCCATAGTGTCATAGCCTTGTTGGTCGCGAAGATATGTGTAGAGATTCTCCACCTTGTCGTACACCTCCCATTCATCATCCCAATACTTGGCAACGGCCATGCCTACATACATCATCCAACCGAGGGAAACGGTAGGGTAGCCATTGAACTCGCGAATGCCATCAGGAATGTAAGCCTCGGCTATCTGCTCCCATTTGCCCTCAATGTCAGGCGCATCAGGAGTGCGAATGTCCATTTCGCCTTCGCTTTGCAAGTATCGGTGAAGGTCTTCTTTTATGTAGTTTTCCATTTGTCTAAACTCCTTTGACTTCTAAAGTCTTGTAATTTTACACCTTTATTAATTATTAAGAATGACGAAGCCTTTCTCCGTGAGAACGCGATGGATTTCGTCGATATGGTTCTGGTCGCGTGTCTCCATAGAGATACGGAGAACACAGCTGTTGACATCGATGAATACATTGCTGCGCTCATGGATGACACCTGTCACGTTAGCACCGAGTTCTGCGATGAGTTTGCTAACCTGAACGAGCTGACCTGGACGATCTGCAATCTCAATGGCCAAGGTACACAAACGGCCGTTTTCCTGCAATCCACGATTGATGATGCGGTTGAGAATTGTGACATCAACATTACCGCCACTAACAACGCAGACGGTCTTCTTGCCGGCAAGAGGGAGGTTGCAGAACATGGCTGCGGCAACTGCAACAGCACCTGCTCCCTCTGCAATAAGCTTATGGCGTTCAAGGAGATAGAGAATGGCTGCGCAAATCTCATCGTCGGTAACGGTAACGATTTCATCCACATAGTCCTTGACTAACTGGAAGGTGTGCTCGCCAGGTTTCTTTACTGCTATGCCGTCGGCTATGGTAGAAACGCTTTTCAGACTTTCTATCTTGCCGTCGCGGATGCTGTTATACATGCTTGGAGCACCTGTTGCCTGAACTCCATACACCTTGATGTTTGGATTGGCATGCTTCGCTGCATAGGCCACGCCGCTGATAAGTCCGCCGCCACCTATAGGCACGATGATAGCGTCAACGTCAGGCATGTCATTTACAATCTCAAGACCTATAGTGCCCTGTCCTGCTATGACCTGAGGGTCATCGAAAGGATGAATGAAGGTGAGATTCTTCTCCTTGCTCAATTCGCGGGCTTTGCGATATGCATCGTCGTAAACACCAGGCACGAGACATATCTCTGCACCATAGCTTCGTGTGGCCTCCACCTTGCTTATTGGAGCGCCTTTCGGGAGGCAGATGGTGCATTTGATACCTGCTGCCTGAGCTGCGAGAGCAACGCCCTGGGCATGGTTTCCGGCAGAGCAGGCGATGACACCGCGAGCCTTGTCCTCATCGCTGAGTTGAGAAATCATATAACTTGATCCACGCACCTTGAAAGAGCCCGTAACCTGCAGATTCTCAGGTTTGATATAGATGTCACATCCCTGACGCATCAGAGGTGCCTCGATGAGATGAGTTGGGCGGAGAAGGTTACGCAGAACATATGCTGCACTGTATATTTCTTTTATATCCATGGTTGTTGTATGTTATTATTATGGTGCAAAATTAGCAATTTTTCCATAATAGACAAAGAGAATAGGGCTTTTTGTTGTGAGAAATGATGTTTTCAGACAGCAAAAAACGGAGCATGTTCTTCTATATATAATAAATAATGTGTATCTTTGTGGCAGAAAAACGAATTAGGTAGTTCTTTTATCATCACAAAATATGACTGCACAGGAGATAATATCATATATGGAAACTCTGCAGGACGAGAAGCAGAGACAGATACTTATGCGCTTTTTCAAGACGCAGAAGAAGACGGATTATGGCTATGGAGATAAGTTCCTCGGCTTGAAGAATCCGCAGACGCGAGGCGTGGTGAAACTATGTAAAGACTTGCCCCTGAATGAGATACCTGTGCTGTTGAAATGCCAATGGCACGAAGTGAGGCTTTGCGGCTTGCTGATAATGGTGGATAAGTTTGAGGCTTTGGCAAAGAAGCGCCTGCACAATGACGAGAAGGCAATGAAAGGGCGCGATGAGATTGTTGAGATGTATCTGAAATATGCCCATCGGGCAAACAACTGGGACCTCGTGGATCTCAGCGTTCATAAGATAATCGGCTCGTGGCTTCTCCTGCCTTCTGCCTATTCCGAGGATGAGAAATTGGAGATTCTTGACGGATTGGCTGACAGCGATAATCTGTGGAAACAGCGTATGAGTATTGTGTGCTCATGGAGAACATCGGCAGCGGGCAATCCTTTCTTCTGCCTTCGCTATGCCGAGAAGCATCTTCATCATGAGCATGACCTGATGCATAAGGCAGTAGGGTGGATGCTTCGTGAAGTGGGGAAGAGGGTAAGTATGAGCCTGTTGCGCGATTTTCTGCAGCAGCACATCCACGAAATGCCTCGTACCACTCTGCGCTATGCCATAGAAAAGATGTCGGAGGATGAGAGGAGAGAATGGATGAAAATGTAAAATAGAAAGGAAAAATTTGGCAAATTGAAAAAAAAGACGTAACTTTGCACCCTATTAGGAAAAGTTTCTATTAAAAATACATATCGCTTAGCGTGAAAATAGAGGATGTAATTGAGGCCCTTGAGCGTTTCGCGCCTTTGCCCTTGCAAGAAGACTGGGATAATGCCGGCTTGCAGGTAGGATTGACAGAGGCGGAAGTTTCAGGGGTTTTATTGTGTCTTGACGTGACGGAGAAAGTCGTGGACGAGGCAGTGGCGAAAGGATGTAATATCATCGTTTCGCATCATCCGTTGATATTCCGCAAACTGCGCCAGCTGACGGATAAGGATGATACGCAACGCTCTGTAATAAAGGCTATTAAGAATGATATCGTCATCGTGTCGATGCATACAAATCTCGATGCCGCGCAGGGTGGGGTAAACCATAAGATGGCTGAGAAACTCGGTTTGCAGAATGTCCGTTTCCTCAATCCTCAGATGAAGGCAGGAGTAGAGTGCGGCGTTGGTGTCATAGGAGAACTTCCTGAAGCGATGAGTTCTTCGGATTTCATTTCGCTCGTGAAGAAAACCTTCAAGACGGGATGTGTGATTTCCAATCCTCTTCTTAGCAGGCCTGTGAAGAATGTTGCTCTCGGCGGAGGCGCTTGCGGAGAATTCCTTGGCGATGCCATTGCGGCAAAGGCAGATGCCTTCGTGGTGGGCGAGATGAGATATCACGACTATTTCGGTCATGATGATGAGATTCAGATTGCTACAATCGGGCATTACGAGAGTGAGCAATTTACTATGGAACTGCTCCGCGACGTGATAGCAGAAAACTGCAAGAATGTACCTTGCACCATAACGGAAGTGAATACTAATCCGTTGAGATACAATTAAATAACGTAGAAGATAAAAAATAATATATACCCATTACCCTCAAAAACAGACTTTGGGCTCCTCCCCTCGGGGGGGCAGAGGGGGGGGCGAAAATATAATTATGGCAAGAAAAGATCCTACAGATTTGACAGTTGAAGAGAGACTGAAGACTCTCTATCAGTTGCAGACAACACTCTCGCAGATTGACGAGAAGCGTGCTTTGCGTGGTGAGTTACCTCTTGAGGTAGAAGACCTTGAGAACGAGGTTGAGGGACTCAATGTTCGTATCGAGAAGATACAGAAGGACATCGAGGACTATCAGTCGGCTGTTGTTAAGAAAAAGGCTGACATCGAGGAGGCAAAGGCTAACGTGGCTCGCTACAACAATCAGCTCAACGAGGTGAAGAACAACCGTGAGTATGATATGCTGAGCAAGGAAATTGAGTTCTCTGAGCTCGAAATCCAGCTTTGCGAGAAGAAGATTAAGGAAGCTGCAATAAAGATTGAGGAACGTAAGAGCGACCTCGCTCGTGCTGAGGAGCAGCTCAACGACCGTGAGACAGCTCTCGATGATAAGCGTGGCGAACTTGATGAAATCATGCAGGAGACACGTGAGGAGGAGGATATCCTCAAGGCTAAGGCAAAGGATCTCGAGACAAAGATTGAGAATCGTCTGCTCATGAGCTTCAAGCGTATCCGTAAGAATGCCCGCAATGGTCTCGGCATTGTTTATGTGCAGCGTGATGCTTGTGGCGGTTGCTTCAATAAGATTCCACCTCAGCGTCAGCTCGATATCAAGATGCACAAGAAGGTTATCGTATGTGAGTATTGCGGTCGTATCATGATTGATCCAGAACTCGCTGGCGTTAAGCTCGATAAGCCTGCTGAGAAGAAAAAGAAGCGTACAATCCGCAAGAAGAAGGAGGCTGAGTAATTGATTGACAATTGACAATTATTATTAATTGACAATTGACGATTGACGATTGACAATTACGATTGATTAACGCTTGTTGATTAATGCTTGTCGATTATCGAATCACTATAGAAATAAGGTGAAGTGCAACATGTGTGCTTCACCTTTTTTTGTGTCGCTTTGTTTTATTTATTCGTTTCCTTTTGTCGTTTCAAATAATTTTCTTATTTTTGCATTTGAAATGGCACAGAATAAATCGATATATTATATTCCGGCAGAATGGCATCGCCAGGTGGCGGTGCAGTTGACATGGCCTCATGCCGACACGGATTGGGCGCCTTATCTTGATGATATCGTAAGGATGGAACTTGAGATGGCGAAGCAGATTACGTTGCATGAGAATCTCATCGTGGCTACTCCTCACAAAGAGGAAGTGGAGGCTTTGCTTCGTTCTGAACTGTCTGAAGAACAGATGAATAGGGTGGGAGTCTTTGAAGTGGAGAGCAATGATACATGGGCGCGAGACCATGCTTCCATTACGCTTCTCTCTGCTGATGGGGAAGCTACGCATCAACTTCTTTTCCATTTCAATGGATGGGGAGATAAATTCGTTTCTGACAAGGATAATCAAATCTCTGGACATCTCTTGAAAATGGATGCTTTCAAGCAGTTCTATGGGAATGGTGTCATCGCAGAGAATCATGATGATTTTGTTCTGGAAGGCGGTGCTATAGAAAGTGATGGAAAAGGGACGGTTTTTACTACTTCTTTCTGTCTTATGGCTCCAAACCGTAATCAGCCTCTAACACGTGAGGAGGTTGAAACTCAATTGCTTGAGAGATTGCATGCAGAGAGGGTAGTGTGGATAGACCACGGACAGCTCATAGGTGATGATACAGATGGGCATATTGATACGATAGTGAGACCTGCACCTGATGATACGCTTCTTTATGTGAAATGCTATGACGAGAATGACGAGCAATATGCTGATTTCCAGGCAATGGAGGAGCAGTTGAAGACTTTCCGCACTATTGATGGCAAACCTTATCGTCTGCTTCCTCTGCCTATGGCAAAGCCGATGTATGATGATGGCGAGACAGTTGCCAATGAGCCTTTTGAGGGCGCAGAGAGAATACCGGCAACGTATGCCAACTTCTTGATTATCAACGATGCAGTCCTTGTGTCTACATACGGTCAGCCAGAGCTTGACAAGCAGGCAATGGACGTGATACAGCAGGCTTTCCCTGATAGGGAAGTGGTGGGCATCGATGCTCAGGTGGCTGTTCGTCAGCATGGGTCGCTGCATTGTCTCACTATGCAGTTCCCAGAGGAGGAGACTTCTTTCGGGCTTGTCTCCCATTAATCGAATAATCAAAATCTCGAATAATCGAAATCTCGAACAATCGAAGTCTCGAATAATCGAAATCTCGTATTGTCGAATCCTCGAAAAATAACAAATAAAAACTATGCGCGAACTGAAAATAGGAATCCTACAGCAGCATAATACTGCAAGTCGTGAGCAGAATATGACTCGACTTGCAGAAGGTATTGTGGACCTTGCGCGTCGCGGTGCGCAACTGATTGTCTTGCAGGAATTGCATAACTCGTTGTATTTCTGTCAGGTAGAGTCGGTAGAAAACTTCGATTTGGCAGAGACGATACCGGGTCCTTCCACTCGTTTCTATGGAGAATTGGCGAAGGCTCTCGGCGTTGTTATCGTCACTTCTCTCTTCGAAAGACGCGCTCCAGGGCTCTATCATAATACTGCAGTGGTGATAGAAAAGGATGGCTCGATTGCTGGAAAATACCGTAAGATGCATATTCCTGATGATCCTGCATATTATGAGAAGTTCTATTTCACTCCTGGCGACCTCGGTTTCCACCCTATAGACACGTCTGTGGGCCGTCTTGGTGTGCAGGTGTGCTGGGACCAATGGTATCCGGAAGGAGCGCGTATGATGGCTCTTGCAGGTGCTGAAATCCTCATCTATCCTACGGCGATAGGCTATGAGAGCACAGATACGCCTCAGGAGCAGCAGCGCCAGCGCGAAGCATGGACAACCGTGCAGCGAGGTCATGCCGTGGCAAACGGCTTGCCTGTGGTGGCTGTAAACCGTGTAGGATACGAACCTGATCCAAGCGGTCAGACGAACGGAATACAGTTCTGGGGCTCCAGTTTCGTGGCAGGTCCTCAGGGAGAGTTCTATTATCGCGCCTCTGCTGATGAGGAAGAGAGTGTTATCGTCACGATAGACATGGATCACAGCGAGAATGTGCGCCGTTGGTGGCCTTTCCTTCGCGATAGGCGTATCGATGAGTTCAGCGACCTCACAAAGCGTTTCAGAGATTGATTATGGCAGATAGAAAACCTGTAGCACAACAGCAATATGAGGCCATAATGGCTAATTTACGGGCGAAGAATTATTCGCCCGTATATATTCTCATGGGCACGAAAGATGGCACCGAGAGCTATTATATGGACTCCATCAGCCAGTATGTGCTCGACAACGTGCTTGCCGAGGATGAGAAGGACTTCAACCAGACGCTTTTCTATGGCTCTGACGTGAATATGCGCCAGGTGATAGAGCAGGCAAAGCACTATCCAATGATGGCAGAACGTCAGGTTGTGGTGCTGAGAGAGGCTCAGGCAACGAAGGAATTTGACCTTGTAGAAAAGTATATAGAACACCCGAATCCTACGACAATCCTCGTCATTTGCTATAAAGGAACTATTGACGGAAGAAAGAAATACATCAACCAGGCACAGAAAGTGGGGGAGGTGGCAGCCTTCGCTCCATTGCGCGACTGGGAGTTGGGACCGTTCATCGAAGACTATGTAAGGAAGAATGGAGCAACGATAGACGGCAAGGCAACGTCGATGATTGCTGAGCAGGTGGGAAGTGACCTGAAGCGATTGGTTTCGGAAATAGAGAAGGTGTGTGTGGCTTTCCCTCCAGGTGCTCCAAAAACGATAACTCCTGCTCTCGTTGAAAAATGTATCGGCATCAGCAAAGACTATAATGTGTTCGAACTTCGCGAAGCAATTTCAAGACACAATGTGGCAAAGGCAAATATTATCGTGAAACATTTTATGGACAATCCTCGTTCGGGAGGTCTTTTCTCTTTTCTTCCGATAATGTTCTCATATTTCCAGAATCTGATGCTCGCGCATTATGCTCCGGCTCCTCGCAACGCTTCTGCCATTATGGCATATCTCGGATTGAGAAATGAATATGCGACAAAAGATTTCGTTGAAGGCATGAAGCATTACAATCCGATGAAGACAATACAGATTATCGACAAGTTCCGAGAGATTGATGCCAGGAGCAAAGGACTCGACAGTACAGCGAATACTACGCCTGATGAATTGGCGAAGGAACTTATTTTCTTCATCCTCCATTGATGATAAAAATGGTGGACAGGGATTCGGGAGAGTCGTCCAGAGACGTTGAAAAAATCGACCGGTAAAGTTGTAAAAAATCCATTTAACATATTTTAAGCCCTATTTTCTTCCCATTATGGGGGTGGAAATAGGGCTTTTTCTATGATATATTATGCCTTTTTTATGTATAATTGCAGGAAAACAGGAGGTAAAATAGCGTTTTCGCGGAGGAAAAAATATGCGCTCTTCCCCTCTATTTAGTAGGGAAGAGAGAGAAAATACACGCTCTGAGAATTGAAAATTTGAGAATTGCTGCATCCTTGTGAGGGAATTTTTGAGTCTCGTAAAAATGGCGTTTTCAGGCTTCTTTTGTGATTTACAAAAACAAATCTTAACATTTACATTTCTTTTTGATTTTGATATTTAAATTTATAAATAGCATTTATGAGATAAATTTATAAAGTCTTATAAATATAAATATGCCACTTTTTATATTTATATATTCAACTTTGCAAATATAAAGATTTATAAATTATAATCTTTCAAAATAAATATTCATTTTTAAACTAATGCTAATAACGTACTAAAACCCAATAAAATAACCTTAATATAATAAATGTCACTATAAGAAAAATAGAGGTGAAATGCAATTTTGCATATTTTCTACCAGAATATCATAGTTTGCATGCGTAAACAACTGAATATAACCCAATAATATGCGTAAAGACTTTAAAGAGGTAAATTAATTTATTTTACAACTATAAAATTACGTTTTATAAATCAAAACACTTTTAATATATAAAGATAATGACTCAATTCATCACTTTTAATATATAAACATAAACTTAATATTTCTAAAAGTATTTTATAAATGTTGCATATCTCATTTTTTATATTTACCTTTGTAAAGCCTTAAGAAAACTCCCTAAAAGCCCATAAATTTTCGCTATTTAGAGGCTGGCGAAATTTTTTCCTGAGCAAGGAGCGAAGATTGAGGTTTGTAAATTCAGAGAAAAAAACAGAAACAGTAAATATAAAAAAGAGAATGAAGGACAGAATAAGAAAGCTGATGGAAGCGCAGCACATGAACCAGCAGACGTTCGCCCAACTCACGGGTATCAACTCTGCCACGCTGTCGAATATCTTCAATGGTCGCACCTCTCCTACCCTCAATCAGGTGACAGCCATTCAGAGAAGATTCCCAAGTATCAACCTCAACTGGCTTCTCAACGGAGAAGGCGGTATGTTCATGCTCGCCGATAATGGAACAGGATCCGATGCTGCGGGACAGGAACCTATGTCGCAGGATGGTAGTTCGTCTCCTGTTTCGGGAAATAGTCAATCTGCCAATTTGGCAGAACAGATGCTCGACTTTTCTGATGATTCGGAACCTTCTACTTCGTATCAAGCCCCTACCTCACCTCGCACTTCTCAGCGCGCAAACGTTCAGCCAGTGGTGAACAGAATGCCTCAAAATATCGGAATTATGCAAAATGTTTCACGCAAGATTACCGAGATAAGAGTGTTCTATGATGACCAGACATGGGAGAGTTTCGTACCTAAGAAATAGTCTCTTTCTATCATTTTTCTATCAATAAAGGTTTCGCCGGTTTCGTAAAAAGAAGCTGGCGAAATTTGGTATTTGGAAAATAATTATTATCTTTGTGGCGAGAATACATATTATGCATCTGCATATAACCTATTTTATATATAATGTGTGACAGCCAAAAGACAAATACCAAGGTGATAGTCCTCACCGGCGGACCTTGTGGAGGCAAGACCACAGCCCTTAACAGGATAGTGGAAACCTTCACTCAGAAAGGCTATAAAGTGTTTACCATACCCGAGGTGCCAACGATTTTTACGGCTTCGGGCATGGACTATCTCACTTCCAACAAGGCATTCTTCTATGAAGGCGAAAAGGCAACCCTCAAGACCCAGTTGACTCTTGAGGATTGTTTCGTGCGACTTTCATCCACCATCGAAGATTCCCCTTGCCTCGTGGTGTGCGACAGAGGTGCCCTTGATATCTCTACCTACATGACTCCAGAGCAATGGGAAGGCATCACGGGCGAAGTTGGAATTACCAATGAGCAAATCATGAAGCGCTACGATGCCGTCATTCATCTTATGACGGTGGCAAAAGGCAAGGAGGAGTTCTATACCCTGTCAAACAACGCACAGCGTCTGGAGCAGGCCAATGAGGAAGGTTTCCGTGTTGCGAGAATGCTCGACGACAAGGCTATCGACGCATGGAAGGCTCATAAGGAGCATCATATCGTGAATAATGATGGCGATTTTGAATATAAGATACAGTCGGTACTTGACATCATACATCAATTGACAATTGACAATTGACGATTGACAATTAAGCAGAAACAAACAAATATCAATATACAATGAAAGAAAACTATAGTATCAACACCAAGTGTGTGCAGGCAGGCTATACACCAGGCAATGGTGAGCCACGCCAGATTCCTATCGTACAGTCAACAACGTTCAAGTATGACACCTCTGAGGACATGGGCAAGCTCTTCGACCTCGAGGCAAGCGGTTATTTCTATACACGTCTGCAGAACCCTACAAACGACTATGTGGCAGCCAAGATAGCAGCCCTCGAGGGTGGTGCAGCAGCCATGCTCACCTCTTCCGGTCAGGCAGCTAATTTCTTCGCCCTCTTCAATATCTGCGAATGCGGAAGCCATATCGTTGCCTCTTCAAGCATCTATGGCGGCACCTTCAACCTCATCTCCGTAACAATGGCGAAGATGGGCATCAGCGTTACCTTCGTCTCTCCTACGGCAAGCGAGGAAGAGCTCAACGCTGCCTTCCAGGAGAATACCCGTGCGATGTTCGGTGAGACAATAGCAAACCCAGCCCTCACCGTTCTCGACATAGAGAAGTTTGCCAGGGTGGCACATGCTCACGGAGTGCCTCTCATCGTGGATAACACCTTCCCAACACCAGTCAACTGCCGTCCTATAGAGTGGGGTGCAGACATCGTTACACACTCTACAACGAAGTATATGGACGGTCACGGAGCTGCCGTAGGCGGCGCTATCGTTGACTCTGGCAACTTCGACTGGATGGCACATGCAGACAAGTTCCCAGGCCTCTGCACTCCAGACGATTCATATCATGGCATCACATACGCAGAGAAGTTCGGCAAGGAAGGTGCTTTCATCACGAAGTGTACAGCACAGCTCATGCGCGATTTCGGTTGCATACAGTCGCCACAGCACGCCTTCATCCTCAATCTCGGTCTTGAGTCGCTCCATGTTCGCATGCCTCGCCACGTAGAGAACGGACAGGCAATGGCAGAGTTCCTTGAGAACCATCCAATGGTGGAGAAGGTGAACTATCCAGGACTCGCTTCCGATCCATACCATGAGCTCGCTATGAAGTATATGCCACAGGGCGGTTGCGGTGTCGTTTCCTTCATTGTGAAGGGCGGTCGTGCCGGTGCCGAGGCATTCATGAAGAAGCTTCGCCTTGCAGCCATCGAGACCCACGTTGCCGACGCTCGCACATGCTGTCTGAATCCTGCTACAAGCACCCATCGCCAGATGTCGGAGGAGCAGCTCGAGGCAGCAGGCATCCCAGCAGGTCTCGTTCGCATCTCCTGCGGTCTTGAGGATAAGAATGACCTTATCGCAGACCTCAAGCAGGCACTTTCTTAAAAGTGAAAGAGTGAAAAGTTGAAAATACAAAAGAGGCTTCGCGCTTAGGTATTCCTAATGACGCGAAGCCTCTTTCCTCTTTTTCACATTTTCAGCTTTTCACCTTTCGGCGCCAGCCTCTTTTCACTCTTTCATCTTTTCACTTTTTCACTCTTTAAATCATTCCTGCCTTGCCCAGCATGATGAGCATCAGATAGCCAACGACCATACCTGTGACACCCATGATGATACCTACCTTCATCATCTGGTTCTGCTCAATGAGACCAGTAGAGTGAGCGATAGCATTTGGAGGGGTAGAGATAGGGAGAATCATAGCGAGCGATGCTGAGAGAGCGATACCGATGAGCAATGGAGCCACGCCACCGAGAGGAGCGAGGTTTGCTGCTGCTGCCACACCCACAACGGTGAGGATTGGCACGAGAAGCGCTGCTGTAGCCGTATTTGAGATAAAGTTGGAGAGCAGATAGCAGAGCAAGCCCGAACCGATGAGCATGAGCAATGCAGGCCACTGGTTGAATGGGATAGAGTCAATCATGTGAGCTGCGAGGTTGGTATCCTGAAGTGCCACGCCGATAGCGAAGCCGCCAGCCACCATCCAGAGCACAGACCAGTTGATTTCCTCAAGGTCCTTACGCTTGATGATACCGCAAGCGCAGAACACGCCCACAGGGAGCATAGCCACTACGTTTGAATTCACGCCAGTTGCCTTGTCGAACACCCAGAGGAGGATGGTGAGGGCGAAGGTAATGTAAACCACGATGCTGCGCCAGTCGCTCTTTGTCTCGCCCTCAATCTTCAGTTCGATGTTCTTCTGAGTGAATGGGAACATCTTCAGCAAAACGAACCATGCGAAGATGAGAAGGAGTATAGCGAGAGGGAACATGAACATCATCCATTCGCCGAAGCCGATGCCGAGGTTAAGGCCGTCAGGATCGTTGAGAGCCTTCAGCGCGATAGCGTTAGGAGGAGTACCGATAGGAGTGCCGATACCGCCGATGTTTGCACCGATAGGGATAGCCATGGCGAGAGCCACGCGACCCTTGCCTTCTGGTGGCAGCTGCTTCAATACAGGGGTGAGGAATGTGAGCATCATGGCTGCCGTTGCGGTGTTACTGAGGAACATAGAGAACAGTCCTGTCACGAGTATGAAACCGAGCAGAACGATCTCTGAGCGTGTGCCGAAAGGCTTCAGGAGCACCTTTGCCAACTTGATGTCGAGACCTGACTTCGTTGCTGCGATGGCGAGTACGAAACCGCCGATGAACAGCATGACGATAGGGTCGGCAAAACAAGCCATTATCTTCTTGTAGGAGATGAGCGTGCCGAGTGTTGCCTCGTCGTAGCCCTCCGTCAGCCACAGCAGGCTGGAGTCACTACAGGTGAAGAGCAACAGCGTTACGACAACCATCGACGTTGCCCACGATGAGATGCCCTCCAGAATCCACATCAGCGATGCGAAAACGAAGATAGCGATGGTGCGCTGCTCCACTACGGAAAGGTTTGGGATACCGAATGAGTCGCTTGGAAGACACCATACGAGGAGTGTCATAGCAACTACGAAAATGATCTTAAGTGCCTTGTTAAGATCTGCGTTAGGATGCTGTGGGGCTCTCTTCTTGCGGTTGTGGTAATGCTCCACAAGATGATAGCCGGTAAAACTTTTAAACATTTTTGAGTTATTATTTTGTTAGGTTATTTTATAAACTAGTTTTAAATCGCCTGCAAAGGTACAAAAACTTTTCGGATTATTCTTCGAAAAACCAAAATTATTTCTATGAAATACTCCACGATGGATAATTGTTTGCGGATAGTGATACAATGTTGACAAAAGTTTTGGTTTTTGGAATAAAAAATGATAATTTTGCATTGAAAATTAATCGGAATTGATAAAGAAAACCTAAGCGAAAACGATTACAAACCTAAGCGTAAACGATTACAAAACGAAAAAAATAACGAAAATGATAAAGAAAAACCTCCTTATTGCTGCGATGGCGCTCATGAGTGCCGCTGCCAGTGCCCAGAATCTCTGCCCTTGGGGACAGCGTGTTGATGCTGATAATGCCAATATCGAATATGTTGGCAGGGTGAGTATGAAGAATCCTAAGTCGCCTGTGTTCACATTCCCTGGCATTCAGATAAATGCTGGCTTCACGGGCACTTCCCTCCGCATGATAGCGAAGCCTAACAGCGGCTATTTCATGGTGCAGATTGACGGTGCCCGCGCCTTCAAGGTGGGCTTCAATGGCGACCGTGACAGTATCGCAAACCTTGCCACGGCTCTTCCTTACGGCAATCATCAGGTGCGTCTGATGTATGTCACCGAAGGCTATGAGCGTCGCGGCGAGTTCCGTGGCTTCCTCCTCGATGACGGCTGCCAGCTACTCCCTGCCACCCCTGCCTCTGGCCGTCGCATAGAGTTCATCGGCAATAGCATCACCTGTGGCTATGGCGTGGAGAGCACCGTGAAGGAGGCTCCTTTCGAGGATGAGACCTGCAATCATTACTATACCTACGCAGCGCGTACAGCCCGCGCGCTTGGCGCTCAGCATCTCGTGGTGGCTCGCAGCGGCATCGGTGTCTATCGCAATTATGACGGTCCGAAGACGGGCGATAAGATAAATATGAACACGGAATATCCTCACACCCTGCTCTATGACACAAAGGAGATGTGGGACTTCTCGCGCTTCACTCCACAGGTGGTATGCATCAATCTCGGTACCAACGATACCAGCACCAAAGGCGCTGACTATAAGCTTCTTAAGAAAGGCTATGTAGATCTTCTCGCCAAGGTGCGCAAGGCATATCCAGAGGCAAAGATTGTCTTCCTCTGCGGCTGTATGATGGTGACCGACGACCTCAAGATGGCAAAGAAGGCGATGAATGAGGTGACGGAAGAGGCTCATAAGGCAGGCGACAATGAGGTATATCGCTTCGACTTCACTCCGCAGAATGGCGACCTCGGCTATGGTGCCAGCTGGCATCCAAGCTATTGGCAGCATGAGAAGATGGCTGGCGAGCTCACTGCCTTCCTCCGCGTACTCATGAATTGGATGTAATATGGTGCATACTTGTTCACGATGCAATACCGGTGCTGACATCGACTGCACCAGTTGCAAACTCGCAGAACTGAGTCGCTCTCAGGTGGAGAAACGCCTCAGGGAGAAGGCGAAAGCAGCCTCTGATGCTGAAGGAAAACTCCGCATCGATGACGACGATGATCCGTCTATCAGCGAACGAATGACGGAGGATGGCAACCGCCTTGTCATCCCCCTACTCTTCGTCTGCGCCCTCCTCATCTTCCTCCTCGTCATCCTCTTCACTAAGTTGATGGCGTAGAAAAGTTAACAGTTAACAATTAACAGTTCTTGCTTAGGCAAGCGTCACTACGTGCCGAGCGAACAACGATGCCTCGAATAACATTTTGCTACAGTGCTACAGTGCTACAGTTTAATTTTGAGCAAGCATTTTCTGCACAGAAATTTTATAATAATATATATAAATATATATTTATATATATTATTATAATTATTTTTAGGTAAATTCATCGATAAAAAAATAACTGTAGCACTGTAGCAGTGTAGCGCTTTTCAAGGATTGACAATTGACAATTTACGATTGACGATGAATTTGCGAGTTTGATCCGCCAAGTGTAAAAAAAACTTAAAAGTGTTAAAGTGAAATTTCCTTCTTTTTGAAGGTTTTCGCGTTTCTATGCTTCAGAAGGTGCGTTTCATGGAAACAGGAGGCGTGTTTCTTCGCTTCTCGCCGCGCGAAACCGCGCCTCCTGAAGTGTTAAATTTCTTTGCATTTTCGGGGCTTTCCCGACTATTTTTTCAAAGTATTGCAGGAGAGGGGAAAATGATGTACCTTTGCACTCGCAAGCTGCTTGATGCACCGTGAGCCAGCTGTGCTGACACTCACTGCTTGCTTCGTGCGAGCCCTGCTACGCAGCTTTGCACTCGCAATTCAGAAGCAAAGGCCACGCTAACTGATTGCCCTCCCCGCGTTCTTTGACATATTGCTACAACCCTCAAAAAGATGGAAATTGGATGACGCCGTGAAATACGGCCTCACCGAATCGCTCGAAATATGCAGCCTATTTTCGCAGGTGATTCCAGATGGTTCGGCTCAATGTGAATACATCATCATCATCGTCAGCATCCCAGTACATAGCGCCTCTCAAACCTTTTGACAATATGTACTCACATTTATGGGCAATGGAGCGCGCATTCTCATAAGCCAACACCATACTGCCTTCTTTATCAACAAGATATGGAACGAGAGAGGTCGTATCCCAACGTTCCTCATGAGCTCCGTCAATACATAGTTTTCCAAATGACTGCTCCCCTTTGTAATCCTTGCTCCCACGTCCATAGAAAGGCATACCCATGACCAGTTGCGAGAGTGGCACACCTGCTTCAAGATGATGTTCAACAGCCTCCGATACACATAATTTCCCGGTTATCTCAGAACGGTACAGAGCAGAATGATGATAAGGAGGATTTGCAATATCATAGGTCATCAGATTGACGAAATCCACGTATGGCATGACATCCCGATAGTTGACGAAGGTGGTGTCTGCATAGTCGGCAAATGTCAAGAGAAAATCAGGACCGATGGCTTCGCGTAAGTCTCGCATCAATAATGTGAAGTTTTCCCTGTCGTCGGGCGACGAAGAGATGCCGGCGTAATTGCTGGTAGGGTACTCCCAGTCGATATCAATGCCGTCCAGACGATACTCGTCAATAGCCTTCCGGCAGTTGGATGCAAAGGACTTGCGATTCTGTTCATCGGCTGCCATCTCAGAGAATCTTCCACTTCCCCAACCTCCAACGCTGACCATAACCTTGAGTTCTGGATTGGAATCCTTCAAGGCTACAATGGAACGAAGACGTTCGGGATTATCGATACGAACGCTGTCGAATCTGTCTGTTACGTGTCCGAATGCATAGTTGTAATGTGTGACCAGTGAAGGATCAGGCATACGGTCTCCCCAGGATGTGACATATCCGACTATGACCGTTTGCTCTGAAGATATGTCCTCCTTTTGTGCAGCCTTACTTTGGCATGGCGCAAGCATAGCTGACAGGGATATCAACAGATATGGGAATATTTTCATGATAATTCTGTGATGTTATTGAATGATATTGACTACCTTTTTTTGTATATTCTACCTTCAGTTCGGCAAAATTACAATAAAATATCCAATCCACAAAATAATAGAGCTTTTTTCGTCAAAATCCCCCGCCTGATGTCCAAGCGCTACACGCTACAGTGCTACAGTTATTTTTTTTGCAATATGCGAATGATTCCTTCTTGCAGATAAAAACTTGATGTACCGAAACGATAAACCACATTGTTGATTCAACAATCAGGTTTTACAAAGCATTTTGAATGTGGGCTCAATTTTGAGCTTATGCGGAAATAACTATTTTGTTACATTGTTGCAATGTTACATTGTTGCAATTTGGTAGATTGTCATTAGATGCAGAGAGTGATTTGTTCGAGTTTATTTGTTTGAGTTTTTAATCGTTAGCAATATAGTTCTCTATTTGCTCCTTCAGCGTTTGTAAATCATTTTCAATGACATCCCAGACGTCTCTCTTGTTTACTTGATAATAACCATGAACCAAATGGTGACGCATACCAGCAATGTCAGCCCAAGGTGTTTCAGGATGTGATTCCTTGAACTCGGAACTGAGCATATATGCGCATTCGCCTATAATCATGGTGTAATATACCATTGCGCCATAAAGGATTTTATCGTTGCAGAATGCTTCATACGTTACATTCGCTGTAGTTTCCTGGATGGTGTTGATGGCTTGCAGAATATGTTCAAGTCTCCCTTTGTCTCTAATTGGTTCTCTCATAAATAAGGATTTTGTCGTTGTCAATGTTTTTTCTTACCCATGGAAATACGGTCTCTTCATCTACAAGGTCAACGTCTTTTCCTGTGATGTTCTTGAGAGCGTTGGTGATTCTGCCAATCTTAAACAAACCTATTGGCTGGCTTCTGTCGTATGTCACCATCAAGTCAACATCACTGTCGTTGCGCTCTTCGCCACGAGAGTAAGAGCCGAAGATCCATGCTTTCAACACGGGCTGTGTGGAAAGGTAGTTTCGTATATCTTCTATCATTGCTGTTGCCATACTTTGTTCTTTTCTTTTTTGTTTTGTCCCAGCTAGGGGCAGAGAGTGATTTGTTTGAGTTATGTTATTTCTTTCGATATTCAATCATCAGTTCATCAGCAAGATAGTAATCGCTGAGACAGTGCATATCAGAGATTCCCTGACTGATGAGTTCGTATGTTTTTGACTCATAGAAGAACGTGAGGGCATCTTCCAACGATAGGTTGGCAATCTGAGCAAACCGCTCTACTATGCGACCGTATTTCATGCGGAGAAGGGTTGGATTAGCTTGCATCGTTCTTTAATTCTATGGATTCTACAAAATGCAGGTGCTTGTCAATCAGCTGTTGGTTGCACAAGCAAATCTGCCAATTGGGTTTCTTCTTGCGGAGTCGTTTGATGGCTTCCTCACGAGGGATAAGGTCAGCCATGTAAAGGTCAAGGGTATTAAAGACATCGTCATCGGCTATACCTCCCTCAATAATATCAAAGGTATCGTGTGGCTGTTCCTTGCGGCATGCGACTACATAGTCCAGCCAGTTCCCATCGTATTCTTCAAAAGTCTTAGGAGTATAATTTTCTAAATCTTCATCTAGCTCGAACGTATTTAGAAATGCCTGACGTCCTTCTTTGAAGAATCTTTTGGCATACTTTTCTGCCTGGCTACGGTTTGGAGTTGTGTAGAAACCCTTTCCGAAGTCGAGGTAAGCGCGTGAGAACTTGATGTCAGGATGCTCAATGCTTCTGTCCGATGTATGGTAGAGTGTCATGCTGCCAATAAACCTTTCTTTTTCATTAATTGAGTGAGGTCGTCGATGATGTAATCGCGAGAGAAAGAGTGTAGCACGTCAAAACAAGGCACAATGTAGCCCATTATGATGTTTCCCTTCTGCATCAGTCGGTAAACATCACGTGCGTCGCGACCAAGACTTTCTGCCATGATGCCTACGCAATATATGGTAAAATTGAGGTCTTCTTTCTTCATGTTCTTTTTCTTTTTCTTCTACCGGAGGCAGAGAGTGATTTGTTTGCTTTGTTCCTCTTTGGCGGTCTTTGACCGCAAAGATACCTTTTTTTCGCGATATAAGGAAGCAAAAAGGGAGAAATAATGTTATATTTAATAATATTTAGGGGTTTATGAGGAAAAAGTATTAACTTT
Organism: Prevotella sp.; assembly: GCA_045627725.1. Classification (GTDB taxonomy): domain Bacteria; phylum Bacteroidota; class Bacteroidia; order Bacteroidales; family Bacteroidaceae; genus Prevotella. The sequence continues at coordinate 11,022 of JAZQOH010000042.1, read as the reverse complement.
GCACTCGCAAGATGCTAAGGCATCGTGAGCCAGCTGTGCTGACACTCACTTCTTGCTTCGTGCGAGCCCTGCTATGCAGCTTTGCACTCGCAAGATGCTAAGGCACTCAATAAGTTAACAAGATAAATATAGACAATTATGAATAGCAATAGAGAAAACGAGGGATTGCAGGCCCTTGGCAAGAAGACGGAATATCGTCAGGACTATGCGCCTGAGGTACTTGAGACATTTACGAACAAGCATCCGGAGAATGACTACTGGGTGAGATTCAACTGTCCGGAGTTTACGAGTCTGTGTCCTATCACAGGACAGCCAGACTTTGCCGAGATTCGCATCTCGTATATTCCTGATGAGAAGATGGTGGAGTCGAAGAGTCTGAAGCTGTATCTCTTCAGTTTCAGAAATCATGGCGACTTCCATGAGGACTGCGTAAACAAAATCATGAAGGACCTCATCGCCCTGATGGATCCAAAATATATCGAAGTGACGGGTATCTTCACTCCTCGCGGCGGCATAAGCATCTGGCCTTTTGCTAATTATGGTCGCAAGGGCACAAAGTATGAGAGGATAGCCGAGGAGCGCTTCCTGCGTCATGAATAAGGTCTCTATGATAGATTTGAGAGGTAGGCTGAAGTTGTTTGCGAAGGCTTTCATGCTGACGCTGAAGACATTCTCCCAGAAGGAGATAATGGTGTTCTGCGTGCCGGCACTCACTTTCTATACCCTGATGTCGCTGACTCCGCTGGTGGCTTTCCTGTTTGTGATAGCCCAGGGATTCGGCTGCGACGAACTGATTGTGTCGTGGGTGAAGACAACTCTCGAATCGCAACCTACGGTGGCGGAATATATAGAGAACTTCGTGCATAACTATCTGAAGAAGATACAGAATGGGTATATCCTTGCTGTGGGCATCGTCGTAATGCTTTATTCCCTGCATTCGCTGATGGAGAACATAGAGATGGCGTTTGACCGGATATGGGATGTTCCGAAGCGTAAGTTAATGAAGAGCATCAGGGACTATACCATCCTGATGTTTATCTTCGTCATCCTCGTGTTGCTCACATCGTCAATAAGCGTATTGAGTTTCCTCTCCCTGGAATATGTAAGTTGGATAAAGGAGGTGGAGGTGCTGAACACGATAGTGATACATGCCATTGCTATAGTGCCGATGTTCGTGTTCTTCATGATTATATTCTACTCGCTTCCAAATACTTACGTGAGAGTTCGCTATATCGTCATACCTTCACTGATAGCCTCCGTAGGTATGGCATTGTTGCAGTATATCTATTTCGAGACGCAGATATGGGTGGCGAGCTATAACGTCATATATGGCTCGCTGGCAGCATTGCCTCTGTTCCTGGTGTGGCTGCAGTATTCATGGACTATATGCCTCTTCTGCGCCGTGCTTTGCTATGTGTCCCAGACGCTTTATTATAAAGGAACAGGCAACGAAATTCAAAACAAAGACAAAGGGGATGAATAGGGAAATCTTTCGACTTGCAATACCTTCGATAGTGTCGAACATCACCGTGCCGCTGTTGGGATTGGTGGATGTAGCGATAACGGGTCACATGGGAGAGGCTCGCTATATGGCAGCCATTGCCGTAGGCTCGATGGTGTTCAACATCATCTATTGGCTGTTCTCCTTCCTTCGCTTCGGCACGGGAGGACTAACGGCGCAGGAGTTTGGCAAGGCACATCTGAACAACAGAGGCACCTCCTATATCCTTCTGCGCTCCCAAAGCATCAGCCTGATAATGGCAACATTGCTACTCATTGTTCAGGTGCCATTGTTCAAGGCAGCGATGTGGCTGATTGAGCCCGAACAGCACCTCATCGACATCATACACACCTATTATAATATATGTATATGGGGCACGATACCGTCGCTGGCGCTTTATTCCTTCACGGGATGGTTTGTGGGAATGCAGAACACGAAGCTCCCGATGGTCATCTCCATCACGCAGAACGTGGTGAACATCGCCCTGAGCTATATGTTCGTGTATCTCTTGGGAATGAAGATAGAGGGTGTAGCCCTGGGCACGCTGATAGCGCAATGGTGCGGAGCCTTGATGGCACTCGCGATGCTCATCAGGCATTATAGGGCACTATGGAGGGGAGTGAGCCTCAGGTCGCCATTGTTCAGAAGAGGGTGGGGAAGGTTCCTTGCCGTGAACAGAACGCTGTTCTATCGCACGCTTTTCCTCGTGGCCGTAAACCTTTATTTCATCGTGGTGGGAGCAAAAGGCGGCGCTGTCATCCTTGCCGTCAACTCAGTATTGATGCAGATGTTCATCCTCTATACATACGTGATGGACGGCTTTGCCTTCGCTGCCGAAGCACTTTGCGGAAGATATTATGGCGCGAAGGATAAACAGAATTTTGACCTTGCCCTGAGGGGAGTGTGGCGCTGGTCGCTGGTCCTCACCATAGCATATACACTTGTCTATGCCTTTGGCGGTGAAGGATTTATGCAACTATTGACCGATGATGCCTCTATCCGCATCGCTGCTATGGATTATCTGCCATGGGCTATTGCCATTCCATTCTGCGGAATAGCAGCCTTCGTGTGGGATGGTGTCTTCGTTGGTATCACTAATACGAAGGGAATGCTATGGGGCACGGCAGTAGGTGCCATTTCCTTCTTCCTTATCTATTTCACTCTCTACGACCTGATGCACAATCATGCACTCTGGCTCGCTTTCAATGCCTATCTGTTTATGAGAGGAGCGACGCAGTGGGGAGTGTATAGGTTATATACGAATTACTAATTACGAATTTCTTAGTTACATTTGAAGATTTATTTGCGATATTATAAAGCGCAAAAAACTAACTAAGTAAATCGTAATTAGTAATTTGTAATTATTAGCTTACTTCACGTTCTTCTTCAGTTTGTCAACGTATGCATCGATCACGGCAACGGCTGTGATGTTTACGATGTCGCGAACGCTTGCGTCGAAATCGGTGAAGTGGATAGGCTTGTTGAGACCCATCTGGATAGGACCGATAACCTCCGTGTCAGGAGAGAAGGCACTGATGAGCTTGTAGGCACCGTTGGCAGCGTTGAGGTTAGGGAAAATCATTGAGTTCACCACCTCATTGTGGAGACGGAGGAATGGGAACTTCTCATCGCGGAGCTCATGGTCGAGAGCCATGTTTACGGTCATCTCACCATCAATCTTCAAGTCAGGATATTCAGCCTGGAGCTCTGCAACAGCATCATGGAGCATGCGAGGAGAACCCTCCTTGTCAACACCGAAGTTAGAGTATGTCACCATCGCAATCTTTGGCTCATCGTTGAAGAAACGGATGGTGTCCTTTGTGAGACGGGCAACGTCCTTGATGGTCTCCTTGTCAGGGTTGCGGTTGATGAGAGTATCAGCGATGTAGTAAGTACCACGCTTTGAGTTGAGGATATGCATAGTGCCGAAATGCTTGTAAGGAGCACGGATGCCGATAACCTCCTTTGCACACTTGATAGTGTTAGAGAACTTGGTATATACACCTGTGATGAAGGCATCAGCCTCACCAGTCTCAACCATCATCATACCGAAGTAGTTGCGCTCGAACATCTTATCGTTAGCCTCCTCGAAGTTGTAACCCTCACGGCAGCGCTTGTCGGCAAGGATATGAGCATAACGCTCGCGGCGCTCCATCTCACGGTCATGACGGAGGTTTACTATCTCGATACCTTCAAGGTCGAGGTCGAGTTCCTTTGCCCTCTTGGCTATCATCTCCTCGTTGCCGAGAAGGATAGGATAGCAGAGACCTTCCTGCTTTGCCTGAACGGCAGCCTTAATCATTGTTGGGTGAAGACCTTCAGCGAATACAACGCGCTGTGGGTGCTGGCGAGCTGTCTCATAGAGCTGCTGGGTAACGCTTGTCTCCTGTCCCATACGCAGACGAAGCTCACGCTTGTACTCATCCCAGTCGGCGATATGCTTGCGGGCAACACCACTTTCCATGGCAGCCTTGGCAACGGCAGCAGATACCTCTGTGATAAGGCGTGGATCAACAGGTTTTGGAATGAAATAGTCTGGACCGAAGGTGAGGTTGCTTACGTTATATACCTTATTAACAACCTCAGGAACAGGCTGCTTTGCAAGGTCGGCGATAGCATGAACGGCTGCAATCTTCATCTCCTCGTTGATAGCCTTTGCCTGTACGTCGAGGGCGCCACGGAAGATGTAAGGGAAACCGATTACGTTGTTTATCTGGTTAGGATAGTCAGAGCGGCCTGTTGACATGAGTACGTCAGGGCGGGCTGCCATAGCTTCCTCGTAGGAAATCTCTGGTGTAGGGTTAGCGCAAGCGAACACGATTGGGTGGTCAGCCATTGAGCGGATCATATCCTGAGAAACGACATTACCCTTTGAGAGACCGAGGAATACGTCAGCACCGCGCATAGCCTCTTCGAGAGTGTGAGCATCGCGACGAGCTGTAGCGAAGAATGCCTTCTGCTCTGTGAGGTTAGGACGGTCGTCGGTGATGACACCCTTTGAGTCAAGCATCAGGATGTTCTCACGGCGAGCACCGAGCGAAACATAGAGCTTAGTACACATGATGGCAGCAGCACCTGCACCGGAAACGACAATCTTCACATCTTCAATCTTCTTGCCTGCCACCTCAAGGGCATTGAGAAGACCTGCAGAAGAGATGATGGCTGTGCCGTGCTGGTCATCGTGCATCACAGGGATGTCGAGGGACTTCTTCAGGCGGTCCTCGATATAGAAACACTCAGGAGCCTTGATGTCCTCAAGGTTGATACCACCGAAGGTAGGGGCAATCTTCTCAACTGCCTCGCAGAACTTCTCTGGGTCCTTCTCATCCACCTCGATGTCGAATACGTCAACACCGCCATAGATTTTGAAGAGCAGACCCTTACCCTCCATTACTGGCTTGCCGGACATAGCGCCGATATCGCCGAGACCGAGCACAGCTGTACCGTTGGAGATAACTGCTACGAGATTGCCTTTATCTGTATATTTGTATGCAGAATCGGGTGTTTCCTGAATCTCAAGACATGGGAAAGCAACGCCTGGCGAATAGGCGAGCGAGAGATCTGTCTGAGTGCGGTAAGGCTTTGTTGGCATTACCTCAATCTTTCCTGGACGGCCGGTCTCATGATATCTGAGAGCAGCCTCTTTTGTAATCTTTACCATAATATTATCCTTTTGTTGTTGTATATTTTATCTTGTAATTTGTAACTTTATTATTAGGGGGAAATGTCGCTCTTTTCCTAACTACTCCCTCCCCCTCGCGGGGTAGTCCGATGTTGATAACATCGGAGTATGTGACAGAAAAGGGGAGAGGGGCTATCCAAACAGCAACCTCAAGGCTTCCTCCACCTTCCTGACAGGGTGAATCTTGATGCCGAAGTCCTTGCCTTTGAGCGCTGTGGCATTTCTTTTCGGTATTATTATGTCGGTGAAGCCAAGTTTCTCAGCCTCCTGAATACGTTGCTCGATGCGGTTTACTGTGCGTACCTCTCCGCTGAGACCAATCTCGCCACACATGCACCAGCCTTGTTCTAATGGTGTGTCAACATTGCTGGAGATGACGGCAGCGAGGATGGAGAGGTCCATAGCCATATCCGTCACTCGAAGTCCACCGGCAATGTTGATGAACACGTCTTTCTGTATGAGTTTGAAGCCTACTCGCTTCTCCAGAACGGCAAGAAGCATATTGAGGCGACGCTGGTCAAAGCCAGTTGCGGAGCGTTGTGGAGTGCCATAGGCAGCCGTGGATACAAGTGCCTGTGTCTCAACGAGGAATGGTCGCATACCCTCTATTGCGGCAGATATTGCAACGCCCGACATTCCCTCGCGGTCTTCGCTGAGGAGCAGTTCTGATGGATTGGAAACAGGTCGCAATCCGTTCTGCTGCATCTCGTAGATGCCGAGTTCTGATGTAGAGCCGAAACGGTTCTTTATGCTTCGCAGGATGCGGTAGATATTCTGACGGTCACCCTCAAACTGAATGACAGTATCGACGATATGCTCCAGAATCTTAGGACCAGCTATGGAGCCCTCCTTGTTGATATGACCGATGAGGATGACAGGGATGCCACTCGTCTTGGAGAAACGGAGTAGGGCAGAGGCACATTCGCGTATCTGCGTGATACTGCCAGGTGCCGACTCTACTGCAGCCGTCTCCATCGTCTGAATGGAGTCGATGATGATGAGTTCTGGCATTACCTCCTCTGTCTGCTCAAAGATAGTCTCAAGGTTTGTCTCGCAGAGAATCATCACGTTATCAACGTCCTTCTGACCTGAGAGACGCTCAGCTCGCATCTTCAACTGATGGGCACTTTCCTCACCGCTCACATAAAGCACGCGGCGCTCCTTCATGTTCATGATGGTCTGCAAGGTCAGCGTACTCTTTCCTATGCCAGGGTCGCCGCCAAGAAGGATGATGCTTCCGGGAACGAGACCACCGCCCAGAACACGGTCAAACTCCGTATCGTGGGTTGTCATGCGAGGTTCATCGTGAGTGGATATGTTTCTGAGACTTACAGCGCGGGAAGAATGGTCGCCTGTCTTTGCAAAGGATGGCATATGCATGGCATTGTCGCGGGATGCAGCAAGTTTTTTTGCTGCCGAACGGGCGCTCTGCTGGCCATTGTCGGTGCTAATGCGTATCTCCTGATACGTATTCCATTGTCCGCAAGATGGACATTTTCCAATCCACTTGGCAGACTCCTGTCCGCAATTACTGCAGACGTATGCTGTCTTATCCTTTGCCATTTGGAGTGCAAAAGTACAAAAATATTAAGTAAAAACAAAAAGAATTGAGAGAAAAGATGAAAAAGATTTGGGTATGTCAAAAAAAAGTAGTACTTTTGCACCCGCAAATTTGTAGGCATGCGATTATGCCTTCATTTTACACATTATTTATTTATTAATTTAAATCATTACAAAACAATGATGAATCATTACGAAACAGTCTTCATCTTGACTCCCGTTTTGTCTGATGAGCAGACAAAGGAGACTGTTGCAAAGTTCAAGAAGGTTCTCGCAGACAAAGGTGCTGAGATCCTGAACGAGGAGAGCTGGGGCCTTAAGAAGATGGCTTACGCTATCGACAAGAAGTCAACAGGTTTCTATTTCCTCGTAGAGTTCAAGGCTGAGCCTACAGTAGTTGCTTCACTCGAGACAGCTTATCGTCGCGAGGAGAAGGTTATTCGTTTCATGACTGTTAAGCTTGACAAGTATGCTTCTGCTTATGCTGAGAAGCGTCGCGCTAAGCTTGCTAAAAAAGAGGAGGCTTAAACCATGGCAGAAAATACAGAAATCCGTTATTTGACAGCTCCTTCTATCGACACAAAGAAGAAGAAGTATTGCCGTTTCAAGAAGAGTGGCATTAAGTATATCGACTACAAGGATCCTGAGTTCCTCAAGAAGTTCTTGAACGAGCAGGGTAAGATCCTTCCACGTCGTATCACAGGTACATCTTTGAAGTATCAGCGTCGTGTGGCTCAGGCTGTAAAGCGTGCTCGCCAGATCGCACTGCTTCCTTATGTAACCGATCTTATGAAATAATTTTTAGAAAGGAGATTACACAATGGAAATTATACTTAAAGAAGATATCATCGGTCTTGGATACAAGAACGATATCGTTACCGTAAAGAACGGTTATGGCCGTAACTACCTCATCCCAACAGGTAAGGCTGTTATCGCATCTCCATCTGCTAAGAAGGTACTCGCTGAGAACCTCAAGCAGCAGGCTCACAAGCTCGCTGTTCTCCTTGAGAACGCTAAGGCTGAGGCTGCTAAGTTCGAGGGTGTTGCTCTCACTATCGAGGCTAAGGTTTCTGCTACAGGTCAGCTCTATGGCTCTGTAAACGCAGCTACCGTTGCTGAGGAGCTCGCTAAGAAGGGTCTTGAGATTGATCGCAAGCGCGTTATCATGAAGGATATCAAGATGGTTGGCGAGAGCGTTGCTACTCTCATCTTCCACAAGGAGGTACGCGTAGAGGTTCCTGTAACAGTTGTTGCTGAGAACGCTGCTCCTGCAGCAGTTGAGGCTCCAGCAGTTGAGGAGGCTCCAGTTGCTGAAGAAGTTGCTGAGTAATTTTAATATGAAATATGAAAAGTCCCACACAGAAGACTCTGGTGGGACTTTTTTTAATTAAGAAGCCCCCTCTAACTCCCCCTATAGGGGAGAATTGGGAATGGCAGATAACCCAGAATTTTAATTTTTACATTGTACATTGTAAATAACAAGATGAAAGCATTTGTATTCCCTGGTCAGGGTGCCCAGTTCACAGGTATGGGCAAGGACCTTTATGATAACAACGCTCTTGCAAAGGAGCTTTTCGATAAGGCAAATGAGATTCTCGGTTTCGAGATCACAAAGATAATGTTTGAGGGTACTGCAGAGGAACTGAAGCAGACAAAGGTTACTCAGCCTGCTGTGTTCCTTCACTCTGTAATCAAGGCTATGACTCTCGGTGAGGAGTTTGACGCAGAGATGGTTGCAGGTCACTCTCTCGGTGAGTTCTCAGCACTCGTTGCTGCTGGTGCACTCAGCTTCGAGGATGGTCTTAAGCTCGTTTCACAGCGTGCTATGGCTATGCAGAAGGCTTGTGAGGCTGCTCCTTCTACTATGGCAGCTATCATCGGTCTTGCTGATTCACAGATTGAGGAGATTTGCGCAGGTATCTCAAAGGACGGCAATATCGTTGTTCCTGCTAACTACAACAACCCAGGTCAGCTCGTTATCTCTGGTAACGTAGAGGCTATCAACGAGGCTTGTGAAGCTCTCAAGGCTGCTGGTGCTAAGCGTGCTCTCCCTCTCCCTGTAGGTGGTGCATTCCATTCTCCACTCATGCAGCCAGCAAAGGATGAGCTCCAGGCTGCTATCGAGGCTACAGAGTTCAAGACTCCACGTATCCCTGTATATCAGAATGTTGACGCAAAGGCTCACACCGATGCTAACGAAATCAAGCAGAACCTCATCGCTCAGCTCACAGCTCCTGTTAAGTGGACATACGAGGTGCAGCAGATGATGGCTGATGGCGCTACTGATTTCGTTGAGTGTGGTCCTGGCAAGGCTCTTCAGGGCATGATCGCTAAGATCGCCAAGGGCGTTGAAGGCGTTACTATTCAGGGTATTTCGTAAATTATTATGACTGATAAAATAATTATTTATCAAGTATTTACCCGTCTTTTCGGCAATCGCAACACCACTCGTAAGGAGTGGGGTACGGTTGCCGAAAATGGTACTGGTAAACTTGCTGACTTCGATGCGAAGACTCTCAAGGCTATCAAGTCTATGGGTATCTCGCATATCTGGTACACAGGTGTTATCCGTCATGCTACTCAGACGGATTTCTCTGCCAATGGCATTCCTACCCAGCATCCTGCTGTGGTGAAGGGTAAGGCAGGCTCTCCTTACGCAATCTGCGACTATTACGACATCGATCCAGACCTCGCTGTCAATGTAGATAAGCGAATGGAGGAGTTTGAGGCACTGGTGCAGCGCACTCATAAGGCTGGTCTTAAGATGATTATCGACTTCGTGCCTAATCATGTTGCTCGCCAGTATAAGTCTATTGCCAAGCCAAAGGGCGTGAAGGACCTCGGTTCCAACGATATCACTTCTGAGGGCTTCTCTCCACAGAATAACTTCTATTATTGCCCAGGTTGTCATTTCGAACCTTATTTCGACAAGCAGGACTATGATGAGTTCCCATGTCGCGCTACGGGTAATGACTGCTTCGGCAATCATCCTGGACAAAATGACTGGTATGAGACCGTCAAGCTGAACTATGGTAAGGACTATTGGACTAACTTCGGACACTTCGACCCTATTCCTGACACATGGAAGAAGATGACAGCTATTCTGCTTTTCTGGTTGAAGAAGGGCGTTGATGGTTTCCGTTGTGATATGGCTGAGATGGTGCCTGCTGCCTTCTGGGCATACGCCACAGCGAAGGTGAAGGCTGCAAATCCTGAGGTTATATTCATCGGTGAGGTGTATAATCCTGCTGAATACCGCAACTATATCGCTTCTGGCTTCGATTATCTCTATGATAAGGTTGGAATGTATGATGCTATGCGTGCCGTTACTTGCGGTTATGCTCCAGCTCATTGCATCACCCAGAACTGGCAGAGCGTGGATGATATCAACAGCCACATGCTCTATTTCCTTGAGAATCACGATGAGCAGCGTATCGCTTCCGACTTCTTCGCTGGTTCTGCTCGCAAGGGTATTCCTGCCATGGTGGCTTCCGTGCTTATGAAGCAAAGTCCTTTCATGCTCTATGCTGGTGAGGAATATGGCGAGAAGGGTATGGACAAGGAAGGCTTCTCCGGTCAGGATGGTCGTACTACCATCTTTGACTACTGGAGCATCGACACACTTTGCCGTGCTGCTTCTGATGAGCTTACCGATGAGGAGAAGGCTATCTATGACCTTCACGTGAAGACAATGCAGATTGCTCGTAAGGAGAGTGCTGTGGATGGTGACTTCTATGATGTAATGTATGTCAACCCTCGCAGTGAGTCTTTCGACAATGAGAAGCAGTATGCCTTCTTCCGCAAGAAGGGTGGGGAGATGCTCTTCGTTGTTTCCAATTTTGCTGAAAATGAAGCAGATATCAAGGTTCGCATTCCTGCCCACATGATAGAGTATCTTCAGATTCCAGAGAAGAAGTATCAGGCAACAGACCTTCTCTCTGGCGAGAAGCAGAGCATGGAAATCAAGGCTGACGACTTCGTTTCTATGACCGTGCCAGCTAATGGTGCCCGTGTCTGGAAAATGAAGTTTACGGTGAAGAAATAATCCGTTTATTCTGGAGTTAAGGAGTTGAAGGATTTATCGCTTCTTAACTCCTTGAATTTTGAAACATGAATAACTTGAAAAATACATTAATTATTATTACTGTCCGCTAAACCAAAACTCACCTATCCCAACCTCTTGAATATAAGAGGCTGGGCTATATTCTCTATATGGTAAGCCCCTTTAGTTATTCTTCTGCGTTTTCGGGTGGTGATTCTGTCATTTCCTTTAGTAGTT
>JAZQOH010000041.1:0-6426 GCA_045627725.1 Prevotella sp. | reverse complement strand
CCTAATAGACCTCATATAACGCGCCTCGAAGCTAAAAATCGCAATTTTAGGATAGCAGCCTAAAAATGTGCCCCTTCAAAGATATATGACGTATAAAACCAAAAAGAGGTCGTGCCAGTTACTTTTGACACGACCCCTTTTCGTATTCATATATTTCTTACTTCAACACATACACAGCGAAGGTCTGTGCTGGCACCTCTGTATCGAGAACAGTGCCGCTAACCTCGATAGCCTTCTCCTGAGGAACGATGGCTGTAGGGTTGTCGAGAGTGTTCTCTGCTGTAGGCTTATCAGAGTGGAGAGTGATAACCTTACCCGAGGTGAGACCCTTGATGCCCTTGAGGTTGAGCTTCACAGGCTGTGCAGAGTTGCTGATATTCGCGATCTTCACGATATACTCACCCGTTGTCTTGTCGATACAAGCAGTAGCGAAGAGACCGTTCTGGTCCTCATCGCCAGCCACAACCTTCTTGTTCATAGTGAGAGGAAGAACATTTGTGCCCTTATAGTGAGCATAGAGCGACTGCACATAGTATGAGCAAGACTTGAATGAACGGAGATTGTCAAACCAGATAGCATCAGGACGCCACTGCCATCCCTCTACGTGAGCGAAGAGAGGAGCGTATGTAGCCATGTGAACGATGTCAGCATTACGCTCATAGCCAGTCATGAAGGCAGCCTCAAGGAGAGCTGCGTTGAAGTGATTCCACTTCTTTCCCTTTCCGTGGCAAGCATACTCACCAGCGAAAATCTTTGGACCCTTACGGTCATAGTTATCATAGCGATGACGATTCTTAGCATCGAGGAACCATGACTCTGGACGATAGAAGTGCTCATCGTAGAGGTCAACCTTCAGCTCCTTCATCTTTGGCTGGAGGATATCAAACTTCTCGCCCTCTGAGTCAGGACCTGTTGTGCCGATATACTTAATCTCTGGATGCTGCTTCTTCAATACATCCATGAACTTCTTCAGACGCGCTGTGAATGCAGGATTATCCTTATAGTCCCACTGCTCATTGCCTACGCCGAGGAACTTGAGGTTGAAAGGAGCTGGATGGCCCATGTCAGCACGCACCTTACCCCACTTTGTCGTTACGTCACCATTAGCAAACTCGATGAGGTCGAGAGCATCCTGGATATATGGGTCGAGGTCGTCGAGAGCCACATGCACGTGTGCCTCATCCTTTATCTCATTCTGGAACTGGCAAGCAAGACCGCAAGAGATTACAGGCAGAGCCTCACAGCCGAAGTCTTCACAGAGCTGGAAATACTCGAAGAATCCAAGACCATACGACTGATAATAGTTAGGGAAATAGCGATGAGTGAAGGTATAGTGCCAGCGATTCTCGTTGAGAGGACGATTCTCCACAGGACCTACGCTGTTCTTCCACTGATAACGGCTCTCAAGGTCAGTACCCTCCACGATACATCCACCAGGGAAACGGAAGATGCCAGGCTTCATATCGTTGAGAGCCTGAGCGAGGTCCTTACGCATACCATTCTCGCGACCCTTCCATGTATCTACAGGGAAGAGCGATACATGCTCTATATCGGTAGTGTTCTTAGCGTCACCCCACACGCGGAGATGAGCCTTGTCGAGAGTCTTGCGAGCCTTGATAACCACCTGATACTTCTTCCATTCCTTACCGGAAACGTCGATGCCACCATTGCCAATCTTCTGGTCATCCTGCATCGTTGCGTTCTCCACGAGGTCAACATATATCTTCGAACTGCCGCCTTGTGGACAGCGAGCCCATACGGAGAAGCGATATTCTGCATCCTTCTTCACGCCCATACCCATGAAACCGCTGTTCTCAATCATCGTATGCTTATGAGCATGTCCCGAAGGAGCGAGGCGCACATAGTGAGGATTCTTATCGAAAGGGCCATCATTCTGCAGGCTCACTTTTCCTGAGATATCCCATCCTGCGAAGTTGTTAGGAAATTCAAAAGAGCGGTTCATCACCATCTCAGCATACAGTCCACCGTCAGCAGCATAGTTGATATCCTCAAAGAATATACCATACATAGTGTTCTGGATTGGAGCACCAGGCTTTTTTGCCTGAATAATCATCTCATTGGTCTGCGCGAAAGAGCCCATAGAGGCAGCCAGAGCCAACGATGCAAGAAGCATTTTCTTTTTCATCAGTTAGGTTTTAATTAAATATTCAGTTTATTTCATTATCATAGCATAGTACTTGCGATTGCAAAAATAATAAAAAAAAGTCTGCCGACAAAGAAAAAGACGTTTTTTTGTTAAAAGAATTGTCAGTATCAAAAAAAAGTAATAACTTTGCCACCAATTATAACTACACCAAGATACTAATAACTCAACTATGCTGAAATCATTACTATGCTCCATTCTCTGTCTCTCATCCCTCACGATGCTTGCACAGACACCTCTCACCGACACAGACCTTAAAAGTGCATACACACTCAAGAGCATCACCCGTCAGGGTAATCTCTGCCATGACCCTTCCATCTTCATCGACTCTATCTCCAATCCTGCCAGTCCCGTATATTATATCTATGGCTCACATCTCGGACATGGCAAGACTACTGCTGCAAAGAACTATCAGCAGTGGACCACATGGGGTGCTTACGAGAATTCCACCACGGCAACAAGCTCCCTCTTCTGCAACCTTAGCGGTCAGCGCGTCAACTATGCCAAAGCCTACGACACTCACGCCGTAACGAAGGTGAAGAACTGCAACGGTGAGGAAGTTGATTTCGGCAATTTCAATGCCCACGACTGGCAGCGCAGCGATGCCACTATCAGGGGCAACCAGTGGGCTGCTGACGTCATCTGGAACAAGACGATGAAGAAATGGTGCATGTATATGAGCATCAACAGTCCCGACTGGTGCTCCGTCATCGTCTGCCTCACTTCCGATAAGCCTGAGGGTCCTTGGATGTATCAGGGTCCTGTAGTTTTCTCTGGCTTCGCAGGCAAATGGGACCACGTTGGCTTCACAAAGACTGCTGACTGGAAGCAGACCGACTTCGCCATTGCTACAGGTCGCACTTCGCTTCCATCGAAATATGCCCCAAGTGGCAACTACGGTAACACATGGCCTAACTGTATCGACCCTTGCGTCTTCTATGATGAGGAGGACAATCTCTGGATGTCCTACGGCTCATGGTCTGGTGGTATCTTCATGCTTCGCCTCAATAAGGAAAACGGTCTTCGCGACTATGAGTATAAGTTCCCTAACACAGGCTCGGGCAGCGCTGCCACTTCCGATGAGTATTTCGGCAAGAAGATTGCTGGAGGCTACTATTCTTCCGGCGAGGCAAGCTATATAGAGAAGATTGGCAAGTACTACTATCTCTTCATGAGCTATGGCGGACTGGAGACAACTGGTGGCTATCAGATGCGTATCTTCCGTTCCGAGAAGCCTGACGGACCATACAAGGACCCATACGGCACCTCTGCCATCTACAATGCCTACAGAATGAACTACAGCGCGAGTGCCAATGATGGTCGCGGTATGCTCCTCATGGGTGGATACAAATGGCAGCTCATGCCTCACGCTGAGATTGCCCAGGGACACAACTCTGCCATGACAGACCATCTCGGTCGCTCATTCGTCGTTTATCACACTCGCTCCACCATTGGTCATGAGGGCCACGAGGTGCGCGTTCATCAGCTCTTCCTCAATCAGGATGGATGGATTATGGCAGCGCCTTTCGAGTTCTCTGGCGAGACAATAACGAATGACGACATCGCCACTAAGGCATCCATCGACGACTCTGAGATTGCCGGCAACTATCAGTTCATGCGCCATGAGTACAACCAGGATACGAAAAACCTCGCCTACGAGAAGCCTGTTGACATCGAGCTCACCGCCGATGGTAAAATCACAGGCAGCGCTACAGGCACATGGACTCGCACCGCAGGCACCGACTTCATCTCCCTCACCATCGCAGGCGTAGTATATAAAGGTGTTCTCGTGCGCCAGACCATCGACTATTCCAACATCAAGGCTCTCTGCATCTCTGCATGCTCTTCATCAAGCGGCAGCATCACCATCGGCCAGAAGACCTTCACCCGTCAGCAGAACGTATGGGCTGTGAAGGCTGATGCCAAGGCTGCCATCAAATACACCTACGACAGAACCTCCGCTCCATTCATCAATGGCGGTACCGTTAAGAAGGATGTCACCTTCCCTGCTGGCCTCCTCGGTGCCAAGATTTCGTGGACATCAAGCGATGAGAGCATAATGACCTCCAAGGGTATCGTAAAGGGCAACGGCGCTGTCACCATGACGATGAACATCGAGAAGGACGGTTATGTATATTCCAAGCAATACAACATCACCGTGGATGCTGGCACTATAGCCACTGTCCCAACATATTACCCTGTATCCACCTCGAAGAATCTCACCGCAGGATGGTGGTCTAACTTCTCGAAGGATAGCTACGTCATCAATGCCGGAGAGAAGATGAAGTTCCGCTTCTACAACTATTCCGACAAGGCTCAGAACTATGACAACTGGTGCCTCTACGGAGCCAGCACCACCCACGGCGCCTCTGGCTACACCGAGTACTTCGGTCTCCGCTGCGACAACTGGGACAACACCTCTGGTTCTAACACAGGATGCACCAGCAACTTCAACTGGGACACCTTCAAGACCGACATGGCAGGGTCCCTCGTCGATATGGAAGTAGAATACACCTCTGGCGGTGTCTTCAACATGAAATCTACCATCACCACCACAGGCAACACCGTTTACAACTACTCATACACCAAGACCATCGCTGCCAAGCCTTTGCAGCTCACCCTCTTCTTCGTGAATGAGAAGTCATACATCGACGGATCTTCCCTCGAAGCCGCTGACGGCATCCTCCCTATCCACATCGCTCGCCCAGCCACCTACGACAACGTTATCCGCAACATCAGCGGTCAACGCGTCAGCAGCTCATACAAGGGCATGGTGATAAAGAACGGCAAGAAGTATATCAGCAAATAAAAGCATGTACAATGTACAATGTACAACAACTACGAGGTCGCATCAGAATTAACTGACGCGACCTCGTCGCTTTTAATTGTTTCAATCAATTGTCAATCGTCAATCGTCAATTGTCAATTGTCAATCGTCCATTGTTAATCATCAATTCAGAGTGAATCTTCCAGACATAAACCCATTGACGAAATACTCCTGTCCCTCGCTCGTCACCCAATGCTTGAACTCTCGCGCCTTAGGCAACTTAGAGCAAAGGATCAGTGAGTAAAGCCCGCTCTCATTAATCAATACAGGGATCGTTCCGTTTACGGTGAACGATTCGTTCAGCGTCTTGTCCTCGTCATCTATATGATCGCGGATAGCTTTCTGAGGATTTGTGTAGCCGAGCCTTCGGGCAACATCAGTCCCCATCAGCCAAGCCTCACCTTTATAGTTAAGTCCACGCAATTCACCGAATTGTGGACTTTTGAATAATTGAATATCCATTACCTTTTATATATTTACGTCGTGCCTTTCCACGACCTTTAATTGTTATTAATAATGTATAGAGCATTGTTTGTATCAGTAAGTCAAAGAGCGCCGAGCCGAGAGGAGAAGCTGTCGCGCTTGCTTCGTGTGATGAGCAGCTTGCGCGGATTGTTGCGGATATACTCGCGCTTTATCTCTATCTCCTCTTCCGTCACTGCCTCCACATCGTTATAGCCGCGAGTGAAGAGAGCAGGGCCGCGCAGGGAGCGCGTGTGGTCGGGGTCCTGCCATTCCGGTGCACGGGCACCTTTCACGTACGTCATCTCGCGCCAAGGGATGCCCAGCGTGTCCCAATAGGCATGGGTGCAGCCCACCATGAATCCATACACTATCTGCCCAAGGTGCTTCTTGTTCCCCGGCTTCAGATGTACGAGTCCATGTACGTGATCAGGCATCACCTGAAAAGCTAGATTTTCTATCCCTGGATAAAAGGAGGGATTAGCATTCCAGCTTTTCTCCACCCCCTCACCCAGTTTGGTGAGGACACACCTAGGGGCATTGGCGGCATCATCGGGGGCTGCGGCATCGCCGATGACACGACCGAGGATAGGCGATTCCTTGCGCACGTTGAGGGTGATGTGGAACCACCCCTCAGTGTAATCATTGAGGGGATTGCGACGATGGGCTTCATCCAGCGACTCTTCTTTCTCGCGTATCTTCGCTATCTGTTCGGGAGTGAGGGGCATAGGGAGATTGGTATTAGTCAGTTTGTTATCCCCGCTTCTTGTGGGGGATTTTAATTTTTGCAAAGATACTGATTTCTTTTAAAAGGACAAAGGGATTTCCTCGATTTTTTAATTTTGTGAATTTGTGACATGTGAATTTGTGACAAACACCCCCTATTTTACGGCTCAAGTCCTAAAGGCGTGCGATAATATATATATTATATTAATATAATTTATTGATATAATTTTTTCGTTTAGTGATTCAT
>JAZQOH010000040.1:0-8332 GCA_045627725.1 Prevotella sp. | reverse complement strand
ATATAAGACCTCGGCACGGCAAAACTGCATCTTGCCAAATCCTTCACAACAGTATCCACATTCTCCAGCTTCAGTTTCCCCGCCACCCATTGCTGAGCTTCAACGAGAGTCATTCCTTCTGGAATGACGAAAACGAGGCGGAGACCTTTAAGGGAAGGAGTCTGATGCGCCAGCACAATCTCCAACTCATCCTTCCTCGGCTCTATCTCTTCCCACACTTGTTGAGGATTCTCAATCCCATCAATGTCAATCATAGCGAAGCCCGAAGGAATAGCATCCTGCACCACTCTTCTCTTTCCCCTGAACGAGGCATGGAAGCAGAAGAAAGGCAAGCCCCTCTTCATCTCCCCCTGCTTCTTATGGTCAGGCTCCGCAGCTATCATACTGCAGAGCCTTTCCACCTCAGGCGAATCCACTATCCTGTTGAATGCCGCCTCGTCGCAAGGGAGAATCGCTGACTTAATATTCTGTCCGTAACTTATCATGCCCCCTCCTTTATCTTTGTCAACCCATCCTGAATCTCTGCCACAAGGACAGGTCTCAGTTCCTCAAGGTTGAAGTTAGCAGGTATCATGATAGTAGCGCGATACCCACCAGCCTTCTGTAAACGAATGTTGATATGGTCACCGCCATACACAGTGTCGTTCTTCGAAGCCGACTTCACCCTGCTTGGTCTTGGAGAAAACACGAACGATTTCTTAGCCGAGTCATAGATACCCGTTCCGCTACGCTTCGTTCCTTCTATACTCACGCCCTCCTCACGATTCACGGTGAGTAAGACGTTATCAAATACTTCTGTTATCATAATAATTTAAAATAATTTACGAATAAATTCGCGGTTAATTCACGAGCATTTACGTAACGCCGTAGGCTTTATTTTTCTAACGTAAATTACCGTAAATGACCCGCGAATTATCATGAATTTTCTTTTTTTCGAACACTAATCTCACGAATCTTCACGAATCTCTTTTTTTCTTTTTTTTCGACCACTCGCTCGGCGACGAAGGAGACGCTTTCATAGCGTAGCGGAGAAAGAATCTCACAGATTTTCACAGATAAGCTTCGCAGAAGCTATAATATTCGTGTCTATTGGCTTTCCCTTCGGCCGCCGAGCTCTTACCTTCGTGAGATTCGTGTTCGTTTAAAAAAATCCGTGGTCTAGAACGTCAGCGGCTCTATGCTTTTCACATAACACTCCGTGCTTCTGATAACACCCTCCGTACCATCCTTGCGAGTAAACACACGCGCCTTGCTGGCAAATGCAACATCGAGCAACACCTCATTGCCCACAGAGCATGTCTCCAACACCTTGATAACATCGTGGTTCATCGTAGAGATTGCGATGGTACCTTCCGTGCCATCCTCCTCCTTATAGCGACCCACAAACTCCTGACTCTTCCACTCGTTTCCTGTGGACTTGCTGATGCCACTCCTTACGGCATCCAGCACACTAATAACTACTTTAATCTTCATAATTTAGCCCCTCTTTTATACACTTGAGGGGTAAAGTGCTTTTAATGTTAATGTTTAATTGTTAATGTCTAATTGTCAATCGTCAATTGTCAATTGTCAATCATCCGTCATAATCACCTTTCGCAAAGCAGAAAGTGATAGCGAAGAGATCATGTCCCCACACGGAGATCACGAAACCGATACGTCTTGCTTTTTCCATTTTTTTGTTTGCTTTACGTCGTGCCTTTCCACGACCTTTAATTGTTATTAATATTGTATTTAGGATTGTTTGTATCAACATGTCAAAGAACTATTGCGAGAGCAAAGGTACGAACAAAAAAATCCCTCGACAAGAATTAATCCTGTCGAGGGATGAGGTTGGTAATTTTGGTAATTGTCTTGGTAATGGTTTTGGTAATACTACTATTCCGTAACCATTATTTCTTTATTCTTTTGAGCATTTCCGTTGCAATATCTATTACGCTTTGAGTCCATTCTGCACCTTCTCCTAAAAACTGCCAGTTAGGGTATTTATCCTTCTCGAAGTATATCCTTCTTATGTTGTCGTTCTTAGGCAACAATTCCTTCGAGAGGTCAGTCTTGCTTTCCATCAGTCTGCAAAACTCAGCTGTTTCCATACTAGGAGAGTAATTCTCCACTATCACTCTATATGGAGCTATATAGTTCTTCTGCGGTTTGAAATATCCTTCATTTGCCATTTCAGCCACCACCCTCAAAGCTTTCTCTAGGTTTGACATCTTCGCTTCATTAAGTTCCTTTTCATCCTCCTCTCTCTCATTGTATTTAGTCACATTGGGGAAATTGTTCTTGATATAGGTAGAACCACTCTCTACCTTGACAAAAGTGCCTACTGATACAGGTGCATTGAATATTATGCCTTTCATTTCTTCTTCCATACTCTTTTCCTTTCTTGAAAAAAGCACGGACGCTTATTGCCTCATTTGGTCTTTCAGGTCATAAGTTTTGGACACTCACCTTGCTCCCTAACAATGCAACAGCCATCCGCGCCGTAGTCTTTTTATTAACCACGTCGGGACTTCTATGCATCATCAACAGGGAGCAACTTTTGAGTGTCCAGTTCGAAAGTACCTCTGATGAAGATGTCAGTCTTCCGTTATGTTTGTTTTAATTTCCTTAGTTATTTACTGTTCCTTGGTTGTTTATCAATGTGTCTATATGCACACCACCATTAAAGATGATGTTCTTGCCATTCAAATCATGCAATGAAATCTTACCATCATTATCACGTGTCTCTTCTTCCTCATTATTACCACCAGAGCAGCAGTCCAGATGTGGCAGAGTCTTTACCAAATCCACGGTCTGGCAACTCACGTTTATGATGCTCAATAGCAGGTCGAGGATATAGCGAGGCTCTTTGTGCTCGCGACTCCAGTCATTAGGATCATTCTTTATGCCCGACTTTTTATCTATCGTCACGGCATAGCGCTCCATTATCCACTCTATGGCACTCTTTCCGTTCACCACATACTCGTATGCCTTGGCAGGAATGTTCTCTATGCGAATCTCAGCGTTATAGATGATAACAGATTTGTCATCCACCTTCTTCGCCTTGCCGTTCTTGTCCGTGCCATCCATCTTTGCGAAGCGCATCTTCTCCACGCTGTAGAACTTGTAAGGCTCCTCTCCGAAAGGCTCTGCTGCCATCATAGGTGCATCTTCCCAAGGAGGCGTTATGTTCTCTTCTGGTCGTCTATAACTTGTGAACACCACCTCAACTGCATCATGTGGTTTCACCTCCTCATAGTTCAGGTGAAGGTCAGCAAGTTTCTTTCCTGCCTTACTGAAAGCGAGGAAGTCTTCAAGTTTATCCACGATAGGGATGCGAGGCAAAGACTTTTTCAGGTCAGCCTCAAACTCTCTGCGATATTCCTCACTATGCAGCAGACCATAGACATAATAGAAAATCATCTCCTTGTCTATGTTCCTCGTAGCATAACGATGACGCATCTCCTTCAATATCCAGTCTGTTATGCCATCCTTCTTGCGATACTTGCCTTGTGCTGGGTCGTCAAACAAAGTAAGTTGCTCCTGCTTGACTTCTTCGTAGTAGTAGAGAGGGAAGCATTGGGATTTTCCTATAAATTCTAGATCAGTAAGAATCGGAGTCATCAAGCAAGAGAAAGGCTTTGTTACACCAACCCCACTAACACATATTGTTAATGGAAATTCTTTTGTGCCATGTGGATAGTACAATTCTGTTTGGTACATACGATTTATCATCTCCCTTTTATAATAACATTGCTGCTTAAAGAAAGGACGATAAATGCTCTCACATATATGTTCTTTACTAAATGAATAAAGTTTACCTTTTGGTAAATCCACTTCTTTCTGTTGGTAATCCCATGCAAATTTAGAAGTGTCGTAATTTATTGTATCAGCGATATCAATAGCATCATCCTGTTTTAATAGTTCTTGTATTCTAACAACTTCCTCGTTATAATTAGTTATGGAATACTTAATGTTTTCTTCTACATTGTGCTTGGAGCTATTGTAATCCCAACAGTCTCTATTTGTCTTTATACCATTAGAGTAAATAGGATGAAAAAATGTTTGAGAATTGTTTTTGTCTCCTTTATCACCAATCAAAGGAAATTGATCAAACACCCCACCACGCTGATTTATCCAGTCATTCTTCTCGTTTGGCTCAATATCTATCCACTTGATAAGTTCTGAAGATATGCTGCCAAAACCTTTTACAAGAGCAAGCTTATCCTCGCGACTTAGGTAGTCACCAATGTCGTGATAGTGTATGTGTGCCTTGTTGTCCTTTGGTGCCATCTTCTCAGGATTCTTCACAAGAAGGGTTATCGTGATAGGAGTACGAGAGCCAAGTCCAAACACACCATCTCCTTCTTTTCTACGCATTTCACCACTTGTTCTACAGTTTCCTCTAAGATTAAGAATATAGATATCTGTAAACTCCTGCTCTATGCATTGACGGAATCCATCCTGAGCATTACCATCAAGCCAACCACCATTACTGATGAAAGCTATCACTCCACCTTCATCCTTCGCCAATCTATCAGAAGACCATCGGAAAGCCTTGATGTATGTGTCGTAGGTTGAGTTCTTGTTCGTTGCTGTTGAGTGCTGAACATAACTCTTCGCAATATGTTCATCAAGATGTGGATATGCCAAATTCTGTGCATTATCATTAGCACTCTTTTGACCTGCCGAATATGGAGGATTACCGATGATAACCTTCAGCGGAGTCTTTCTTGCCTTCTTTATGCGCTCTATGTTCTCATTGAAATAATGGTCGGTAAGTGAATACTCCTGTCCCTCAGTAGTCTGGAATGTATCGGTAAGGCAGATGCCATCATATGGGAGATATTCCTTTCGCTTTGTGAGGTCATGGAACACACTCTCTATGTTGATGTCGGCAACATAATACGCGAGCAAGACAAGCTCATTGCAATGTATCTCCTTGCGATACTTTCTCTCCAAGTCCTCAGGCTTGATGCAACCACTCTGCAGCAGACGAGTGATGAAAGTGCCCGTACCTGTGAATGGGTCGAGGATATGCACATTCTCATCGGTCAGCGATGTGTCAAACTCTTTCTTCAATATATCATCTACACTATGGATGATGAAGTCAACACACTCCACAGGTGTATAGACAATGCCGAGCCTATCCACAGTCTTAGGGAAGGCACCCTTAAAGAACTGCTCATAGAGATTCTTGATGATTGTCTGCTTGCCTTCAAGGTTGTCTATCTCGCCCACGTTCATCTTCACGCTCTGATAGAAAGAATCGAGCAATGCAGTGTCCTTCTCAAACGCTTCATCATGCAGTATATCGAGCATACCCTGCATAGATATGCTGACAGCGTTGTTCTTCACAAACTCATAGTCCTCAAACAAGGCATCGAACACAGGGCGGCATATCATATGCTGGGCAAGCATCTCTACTGCCTGTCCTGTATCTACACTTGGGTTGAGATTCTTCTTCAGTCCATTAAGGAACTCCGTGAAAGGCTCTTCATATCGTCCACCCTTGCTTACGAGGCGGCTTATTCTTTCTATGAATTTCGTTGCTACAACGGCAATATCCTTTGCCCAGTTCTCCCAATAGAAACGGTCACCACATTTCTCTACAAGCTTTGCATAGATACCAGCCTGATAGCCTTCAAACTGAAGTTCAAGCTGACGCGCCACTTCCTTGTTGGTCAGTTCTCTTGGTGAGTCTCCATCGCTATCCCTAAAGTCAGAATCGCTTCCTGTACCGATACCCATGCCACCAACTATGACCTTTGATGACTGTGCTTTGTTCAACGCTATCTTGTTTACCTCTGCATTGAAAGAGTCATCATGTGAACGAAGGGCATTGAGAATCTGCCATACCACTTCAAAGGTCTTGCTGTTGTTTAGTGCATCCTCTGCCTTCACACCAGCAGGAGTAACAATAGGTATGATGATATAGCCATATTTCTTGCCTTTGAAGTTTCGCATCACGCGACCTACTGACTGCACCACATCCACCTGACTATTCCTTGCAGAGAGGAAGAGGACTGCATCGAGGGCAGGAACGTCAACACCTTCGGAGAGGCAACGCACATTGGTAACTACACGGCACTCACGAGGATTGTCGCTGTCTTCCCTCAACCATTGCATTATCTCGTTGCGCTGCTGACTGTTCATGCTTCCATCAATATGCTGGCACGATACAGAGGCAACAACCCTTCTGTCGTCTTCGTTAAGGTTTTCATCAAGCAGTCTGCTGATGATAGGCATGGTCTTTGCCACTATGGTGCTGCTTCCTGGTTTGTCTTTTGATTTGCCAGTCTTGCCTGTAGCATTACAGAAGGCTAAGGCTCTGCGCATTATGCCAGGGTCTGCCTCTGCTGTCTTGCCCTGATCGCCACGAATAATTTTTGACAGACCATTGATGACACCAACGAGTTTTGAAGAGTCATCGAAGTTATACTCAGTCTGGTTTGCATCGGTTATTCGTGCAAGGATGTTCTTAGGCATTTCGTCTTCTCCTACGGTAAGAACGAACACCTTATAGTCGGTGAGCAGACCATTTGCCACAGCGTAAGAGAAGTTTACCCTGTGAAACTCCTTGCCGTAGATGCTCTCATCATCCATAGAGCAAAGGATAAGGTCTTTCTGACTTGCCTTCACCTTCGCACTACTACCATAAAGGCGAGGTGTGGCTGTCATGTATAGGCGCTTTCTGCCCTGCACGTTGGCATCGTTGTGTATCTTGGTGAATGCACTCTCATCGTTTTCATCAAAGATGATACCTGTGGTGCGGTGTGCCTCGTCACATACTATGAGGTCAAAGATGCCATACTCTCCGTTGTTGTCTTCAAGGACTCTCTTCTGTGCTGCGCTGATGGCATCAATACTCTGGTATGTAGAGAATACAACGGTCAAGCCATCATGCTTCTTGTATGAATTGAGCTGACGTGCCACGGTGATGGCATTCGTTGATGCAGGGAGAGCGAGGTCAACAACACTTGATTCAAGGTCGTCACTCTCGTTGGTGTTCTTCTGCACCTTGTTGTCAGAGCAGATACATACTGCCTTTATAGGTCTCTTCGCATCTGCCATCCAGTCATTAAGGCTCTGACCGAGCAGGGCGATGCTTGGCACCATGAAGAGCACAAGACCTTTCCCGTCGAGCATATCCTCTGCCATACGAAGCGAGGTGAAGGTCTTACCTGTGCCACAAGCCATGATAAGCTTTCCTCTGTCGTGGTCCTTGTAGTATTCGCGAGCCTTGCTGATAGCTTCAAGCTGATGTTTGCGAAGTTGCTTGCCCGGCAGGATTACGTCTTTTCCTTCCGAGCCTTCAAGAAGTTTCTTCCAATCCACAGGACTGTCTTCCAGATCCTTCAGTCCAATACGGTTTACAGGTGGTGTCTGGTTGTGGATTGTTTCCTCTGCGTTATTACCCCATTTGTTTGTGGTGCTTATCCAGAGGCGATGAGAGAAGGATGCTGTCTGCAAGGTGTCAGCATCTACGAATGTCTTGCCACTCGTAGCGATGAAACTATCTACAGCAGGTTTGTCTATGGTAGCACTTGCCTGATAGCACTTGCATTGGATAGCCCAATAGTCACCATCCTCTGTCTTTGCCACAAGGTCAATACCTATGTCGGAGCCTCCAAAGTCCTTACGACCTGGGAACTCCTCCCACATCCAAACATACTTCAACGTATTGAAACGAGGGTCTGACAGCAACCATCGTTTCATCAGTCTCTCAAAGCGTGTTCCCTTCTCCTTCTCCGTGAACGAGGTAAGACGGAACTTATCTAAAACTTCTTGGAATCGCATAACAAACTATGATATATTTTGCTTAGATTGATTTTCTCTTGTGGACCGAGGGGTCAGACCTGGTTCACTTTTCTCTTAAAAATTCACATTCACGGTCTCGCCCCAGCCTTCTGTCTCGATGTTGGTGTTCAGGTTGGTGGTGTCGGTGGAGTCATTTGCCTCGCAGGCTCTGCTCTGGATGGTTTCTTCAGGGCACGACTCATCGTGGTCAGCCTTTTCACAACTGACCATAAAGATAGCGAAGCAGAAGATAAGCAACGTGTTTTTCATGGTCTTCTTACAGTTGCTTTGGTTCTCCTACTTGATTGGTGACATTAAAAGGTTGGGCAGTCTGCTCCTGCTTCTTGTCCTTCTTGTCTTTCTTAGGTTTCTTTTCTTTTTTCTTCTTTACCTTGTGGGTCTTTTCTCCTCCTTCGGGGGAGACAGAGGGGGTCATAGACATCAAAAAAGCAGACAGACACAATGCCATCACGAGGGATAGCATCATGCTTGTCTGCTTAGAGCTTGAATTATGGTTTATCTTCAGAAGGGAGTTTTCGGTTTTACCCCCCCC